>JBFWSB010000068.1:0-15117 GCA_050248595.1 Kapaibacterium sp. (SeqCode)
AAAGCTGAACAAAATCCTTGAGAAGAAACTGGAGGTTGTGCAGATTGGTATGTAGCTGGCAATATCCAGCATTTCCACTCTTTTTGTGAGAGAAATCCCTTATGACCATTGCTGTAAAAAGAATATTTAGAGAATTTTCTAACACATAACTCAGGGTACATACTTATGAGAACAAAAGCTACGGCTCTTCTTCTTTTGCTCTGCGGCCTACTGTTCGTTTCAAGCGAACTTTCTGCCCAGATTAACTACATCTTCTCACAGGGGACAGGAACTCGCAATACAGGGGGGTTCACGACTCTTGGATTTTCACACCGAACCGGTAGCCAATGGGGAAGTTCTTATCAAGAATTCCTCGTTAACATCGGATTCTCCTTTTCATTCGACGGGGTTAGCTACACACAGGCTCGTATTTACCACAGTGGTGTGGTAGTTCTTGGCACTGGAACACTCAGTTCGCCAACAAATAACACTCTAAGCAATGCCTCCGTTCCAATCCTTGCTGGAATTTGGGACGATATGCGCATTACCGATGGGTCCGGGGGGCAGTGTACCTCAAGTAGCATTCGCTATAAGACAACAGGCAGTTCTCCAAACCGGGTGTTTGTTGTCGACTACGATCAATTGGGATTCACTACTGGTGGGAACGGGGGGAGAGCACCCGTAACATTCCAAATTCGGTTATACGAAGGAACAAACAAAATTGAGTATTGGTATGACGAGACTGACGGACGTAGCACCTCTTCTTGTAGTCCGTGGGGAGCAATATCAGTTTCGACAAGTGCCACGATTGGTATAGCTTCGACAAACGGTTTCGTAAGTGTGACGCCGGGAACAACGGCCACGACCAGCACAACTTCGTCGGCAAACAGCATCAGCTTTACCAGCACTCCGATTTCTGCCAACCGGCTCTACACCTTCTGTCCGGGTGGTCTTACTGGGAATGTCTCACAAGGTGGAACCGCTAAGATGGCGAGTGGGGACACACTCCTTCTCGGCAAGCAGGTTGTGCTCAGTGGTTCACAAGGCTTCCAACCATTTAATCTCTTCAATCTCTGTGCAACCGGGTTTACCTACACTGTTGGCGGACAGAGAGCCGCCGAGTATACAATAAACCCTGCCAGTGGAACACTTCCGGCGTCGGGTAATATTCCAACGTTAACGTTTGCTCCAACAGGCATTGGAGTTCGCTACGCGACGCTGAAGGTTGAGGATAATTCTGGTGCTATTGTTCGGACATATGTCTTAGCTGGAGAAGGTATTCCACGTATCACTTGGATTGGTAATATCCCTCAGGGTGGAACAGCAGCCTTAGCAAGTGGAGATACAATCTTCAAGAATTTCAAACAAGAGAACAATACCACTGTAAATTATACCCCTATCACAATTGCTGTAGCAAACGCGCCAGGGCCACCTGCGCCAATCAAGTATAAGCTGACCGATCCAAGTGGACAGTTTAAAATTGACCGCACGAGCGAGAATGTGCTACCGGGAGCGTCATCTTCACCAGTAATTACCTTCAGCCCGAAAAACAACGTTAACTTCCTTGAGGCGACTCTTGAAGTAAACGCTGAGGGTGAGGTTCGTACCTTCGTACTCCGCATCTTCTCATCTGGTGCAGGGGCAAAGTTCTTCTCACTCAATCAGCCGTTGATTGCAGGCTCTACGATTTTCCGTAGCGTTGCCAAGTGTGTGGCTCAGGAAACAGAAGTTCTGGAGATTCAGGTTCAGAGCATTGGTGACGAGCCATTTACGCTCAACACGAAGGATGCGTTCCTGACAAACACAGTTATTCAGCAGGGAACACCTCCGTACCCACTCTTGCAGGACGACTTCGGCAATCCGATTCCGGCTCCAGATTACTTTATTGCCGATGCTAACGGCAATGCGTTAACACTTCCAATTGCGATCCCACCGGGTGTCACGCAGTCGATCTACATCGGCTTCCGTCCAGTTAACTCCGGTGTGCGTCGCGCACGTTCGTTCTTCCAAACGAATGGAGAAAACTTTGTTGGCCTTGATGTAAACAACAACTCTGGGCTTGGAATCTTGAACTTTGAACTTGTGGGTACTGGTCTTGGTTCACTTCTCACAAGTGGAGTAGGAAGCAAAGAATTGCCGAAGGCGATTGTCTTCCCGAGCACAGAAGTACGGAAGACTTCTACCCTAAGTGGAGAAGTATATAACAACGGCGACTGCGATCTTTTGATCAACGCCGATGACTTCCGCCTGGTTTCGGGTGATGTTTCAGAGTTCAAGATCGTCTCAGGCTTTACCAACATCGGAAAGGATGCAAAGGGGAACTACGTACTTCCTCCTGGAACAAGCGCAACGTTCGATGTCTCCTTTACTCCTCAGCGTTCTGGCTCACGTCGGGCATCAATCCAGATAGTTACCAACGACTCATCAGTTGTGATTCCGGGGGTAACCGAGCGTGGATATTACTATCTCGACGTATTCGGCGTTGGCAAGGTCGGCCTCGAAGGACGTAACCTGATGCTGCCACCTGCGGTGATTGATGGAACCACATCTGCTGGCGTTGCAGTCTTGGAGAACAACTCGGGATCGTTAGTGAAGATTACTGGTGCTACTATTGTTGGCACAGGTGAGATTATCGAAGATCCTGCAAATGTTTGGCCAACCTTCCCGGTAACTGTTGCTCCGGGCAAGAACTTCGAGCTTGGTCTTTCCTTGGTGCCGAATACAGGAAGTGCTCCTGGAGTTCGTACTGCGGTTCTTGAGGTTACGCTCGATAATGGAGACGTTCTCTCAATCGATGTTACTGGTCTGGCAGGATCGCGGACACTGAGTATCGTTCCAACGGAACTCTTCAAGAATATTCAAGTGCCTGTTGGCAGCATTCGTCGTCAGTTTGCAGTGATTGCAAACAATGGAACACTTCCTGTTGTTATCCAAAGCGTACAGCTTAGCGGAGTCAACATGGATCAATACAGCTATACGCCACTTGCTCGCACAGTAATCGAGCCGGGAAGTGCTGAGTTCCTTGAGGTAACCTTTGCGCCAACTGCCCAGGGAGTTACTACAGCTATGATTACGGTGATTACCAACACAACAAACGGAACACCAGCCGGCACGCACGTCATCACCCTCGGTGGTGAGGCAACGGCAACTGCAATCGAAGGAGGGGGATCAGGAAGTGCTGGTTCAACCCGAACACCAGGTGATGACCAGACAGCTGTTCGGCCAAGCTTGGGTCTTTCTAACGCAGCAGTATCAATGGCCGATGGAACCGCACTCTGGCAGAGTGCTCCAAATCCTACCAGTGGCAAAGCGGAGATTCGCTATCGTCTGCCGGAGAAGGAAGTTGTGACGATCAAGCTGTACAACGCTAACGGTCAAGTGGTGAAGACACTGGTAAGTGGTGAGGTAGAAGCTGGCGAGAATGTTGTTCACGTTGACTTGAAGGGCTTCTCGAGTGGACGTTATTTCTACACGCTACAGACCGCTTCTGGAGTGGTTTCACAGGCGATGGATCTTGTAAAGTAGATCACATAGAATAGTACTTGGGAGGAATCCTGAGCTACGTGTAAGGGACACTCTGCTATTGCAGAGTGTCCCTTTTTTGTACCAAATGTTTTTTCTTGAAAACTCTTGACATATATCTGTATAGTTCCGTATCATGTGCACTTGATTAAAGTGGCTCAGGATATGTCCATTCCTGAACAGTCCTCACCCTTCACCACCAACAGATAGTTCCCAACCTCCACGCAGTGATATTCCCATGTATCATCATGTTCTTTGATTTTGCTTGATAGTGTTCATACGATTTTTTGAAACTACATCATACTATCCGTACTTAATTACTCACAATTAGAAGGAGCTTTGAATAATGCGGGTTACTACAAACTACACTACCACTAAGCTGATGAGGATATTACTATTCTCGATGCTTGCCGTCATCTGGACTGCATATCCGAGCGTTGCTATGGATGATGTCTACCAGATGTCTCGTTCAACTGGTTCGGCCTACGACATGTCTGGAAGCACAACGCTCTTTTCCAGAACGTCGAGCTACTATGGCTACACAAATCTTCTTTCAATTGGGTTCACGTTCAACTTTGACGGAACCAACTACACAACCTTTTCGGTTAATGCTTCTGGTCACCTAACTCTTGGGAAAACTGCCTACTACTACGGCTACTATTCCTATGCGTGGCCGGAATATACCAATGAACTCCACCCAAGTATCTGTGCATACTGGGGTAGGTATTTCCGCCCATACTACTACAGTGATGCAAAAGTCCACTACAAACTTGTAGGCTCCGCACCAAACAGAGTGTTGGTTGTTGAGTGGTATGGTATGTACGGTCTCAGCTCGATCTTCAGAGGTCTGCGCTATCAGGCAAGATTATATGAAGGGTCGAATAAGATTGAATTCTGGTACTCTGGCATGTACAGTTCATCGACTTCAACTACCTACTCTGGTGCAATTGGTATAGCGAGCAGCACCTCGCGCTATCTCAGTGCCTACGGAGACAACTTTCCAAACGATGTATATAAAAACGGCAATGGCCCATCATCGACGTATTACCGGCTCTACTACGAGCCAATTCCTGACAACTCTATCTGGACATTCAACCCTTGCGACAGGAAAATCACCGTTACTGGTGACCTCGACGAGGGTGGAACCGAGGAGATGGAGAACTTGGATGTGCTCCTTCAAGGGAAAGAGACAATGCGTGGAAGTAGCGAATCTTTCTATCCATTCAGTCTTTCAAATCCAGATAACGGATGCGACCCAGTCTCCTATTCAGCCACGTTCAGTGGACCGGCAGCTGGTGACTATGCTGTAGTGCCAGGAACGGTCAATCTTGGTGAGAGAGTTTCGCCAGAGGTTGTCTTTACGCCACAAGCTATTGGTGAGCGGAACGCAACGATGCAACTGAAGCTGAGCAACGGCACAACGTTGACCTACGGTGTAAGTGCAACGGGCTTAACTCGTATGGACTGGATTGCCAACATCTCAGAAGGTGGTGCTCCCGGTATGAACAACGGAGCAAAGTTGATGGAAAACATCGACGTGAACCGGAATGAGAGTGGTGACTTCACACCATTTACAATCGAGAACTTCAACACAGATCCATCTTCGAAGCCAGCGGTAATCGAGTACATCCTCGAAGATCCTCTGGATGAATACAGCATCAGTCTCGGTGGGGTAACCGGAACGGAGAAAGGAAATTCAACCGCGGCAAATATGAGTCTAACCGACTTCGTCGACGGTGGTTCTTCCTCTACTCCTATCGTCACGTTCTCGCCACACAACGGAGGAACGTATTACGGCACAGGAACTCAAGAGGCGACCTTGACAGTGATTGCTGACGGTGAGGAGCGGGTCTACACGCTGAGTGGATTCAGTGTTGCTCCAGCAGTTGAGTTCAACCTGGAAGATGAGAGTGTAATCTTGAGCGATCGTCGCTATTTCCGGAACGTTGTTTCCTGCGTTGGTGAACAAGCAACAACCTTGCGTCTCGATATTGAGAACGTTAACAAGGTTGACGTGACAATCAACAACTTCGACGCATATGAAGTTGATAGTCGAGTTCAGCAGGGAGGACCGAAGTATCCATTGCTTGAGAATGAGTGGGGCAATCTGGTTCGTTCTGGCGACTATATTTTAGCAGAAGGATCGGGGATTGCGCCGACAACTGCCAATACCTTGGCAAAATTCCCAATGACGTTGAAGCCGGGTGAGCGTAGAACCTACTATCTCACCTTCGTAGCACAACGTCCGGGCAAACGTTACAGCCGTCTGTTCATGCAGACAACCGGTGTCAACTTCTTCAGCCCTTCAATGGAGAACTTCATGGAAGGTTCCGAGACGAACTCCGAAACAGAAGGGTTGATGGTGATGGAGTTCTATGGTCGGGGAGTTGGAAGTAATCTGGCGAAGAATCTTGAGGGCGATCTGAGCGGCCTTGCGCTAACGTTCGATCCAGTGAAGGTTGGTGAGTCGGTAATTGGAGAGGCCACCATCTATAATACTGGCGACTGTGATATGCGGATCAACCAGGGCAACCTGATTCTTGCTACCGGTGATACCAAAGAGTTTGAGTTGATTGAAGTGATGAACGGAATCACTCTGGACAACGGTGATTACGTGATTCCTCCGGGAGGCTCAGGAACGGTGAAAGCACGCTTTACACCAAACCGTTCCGGTTCACGCCGTGCATCGGTGATGCTTCAGACAAACGACTCGACAGTGATAATCGACGGCATTACTGAGCGGGGCATTTACTACTTGAACTTATATGGAGTTGGTAAGGCTGATCTTCGCGCACAAGATGCGCGGCTTGGTCCAGCAGTTATCGACGGTCCAGGTTCATCCGGTTCAATTCACGTTGTGAATACTTCAACCGAGGTGATCGAGATTACGGGACTTTCGCTTGTTGGTCCGAACGTAGGAGAGATTGCCGAGGATCCAGCTAATCCGTGGCCAGCATTGCCAATACGGCTTGATCCAGAGGAAATGGTTGATCTTGCCGTTGTCCTGAATCCTGCTGCGGGAAGCCAGTCCGGCCCACGTGTTGCAACGATGGAGATCACATATAACGGCGGCGATATGATCACTGCCCAGATTGTAGGAACTGCCGGCACTCGTCTGTTGACTGTTGGACCAGCCACACTCTTTGATGGTGTGAATGTTCCTGTCGGCACGATTGCTCGCAGAACTGCTATTATCAGCAACACAGGAACTTTCCCAGTTGAGTTGACAGACGTTCGCATTGAAGGAACGAGTGCGGCTGACTATACGATGGCTCCGCTCGATCGTAGAACTATTGCGCCGGGAGGCTTTGAGTTTGTAGAGATTGTCTACGCACCAAGTGCAACAGGAGGCTCTGACGCAAAGCTGGTAATCAGCAGCAATGCTACGAACGGCGATCAAATCGTTACGCTCAACGGAATGGCAACCAGCACGCAGTTTGTTGATCCATCAAATGGATCGAGCATTACTCAGAATGGTGGCACTATCAACGCTGGACGTGCGATTGCAGCGGGTGCAATCGCACTTGGGCAGAGCGTGCCAAATCCTGCTCGTGAAGCTTTTGAGATTGCGTTCAATCTTCCTGCAGAAGGCAAGGTTGAAATCAACCTCTACAACACAAACGGCTTGCTTGTTCGCACACTTCTCTCAGAAGAGCGGACAGCCGGAACACACAGTCTCAGCATTGATACAGAAGGACTCCAGAGTGGTGCGTATATTTACACGCTGCGGCAGAATGGAGAGGTATTGACTCGCTCGATGACGATAGTCAAATAAGGGTAACCCGCAATTCCCGATTCGAGTGAGCAGTAAAGGTGGGACGATTCCGCAAGGAATTGTCCCGCCTTTTTTTTGGATAGAGTGGATATAGAGTTCGTAAAGTTGAGGGTTTGTTGAGAAGCAGTAGGGTAAAGTCAAAACATATCGAATTGATGAGATCAACCACAAAGTTAAGTGTGAACCTGAACAAGGTGGCAACGTTGCGAAACACTCGCACAAACGGTATTCCGGATGTTGCTCACGCTGCCCACATTGCGTTGGAAGCAGGTGCTGATGGGATTACACTTCATCCTCGTCCTGACCAGCGGCATATCAGGCCGGCAGATGTCTATCAGATTGCGTCTCTTCTGGGAGAGTATCCAGAGGCTGAGCTTAATATCGAGGGGAATCCATTTCACGGACTTATGCGCTTTGCCGAAGATGTGCGCCCTACACAGTGTACGTTGGTTCCTGATGAACCTGGTGCTTTTACCAGCAATCAAGGGTGGAAGGTTAGTAAGAATCGTGAAGCGTTGGGGGAGGCGATCGCGCAATTGAAAGAGTGGGGGTGTCGCGTGAGCCTCTTTATGGATGCTGATTCAGACGAGTGGGAACTTGTTCGAGAGATAGGAGGGGATCGTGTAGAACTCTATACGGAACCGTATGCTGAAGCCTTTGCTAAAAACGAAAATCTCGAAAACGTTCTCGCTCAGTTTGCGAAGGCTGCCGAACAATCTCGACGAGTCGGTTTGGAGGTCAACGCAGGGCACGACCTAAGTCTCGACAACCTCGGAACCTTCCTTCGAACTGTAGAGGGGGTCGCAGAGGTTTCAATCGGGCACGCTCTGATAGCCGATGCGCTCGAATACGGACTGGCCGGAACAGTTCACATGTACCTTGCCGTGATTGAAGCAGTTTCGGAATCAATGTAGAGAGTAGAAAGCCGAAGATCGATAGGAAGAGAAGAGCGATTACAACAACTAATGTTGAATTGAATGAACAGAGTTGTCTTCGTATTCAGGATTGTCACTTAGAGTGAAGCGAAGCGGAATGAAGAATCTTGCGAGAAGTGTGGAGAAGCGAGTTAATACCGAACGGAGCTTACGAAAATACCAACGGCATAACTCTTTTCGGGATTAAGCTATTTGCACGACATACATCTTTCACAGTTTAGCGGAAGCTCAGAATCGACCACTCAGGTAGACATCCTCAACGAAGCTGTTCCAAGTTTTTTGAACCGATTGAATGTCAACTTCACCAGCTCGGTTTCCGATAATTGGAGCAAGGAATCGATCACATTTCTCAATCTCCCGTTTGAGCGCGGCAATTTGATCCTCAAGTCCACTCTTCTTCTTCACAACCCACTTTTCATCATTCAGTTTTTCTCGGATGTTGTAGGGTTCACACTGGTTCATCTCGGCAATGTACCTTTTCTCCCTGTCGATAATCTCGATTAGTTGCACTGCCTCTTCAGCCGGGCTTGCAATTGTTCCCTTAACAATTGAGCCAACATCAGTCTCAACAACATTGCTGAGTGTTCGGAGCAAATCAATATCACTCTGGATATATCCACGTTGCGTCATCTCCCAGTAGGTTCTGGTTAGTTGATCTCCATCACCAGCCCTATCGGGGTGAAAGCGTTTGGCAAGTTTCCGATAGAGATCACGTATCTCACGCCTGAGGTGCTCTCTTCGCACTTCAGGATCTGATGTTGTCTGCGTATCAGCAAAACCTGGTATCCGAAAGCCATCCCCTCTCGGTCGACTTTCTTCCTTACGGCTTATACGTTCAACCTGACCACGCAATTTCCGGAATTCATTGAAGACTGCTTTCATCGTTAACTCCACCAATTTTTGGTCGAGCTTCTGTCCACGGTCAAGTTTCAGGGCAAAGAGTTCTACAAGACGTTTCCGTTCACTCATCTCTAACGTCTTCTGTTCAATCTCTCGTTCGAGCTGGCCAAAAATTTCTGTGTAGCGATAGCGAAGTGCAGGGAGTTCGTCGAAGGTGAGGTGCATACGTTCCCGTAGTAGAGATGCGAGTTCTTCTCGCAACGCCTCTACCTTCTTCCGGAGGGCAACGGTTTTTGGGTGGAGAATCAGATCAGACACAGCGTCGCGATAATTGTGAGCAATTCCGTTTCGGTTCAGAGCTTTTCAGCTTCTGCAAAAATTTTCTACTGCAACCAAGATACGGATGAGTCTATAGACGATTCCATGAAATTCCGTTCGGTAGCCCTATCTTTTAGTTGACAAGTAGAGGAAATTGAACTATGAAACTTCCAGAACTTCAAACCGAGCGTTTGCTGCTCAGGCTTCCCACAATTGAAGATGTACCCTCTTTGCTTGACTATCACAAGCGGAACCGACTTCACCTGAAGCCGTTCAGCCCGGTCTTTCCCGAAGATTTTTTTACTGCTGAATATTGGAGAGTAAAAGTAGAGGGAAGCATCGATGAGTTTCACCTCGGGTTATCCTGTCGATTCTTTCTCTTTCCGCTCGACAATCCGGAGCACGTTGTTGGGCACTGTAGTTTCTCCCAGATTTTTCGTGGTGTATTTCATGCCTGCTACTTGGGGTACACAGTTGATCGAGAATTAGAAGGTGGAGGATACATGAGGGAGGGATTGCAAGAGGCTATCCGATATATGTTTGAAGAGTGGAATCTCCACCGGATAATGGCGAACTATATGCCCCACAACGTTCGGAGCGGAAGGTTGTTGCGGCATCTCGGATTTGTTCCCGAAGGATATGCCCGCGACTACATACAGATCGACGGCAAGTGGGAGGATCACGTGCTCACAAGCTTAACGAATCCGAAGTGGCGAAAAGATAAGTAATACTAAATTCAAGTAAGGGAGACGAATTTTCGAAGATAAAGGAGTGCATACTCTACAGTTGCTCCCCTCAACCAGGATCGGGAAGAGGGGCTGGGGGAGAGGGCGAAGAAAAAAGACATACGGCTTCGCTAATTGAATTCGGTATTAGTTGTTGTGGTGTTTCCCGTGTTGTCGGTTTCAACAACTGGCTCTTCGGTTCGCTCCTGTACCTAAAGTATTCCGCACGCTATACAGAAGAGTCCAGCGGACAATAGAAGAATATTCAGGTGTTTCATCGTCTGCATCTTTTCATCAGCTCCGATACCTGAATGTTCCGAAACTCTGCGGATTTTCTTAGGTTCAGAGAGATTTTAGTAGATCAATCAGATATGGAGATATTTTCGATGCAGTTCCTCAACAGTCGTTATCGTGTCGGGATGGTAGTTCTTCTCTTTCTCCTTCCCATTGCTGAGCTTCAATCTCAGGTTGGGGTCGGCGTTGGCTTGGCCTCAACTGGTGAAGATGTTTTTAAAGCTGGAGGAGAGTTGGAAGACCTGCTCCGAAAAGATGCAGAGAACCTGACATACGATGACTTGAGTGGTGAAATCGGCTTCTATGGGAAGGCTGGGTTCAAGAAAGGGTTTGGAGGCTTTCGTCTGGCTGGCGATCTCTCCTATGTATACTTCCAGAATTCACAAATTAAGTTGACCACATTTAGTGTCGCTCAAGACACAAGTGTCTCGGCTACCTTCGAGGTTGGGACAACTCTGATTCCTGTAAGCCTTGGATTGGAGTACGCGATTCCAATTTCAACAGTACGCCCCTATGTTGGCGTCTATCCAATCTACACCTTTGTGAACCGGACATTTACGAGGCTTGAGGGAGACATGATTGCTGGAGTTGAAAATGTGTCGGCAGGTGAGAATGAATTCGGCCTTGGATTTGAAGGAGGGTTGGAACTTGCACCGGTGAACAACCTGACGTTTACCCTTAGCAGCCGCTACACCATTGCGAATATGTTCACAGCAGATGATGATGAGGGAACCTTCGGTCTCTTTCAGCTCGGACTTTCGATTTGGTTTGGGGATATTATCGGTAACGAGGATGAAAAAGGGGAGACATCGTTGGAAGGAGGGGGGGAGTAGCTGCGAATGAAAATTATCGACCTTACCTGGCGACTTCCGGGACCTTTAGCCACCTATCTGTTAGCCAAGCAGGGGATGGAGGTTGTAAAGTATGAAGACCGTAACCACCGCGACCCATTTTTGAAGTGGAGTTGGGATCCAGCCTTTAGTGAAATCTATCGCGCGTTTCAGGAGCCGAAGGAACTTCGGTTAATCGACTTCGGCAACGCCGATGATGTTGCCGCCCTCCACGAAGAAATTCATTCTGCTGATGCCGTAGTAATGAGCTTCCCCCCGCGAGTTGAAGAGAAGCTCGGGTTAACCGAAGAGGCAATTGCCACTACATTTTCTGGAGTCAGTTTTACAAGGCTCGGATTTCGGCGTGGTAGCGATGAGTCAGCTCACGACCTGAACACACTCGTTCAGAGCAATCTGTTGAAGATGCACATCTTGGATCGAACTGACGACATTATTGCTCCCCCCTTCCTTCCGGTTACCGGTATCTTCTTCTCACACCACATTGCTATTACTCTGCTCGCAACTGTTCTCGAGCAGCGGGGACATAGTCAGCCAATCCAGAACTGGTGCTGGCTTCAGGATGCTGTCGATAATGCGCAAGAAGCCTACTATCCGGCAAGTCTGCAAGAGCGCGCTCCAGCCACCTTCCTCCACAACGGACGTTTCCCCTGCTACAACATCTACCGCACTGCCGATGGAGGCCACGTCGCAATGGCTTGCGTTGAACCAAAATTCTGGTCAAGATTCCGTGAGTTAACTGGGTTGACTCAGTTAGGGGAGGATGATGGACTGTGTGAGGGAGAGCGAAGTCTGGAGGTGAAGGAGATTATTCTCAACTGCATCTCATCGAAATCTGCTGCTGAGTGGAGGGAGTTATTTGAGGAAGAGAATGTCTGCGTCGATGTACTCTTGCCATCTTTCTGAGACTTGTTGGGATATCAAAGTAACAATCTCTCTACTGTTTGTGTCTTACATTTTGGTTGATGTCAGGAAGAACTTGCTGCAGAATATTTCCTGAGATTCTTCTCTCTGGAGAGATTGTAACGTAAGATCGAAAAGCTGTTGTTCATCTCTACACTACCTAACAACACGTACCAGAGACGAATTCCGAAAATTCCTGATGAAAGTATGATGAAGCAATTTCTTCTATACATTTTCCCTCTTACAGTAGCCGCGGTGCTATGGTCGTGTGCTGATGCCGACCTAAACGAGCCTATTGGGACTCTCCGTCCGGTGGGTGCAGAAATTGGCAAAGAAGCACCCACCTTTTCTCTGCAACAACCAGATGGCAAGTTGCTGAACTTGGCCGATCTCAAAGGAAAAGTTGTTTACGTAGATTTCTGGGCATCGTGGTGCGCCCCCTGCCTCGCTCTGTTGCCGAGTTTGAAAGATATTTGGCAGGATTATAAAGATCAGGACTTCGTGATCTTAGGTGTGTCGCGTGACTACACAAAGGATGCTTGGTCCTCGTTCCTCAATGAGGAGGGAATTGACTGGTTGAACGTCTACGAAGCTGCTCCAAACAAGCCTGCACCTGTCAGCGTGTTGTACGGAGTTGTTGGAATTCCACGCAGCTACCTTATCGATAAAGAAGGGGTTGTGGTTGCCGTTGACCTCGTCGGTGAGAATCTTCGCGACTCGCTCGACTTTTACTTAGCTCAATAACAAGGACAAAGATTCTCTCGAGAAGAGGAGAACGTTCAGATATACAAAATCAATTCTGACGATAATTCGTTGGGAATTGCGGGTGCAAAAAGGGACGGAGAGTTAATCTCCGTCCCTTTTGCTATCTACTATAGTTTCTATTCGATTTTCGTCTTCAATTCCCTAACTACCTGTATCTGGTTTGAAGAGTGAGAGGCGGGCTGTGGCACGAAGTGCGTCGAGAAGTGCGTTAAACTCGGTTGCACACTCACCACACTTCTCGATATGCTCCTTTACCAGTGGTAAGGCTGCGCCAGCATCTTTTCCGGCCAAGGTCATCTCAGCGAACTGATCGACCTGTTCCCAGCAGTCATCACATGTGACGAGAGGCCGGTCTGCATTCTTTGCAGCCAGCACAACCATCTTCAAAAAATCGCGTTCGTATTGCATAATGCTTTTGCTCCGATGAGGAGATTCTCTCTCAGCGGAAATTCTTACGTCAAAAGTAAGAAAACTCTTGCACTCTTAGAATTCGGCTAAAATATCGTCTGGGGTCAACCCACGCTTTTCAAGTTCAGTACGAACTTTCTTGCGTGCATCGTGAAGCAGTTTATAGAGAGCATTCCGGTTTGTGCCGAGTTGCCGTGCAACTTCATCCATCGGAACCCGATGGATGATAATTGCTTTGAGAGCTGTCTGCTGAAGTTCGGTTAGTTCATTGTCAATAATGCTGCTTACCAGTTCAACAGCCATTCGACCAGAGGCTATATGTTCGGGGTCAGGAGCAGAGTCAGGAAAAGTGACTGGCGATGAGTTGTCGCGTGAGTCGGAAGAGATTAATTGATCCAGAGAGACGTTCTCCCACTGTTTGCGGCGAAGCTCAGAGAAGGCAACACGCATTGCAATCTTCTGCGCCCAGGTTGTAAAGCGGCTTTCTCCACGAAATGAGTCAAGGTTATCGAGAATGCGAAGCAGGCTATCTTGAACAAAATCTTCGATCTGTTCGATTGCCCCCTTGCGTCCCAAAATTCCCTTGAGTCCAAATCGAAGCCCACGAACCAGAACAAGGCGCAATTCTTCAATTGCCTGCTCTCGCTCCGACCCTTGAAGTGCGTCAACCCATTCTTGGTTAGTGCGCTCGCTTAGTTGATGTGTAAATCGCCCTTCTTCTGTATACAGGAGTCGTAGAGACCGCATAATGCCCCATTCAAAAACCAAAGACTTATTCCGCGTAGGAGATCACTGAGTGAAAGGAAGCGGTCGTTACAACGACTATCCACTTCCCTTCGTGTACTATCTCCTATCTCCACGACTTTATTCCTCGGAGAGGAATGGATATCGGTGATCGGTAGGCGGCACAAGTGCTTCCTTAATCGAACGAGCCGACAGCCAGCGGTACAGGTTCATCTTCGATCCAGCTTTGTCGTTAGTACCACTTGCCCGAGCACCACCAAATGGTTGTTGGTTTACTACAGCACCGGTCGGTTTGTCGTTAATGTAGAAGTTCCCGGCAGCATTCTCCAGTGCTTTTGTTGCGTGGGCAATTGCCGTTCTTTCTGTGGCGAAGATTGAACCAGTGAGGGCATAGGGGGAGGTCTCATCTACTAACCTGAGCGTTTCATCGAAGCGATTTTCATCGTAGACGTGAAGTGTGAGAACTGGGCCGAAAATTTCCTCGCACATTGTGGTATACTTCGGATCATCCGCCACTATTACTGTCGGTTCGATAAACCATCCTTCGCTCTCGTCGTAGTTCCCACCGGCAATAATCTCAACGCCGTCAGCTTTTGCTCTGTCGATATATCCAGTGATGTTTCTATAGGCCGCCTCATCAATAACGGCGTTCACGAAGTTGCCGAAGTTCTCTACGGTTCCCATTTTGAACGAAGCCAGATCATCCAGCAGTTCTTTTTTTACATCATTCCAGAGATTCGATGGAATGTAGGCGCGAGAAGCTGCCGAACACTTCTGCCCTTGATACTCAAACGCTCCGCGGGAGAGGGCTGTGGCAACTTCAACTGAGTTTGCAGAAGGGTGAGCTAAAACAAAGTCTTTGCCACCGGTTTCCCCGACAATGCGAGGATAGCTTCGGTAGTTAGCAATGTTCTCTCCGATAGTCTTCCACATGTGCTGAAATGTCCGGGTGGAACCGGTGAAGTGGACGCCAGCTAAATCTGGGTGGGTGAGGGCAATATCACCTGCTATCTTTCCTGGAACGTGGATCAGGTTGATGACTCCGGGAGGAAGCCCTGCCT
>JBFWSB010000069.1:0-15103 GCA_050248595.1 Kapaibacterium sp. (SeqCode)
CTTGCCTCGACACAATTTGCTGGCCACTCCTCGGCAAAGCTGTTGAGTCAACAATCAGGACTTTTCCAGATAAGTTGGAGATGCAGGCTCCAGCCTGCCCTTCTCCCAATCCGGTTTTCGATACGTTGACGCTGACGAACGAGGGGAATGGGACAATTATTCTGCTGAGTATAGAAGCTACGCCGAAGCCCCCCTTCAACGTTGTGGAACCATCCCAAGCCTCTTTTCCCGTTCTCGTTCAAGGCGATTCCAGCAAACGCGTTATCGTAAGCTACACTCCAGTGCTCGGTGCTCCTCCACCCGGGCTTCTCACTATCAAAACAAACAACGCATCGTTAGGTAACATCGAACTCAACATCAACGTGAAGCAGGACGAAGCGGCGATGCGCGTTTCGACAGATTCGATTTCGTTGACCTCTCCATGCCCGAATCTTCTCACCAAGACAGATGTTCTCTTTGAGAATACAGGGTCAGTAGTGATAGATGTCACCCCTGCCTTTGCCTCTACGGCCAACAGAAAATTTGGTATCCCCCTCGGGTCATTTCAGATTCCTCCCGGAAGCTCGGCACAGCGAGAGATTAGTTTCAACTCGACCACAAAAGGAGTATTCTACGATACCCTCTTCATCACTGCCGAACCGTGTGGGTTGCGTGACACTATTATTCTGCGAGGTGAAGTGACCGGAGCAGAGTATACGGTTAGTCCCGACCCAATCTTCTTCAACAATGCCCCGGTGGGGGCAGTAACGCAGCTTGCCGCTCAGGTAACGAACGACGGAGCAACGCCGATGCGGATCACTGGAGCGCAAATAATTCCATCAACGCTCGGTATCTCGGTCTCAGCATTTGAAAGCTTTCCGAAGGATGTCAACCCTGCAGCTCAGACTGGCATTAGCATCGAATTCTTGCCAACAACGCTCGGATCGATTCCACCCGGCACTATCCTCGAAATTTATCTCGACCTCCCCTGTAAGGATACGATCCGCGTCGTTGTTGGGGGAGAGGCAATCGACGCAGACCTTGTGATTCAACCCGGTAGTCTCGACTTTGGGGGTGTCCTCTACTGTCTTGCAGAGACCGATACGGTCTGGGCAAAGAACACTGCCGCGGGAACCATCGGAATCAGGAGTATTTCGGTCGATCCTCCGAACCTTGGCTTCTCCGCAATTCTCGACGATCCGTCGGTTCCATTTGTACCGTTTGGCGACTCGGTTGCCATTCTGATTACGTTTGCGCCAACGGCAGCACCAGATGGATTGAAGAACGCTCTGGTAAAAGTGGAGACCGACAATCCTGAAGTTGGAACGATCGACGTTCCAGTACAAGGCGTTCGCCAGACGCAGTCGCTACAAATGGCTGGGGGTGCCTTCGGGCCGACATTCCCCGGTGGTACAACTCAGCAAACTTTCACTATCACAAACAACGGAACGGGAACTGTACCAATAATCAACTTAGTTGTCCCCCCGCCTTTCCGCGTAGTGGCCACACGTCCTCCGCTACCACGCTCCTTGGCTCCGAACGCCACGATGGAAGTGGATATAGAGTTTGCACCAACGGCGGCCTTGACATATATCGACAGCATTTTTGTTGATGCCGAAGGATTAACTCCATGCGATTCACTCTACTTACCAATTACAGCAACAGGGGAGGCCGTAATTATTGGAGAAGCATTCTGGGATGATGTGGTTGGAGAACCGGGTGAGGTTATCATGCTTCCACTGAAGTTGAAAACGAACCTGTTTGGAGCAGGTGTTCTCAGTTACTCAGTTGATGTCAACTTCAACAAGACAATGCTCCTACCACAACGGGTAGTGTTGCAGGGAACCCTCTCGCAGAAGTGGAACGTCACGTCGACAGAAGTTGACACCGGCTCGATTGTTTTTACTGTAGTTGGTTCAACTCCACTAAGCGACACTGGAACGCTCGCCTACGTTGAGGCACTGGTTCTACTCGGGAACGACATAACCACTCCCCTCACCTCTTCGACAAAGAGTCAGTTCACAACAGGAGGGGCACGAATCTCCGTGACACCCGGCCTTTTCACTCTTAAAGGATATTGTAGTGTTGGCGGAAACCGACTGGTGCAGGTCACAGGGAACTTCGGCATCAAAGCAGTTGCACCGAACCCAGCGCAGGAGAGAATTGCTGTAGAGTTTGAATTAGTTGAGGATGGAATGACTCGTCTGAGGCTCTACGACGCGCTGGGGCGTGAGTCCTACCGGTTTGTCAATGAAGATTTGGAGGCACGTTCCTATCGTGTTGAGTCGGAACTCGACCTTCCTCCGGGAGTCTACATCTTAGAGCTTGTGACACCAACGCAGAGAGAGGAAGTACGGGTGATTGTTGAGTAATCAGATCGGCACATTCAGTCAGACATTGAACCTATTCTTGACCAGTTACTGCAAGGTAAAACGCCCGGTAAACTGAATGGTGTTCGATAAAGTGAGATTGGGGAAGTAACTGAGCGCATCCTTCAGCTAAATGCTGTTGACAGATTGCTTGAACGTAGTATACTTGCGGAGATTGATCGTTTCCCGTCGAAAGAAGCTTTGAATTTTATTGACCGATATTGAATATACCGATGCCTACAACTGCAAATTCTTCTCGCTCAAAACATGTCCACATCGTCACGCTCGGCTGCTCAAAAAATGTTGTCGACTCCGAGACGCTGATGGGATTGCTCCGGCGAAACAATATCACGCTCGTTGATGAAGCCCATGGAGCCGACGCGGTGATTATCAACACCTGCGGCTTTATCGACATGGCGAAGGAGGAGTCGGTGAACACGATTCTCGATGCTGTCGAGATGAAGAAGATGGGAGATATAGGCCAGCTCTACGTTGCCGGATGTCTTTCGGAACGATACCGGAGTGATCTGGAGCGGGATATTCCAGAAGTGGATGCTTACTTCGGCGTGACAGATTTCACGAACATCCTGCGGACAATCAACCCAAACCACAAGTTCGATCTGCTGGGGGAGCGCTACGTCCCACCTGGCTCGAAGAGTGCATACCTGAAAATCTCAGAAGGTTGTGATAACCCCTGTTCTTTCTGTGCTATTCCGCTGATGCGTGGTGGCCACGTCTCCCGTTCGCTCGACGATATCTTGATCGAAGCACAACACCTCGCCTCCGAAGGTGTTCGGGAACTTGTGGTGGTTGGTCAGGACACTACGTATTGGGGAAAAGATCTGTTCGGTGAGCGTCGCCTGGCCCAACTTCTGACGAAGCTGGGTGAAGTTCGTGGTATCGAGTGGATTCGCCTGATGTACGCCTACCCCTCACGTTTCCCGCACGATATTCTGCCAGTGATTCGGGATACGGCGACGATCTGCAACTACATGGATATGCCGATCCAGCACGTGAGTGACCCGGTACTGAAATCAATGCGCCGAGGCCTCTCTCGCCGAACTCTGATGAATCTGATTGAGCAGATCAAGAAAGAAGTTCCGGGTATCGCATTGCGAACAACATTGATTGTAGGCTACCCGAACGAAGGAGAGAAAGAGTTCGAAGAGCTACTTGAATTTGTTCGGTTTGCAGAGTTTGATCGCCTCGGCGTCTTCCCATACTCGCAGGAGGAACGGACAGTGGCCTACGATATGGAAGATCCAATTCCAGCAGAAGTAAAAGAAGAACGGATTGCGCAGATTATGGAAGCACAGCGAGAGATTTCTGCTCGAAAGAATGCTGCACTTGTTGGAACCACACAAAAGCTCCTGGTGGAAAAAGAAGTAGAAGGAGAATACTTCTGCCGCTCGGAGCGCGATGCCCCAGAGGTTGACGGTGAGGTCTACATTACCAGCAACACGCTCTTAAAGCCGGGAGAATTTGTTGAAGCAGAAATTACTGGCTCACTCGACTACGATCTCTTCGGGGAGTACATTCGCCACGCCGATACGGTAAGCGATTCGTGGGAGAAGTTGTTGCCAGTTTTGTAGAATTGAATTGAGTGTGAGAGTGTATGAGTGGGCAGACTTCAAACCCAGTGCCGATAACTGAACGCTCTTACAGTTTCGCATTCTCCTTTGCGCTCTTTGCGGCTTTGCGTGATCGGCTTTGCGTGACGACATAATTCCAACTCTCCGTATCTTCATCACGGAGTCCACGCCTTCTCAATCAACCGGAACTATAAGCTATGGAACTGTTCGTTTACGTACTACGAACCGGTCCCCGATATTTGCGTGCTGGATCCACTTCCATCGGATTCTATACTTCGCTCATTCTGCTCACCACCCTCTTCTTTTTCGCGCTGCCAGAATGCACGGTCTCACAAAACAACCTTGTTGTCGAGTCTACTGACCAAAGCAGGTGGCCGCTGATTACTACACGCTTCTACTTACTCGACCTTGCTGGTCAGTCGGTATCAGGTGTCTCGAAAGAGAAAATGAAGGTAGTAGAAAATGGAACCGAACGGGAAATTCTTTCCTTTAACTGCCCCGGCACAAATCCGTCGGGTAATATCTCAGCAATTCTTTCGATTGACATTTCTGGCTCAATGGCAAATGTGGGATCAGGCGGACGTATGCCGAACATTGAGCTTGCCCGCGCCGCTGCCGATGCCTGGATCGACGCACTCCCGGAAGGCTCATCTGAGTGTGGGATTACGTCGTTCGACGATAGGGCGTATGGTCTGACCGACCTGACAACCGACCGAAGATTGATGCGGGCAACAGTAGAGACTCTGAAACCGAGTGGCGGAACGAACTACGACGCAGCCTTCCTTTCATCTCCCGCCGGAGGACTCCCCCTTCTCTCGAAGGGAAAGCATCGGCGTGTTCTGGTCTTCCTAACTGATGGACTAAGTAAGAGTAATCCCGAACCCATTATAGCGGAGGCAAAGCGGATCGACGGGGTGATCTTCTGCGTTACGCTCGGTATGCGCACACCCGACGTGCTGAAAGAAATTGCAGAGAAGACAGGGGGTGGTTGGTTCGAGAACGTGACAACAGTTGAAGAGGCGGAGGCAATCTACCGCGCAATCCTCTACAGAGCGCGTGGTGGTCAACCGTGTGAGATAACTTGGCAGAGTGGCTCCGATTGTGATCCCGAGCGAAGCGTAGTCTTGTCCTACACTTCTCCCCCACTTCTCAACAACTTTAGCTACACTGCTCCAGATCGTTCTATCCCCCGACTTACAATCTCGCCAGCAACACTCTTCTTCGATTCAACAATGCGCGAAGGGGAAGTAACGTTCACAGCCCCCGCCGCTCCGGTGAGGATCGACCGAATTGAGCAACTACCGGGAGGGACTGAATTTGCTTTGGAGATACCATCTCTGCCAATTACACTCGGTTCAGGCGAATCTCGAACGCTGAAAGTCCGCTCCAGAACTAACTCCAGTAGCTATGCCGTAAGCCAGTGGAAGATTGAAAGCTCTTGCTACGCCACAACGCTGGTTGCTCGACGAAGCGGAGCAAAGAACGAGGTGATCCCCATTCACTTGATCTCCCCGAATGGAGGCGAAGTCTTCAACGCCGGAGAGCGTGCGCTGATTACGTGGGATGGCGTGGCCCCTGAAACTCCAGTACGACTTGAGTATAGCATCAACGCCGGAAGGACTTGGACGATTATTGCGGAGGGAGTAACCGGCGGACTCTACTCATGGCATGTGCCGGGAACGCCGAGCACTGAATGTTTAGCCCGAGTCTCAGTAATTACTGCGGAGAAAGAGGCAACCCGCGTTGCCACCTTACCCGTGGAGAAACATCATTGGGGAATTGACCCGAAGGGAGAGTTCATCACCGGATATCTTGGCGACACGACCATCATTACGTCTGGAGGTACTCGCACTCCTGCCGGGAACTTTGGCCTCTGGAGCGTAGCAACTGGCACGCTCGTGAAGACCTGGATGATAACCGGCGACGCTCTCAGTTCCTATAAAGACCCAACACCGGCAAGTGTTGAGTACGACCCAACCGGACGCTACATTCTCTGTGGGAAGTACATGTTAGATGCAAAGAGTGGAAAGATTCTCTGGTGGACAATGGGAAGCGAAGCAAACACCCACGGCTATATGGTGGATGATGCAGTTTCATCCTCATTCTCTCCCGACGGGAACAAAGTTCTCCTCCGAATCATAAAAGATGGAGGTGAAGTTCTCGGTATTCTCGACAGCAAAACAGGACGGACTATCACAACCGTTGGAGATTTACGGCTCGGCATCTCAACTGCCCAATTCTCTCCCGACGGAAAAACTGTACTCACCTCAGCCCGTGATGGCGTAACGCTCTGGAATGGGAGCACCGGAGCGCAGACGAAACGACTGACTGAACGCTCTTCTTACTCGGCAACGTTCTCTCGCTCTGGGAGATATGTCGCGGCTGTTCCCAACGACTCCGATTCGATGCTTGTCTGGGAAACTGCAACCAACACTCCACCCCAGTCAGTTTTTATTGGAAAGAATATTAGCGGATACAAGGCTGCCCGGTTTTCTCCGGATGAAACGGGAGTTGTTGTCTGGCGAGATGGACGCCCCGGCATTGCTGACTTCCGAAGTGGAGATGTCCGAATGACATATGGAGAAAAAACGACATCCCGCTCCGCTCTCCGCCTCGCCTACAGTCCAGATGGAACAATGGCCTCAATGGTAGAACCATATGGATCAGTTAGGCAACTTGTTCTCACCGACGCAGCCTCTGGCAACATCATTACCACCGCTCGCGACAGTGGCTCAATGGTCGGTATTAGCATGGGAGTTTCTGCCGATGGAGCACACATCGTCTGGAGCTACGGATACAATGTGGTAATTGCCGACGTGAATGGTGGAACCGGCACAGATAAGTCGGACGATCTCTGGACAATTTTGGGGAAAGCTGATCCACAATTTGTCGACGTTGACTTTGGCACGCGCAAAGTTGGAACAAGTCAAGATTCTGTTGTCAGTGGTTTTCTATCGAATCGAGGGAATGCCCCACTCCGTGTGGAGAGTATCGACATTGTTGATGGTGATAACAAAAGCTTTGACCTGGTTTCCCCTCTCCCTCCGTTCGATGTTCCGGCAGGTAGTGTCCGCTCCGTAGAGTTTCGCTTTGCTCCCACTTCAACCGGAAAGAAAGGATCGGTTGCACTGATGAAAACCGATGTTGGAAGACTCTCCGCACGCCTGACCGGAAACGGAGTCGGGGCAACACTCCGGGTTGAAGGAGATGTCATCGACTTTGGGGAAAAAGAGATCGGTAGAGGACACGACACCACCCTCCCCTCGTTCATTCGGGCTATCGGCTCTTCTTCTGTCACTATCATATCAGCCGAACTGACCGGAGCAAACAAAGAACGGTTCCAACTACGCGAGTCGTTAAATGGAAGAACTATCGAGAGTGGTACATCCATTCCCATCTCCCTCCAGTTCCTTCCCGATACTATTGGACTCTTCTCGGCTCCCCTCCTGCTAACGCTCTCAGATGGAGAAGAGGTGACCGTGGCTGTTCATGGTCGAGGAACTATGGGGGCTGAACGTTATCCCGACCCAACGACATTCCGGACGGTAGCAATTCCGAATGCGGTGATACCACCTGCTGGAACCTTCATTGCCGGAAGCTACGATCTGCTTGGTCTGATGGCTGGCTACTCTCTCACCGACAACATTATGATTCTCGCCGGCGGTGCGCCCCCACTGCCAGATGATTGGGGAGGAACAAACGGAAGTGCGTTCGGAGCTTATTCTATTGGTCTGAAAGGGAATCTTCACCTGAGTGACCAACTTCAGGCCGCCGCAGGATTTCAGTGGGGAGCAAGTTTCTACGAGGAGGAGAGTACGCCGGAAGATGATTCCCGCATCATTACTCCTACACTCTACGGTGCTGTCAGCTACGGAAATGATGACCGCAGAGTCTCCCTAACCGCAGGCTACGCATTCAAGCGACATACGACCCTGGTTGATCCAGCAACTGGACTGATCGACGAGTTCCCGAAGGAGGCTCCGATTATCGCACTCGGTGGAGATTGGCGGGTTGGTGATCGGTGGAAACTTGCAGCCGAGGGGGTCTACATGAAGACCGTTGGAACCGCGCCGATCATCACCACGGCACGCTGGTTCGGCAAGACCTGGGCATTGGATTTTGGCGCGGCTTGGTTGTTCATTGAAACTGGCGAAGATACTCCCCCCTCCTTCCCAGTAGCTCCACTCATTAGCTTTGTCTGGGTATATCCTACGCGATAAGTATCGGGAAGGTGGAGTCCCGATTGGATAGATCAAAATCAAGAGGGGGTATATCTCCCTCTTGATTTTGTTGTCATCCGTGCAATCGGTGTACGTTTTGCGATAAAACGTCCTGCGCATCGACCAAAATCCAAGCGAAAAAGGACTTCTGTTTCATCCAGAAAGGATAACTTCGCGAGATACTTTCGTTGAACGATTTTTCATCTATGAAACTGACACGTTACGGACTCGACGTTCTTGTCGTCACGCTCCTGATTGCCCTCGGCCTGATTATCGGCGGTCTACTAATTGAGCTACCGGTTGTTCGGTGGGGAATGGTGACACTTGGGCTGTTGCTTTCAGCCTTCACCCTCTACTTTTTCCGCGATCCAGAGCGAACGCTCCCCTCAGAAGCTGATGGGCGAACCGTTATCTCCCCTGCCGACGGCAAAGTCTTCTTGATTCACGACGTTGAGGATACCGAGTACCACAAAGGGCCAGCCAAACTGGTTGCGATCTTCCTCTCCCCACTCGACGTTCACGTCAATCGAAATCCGATTTCTGGAGAAGTGGACCACATGGTCTACCACAAAGGAGAGTTTGTGCCAGCCTTCAAGGATAAGTCGTCGGAGGTAAACGAGCGAACGCACATTGGCATTCGTGGTGAGCACTTCCGATTGATGATGAAGCAGATTGCAGGTGCAGTTGCTCGACGCATTGTCTGCCCACTACAGGTTGGGGATCCAGTAAAAGTTGGAGAACGCTTCGGCATGATAAAGTTCGGTAGCCGAACAGATTTGATCCTCCCTCCAGAGATGGAGATTTTGGTAAAGCCGGGCGATAGAGTTGTTGGGGGAGTTACGATTATCAGCAGAATGCCTTCCTAAACTGGCACGGATTGATTCAGCCCGTTTCTCCCGGAGTCGGTATTTTCGTAAGGCTATAGGTAGAAGAAGATAGAATGTAGGAGAGTGAGAGGAATGGTTCTTCCCCTCCTTCGTTCAATGTGCTTCACGGAAATTTGAGTAGGGAGAGGAGAGAGTGCGAGAAGCCTCAACGCTGATCGACGAACTATTTTACCTCCTCTATTCCACATTCCATAAAGACCAGGAGCAGCGTGCCAATTCGCGTTACCCGCTCGGTGATCCCGAGCCTCTTCACAACGATGAATCTCTTCAGCGGCTTTGTCGCCATTATCAAGGCGACCGAGGGAGAGTATGTTGTGGCGGCCTGGTTCATTGTCCTCTCGGTTATCTTCGATGGTCTCGACGGAGCAATGGCTCGCTTAACGAAGACAAGTTCGGAGTTTGGCGTAGAGCTTGACTCCTTAGCCGATGTCGTCAGTTTTGGTGTTGCCCCATCCTATATTCTCTACGCAGCATTTTTTTACCAGTGGGAAGCTGTCGGCATGGTGGTTGCCGGACTTCCGGCAATGTGCGGCGCGCTCCGCTTAGCCCGCTTCAACGTGCAGCTTACCGGTTTCGACAAAGATTATTTCCTCGGTCTCCCAATTCCGGCTGGGGCATTAACCACTATCAGCTACCTCGTATTCCACCACCTTTCGAACGACGCAATTCCCCCAACCGAAATTCGCCCAGCACTCCTCGCAATCATCACTATCGGTGTCTCCCTCCTGATGGTTAGCACAATCCGATACGATACCTTCCCGAAACCAACACCAAGAGCTATAAAAGCGGCTCCGGTCAAGTTTGCGGTTGTCCTACTCGGCATCGTTGCAATTATCGTTACGAAAGGGAAGGGGATATTTCCCTTCATGGTGTTGTATCTTGTCTATGGAATGATTCGCCAACTCTTCCACATCCTCCGGCACGAAGAGGAAGAAGAGACGATGGAAGAGTTGGAAGAGACTCCGTTTGATATATAGTTGAGTTTGTAGAGTTGAGAGTTCTTAGAGTTTGTAGAGTTGGTGGGTGTGTGAGAGTGTATGAGTAACGGTTTCGCTTGTTCAACACTCAGTCTCAGTAGCTCAACGCTTTTCTATAGACTGTCTCTTGATTTCTGCGGCTATCTCTGTACGGCAAACTTCTAACTACCATACTTCTATCTATTTATGTTCAAGGCTGAAGTTAATGTAATGCTTCGCGCTGCCATCTTAGATGTGCAGGGCAAGACGGTGGAAAATGCTCTTCGTTCACTTGGATACGGTGGAGCCGGACATGTACGGATTGGGAAGCACATTACGCTCGAAATCGATGCAGCGAATGCAGAGGAGGCAACAGCAATTGCCTACGAGATTGCCGGGAAGGTTCTGAGCAACCCGGTGATGGAAGATTTCAGTGTGACGGTGATGGAAATGCATGATGCGGAGGAAGTATGAAGGTCGGCGTTGTTGTCTTTCCAGGATCCAACTGCGATCACGATGCCTACTGGGCGCTAAAACATAGCGTAGGAGCTGAAACAGAGTTTCTCTTCCACAAGGATCACGATCTAAAAGGGTGTGATGCCATTATCCTCCCCGGAGGCTTCAGCTACGGCGACTATCTTCGTAGCGGCGCAATCGCGCGATTCTCTCCAATCATGAAAGAAGTGATTGAATTCGCCAACAACGGCGGTCCAGTTATGGGGATATGCAATGGCTTCCAGATTCTCTGTGAGTCCGGACTTCTCCCCGGTGCACTTCTCCGGAACCGTGATCTCCGCTTCATCAGCAAGTTCATCCACATTCGCGTAGAACATTCAGATTCGATGTACACAGGGTCGCTCAAAGAAGGAGATGTACTCCGTGTTCCGGTTGCTCACGGCGAAGGGAATTACTATGCTGACGAAGAGACCTTGAGGATGCTTGAGGAAGAGAAACGAATTCTCTTCAGATACTGCGATGCAGAGGGGAACGTTTCCGTGGAATCGAACCCGAACGGATCGCAATCGAATATTGCTGGAATCGTTAACCAGGCGGGGAACGTGCTCGGCATGATGCCCCACCCAGAACGAGCTTGCGATCCTATTCTCGGCTCAACAGATGGGATGGGAATCTTCCGTTCCCTGATTACGGCGATCCAGGGTGTAACGGCATAAAGCTGAAACTATCTCACTAACTATCCTTTATAGAGGAATATCATGTACGCATTTTTTGCTCCCGGTCCGACGGAAATCATTTTGATTATCCTCGGCGTTCTCCTTCTTTTTGGTGGCAAGAAGATTCCCGAATTGATGAAAGGGCTTGGCTCCGGTATGCGCGAGTTTAAGAAGGCATCGTCGTTGGATGATCCAGATGATAATAAGAGAGAGTCGGCACGGATTGAAAACAATCAATCGTGAATCTAACTGATCGGGAAACGACCTCTCTATAATGTTTTGTAGGGGAGGGAAAAGAATTGAATAACTACACAGTCTTCGCTTACGACAGGCACTACCATGTTTGATCTCGGAGGGGGAGAACTTCTGCTAATTCTTGTGGCCGTGCTACTTCTGTTTGGCCCCAAAAAGCTGCCGGAGTTGGCTCAGGGTCTCGGAAAGGGACTCCGCCAGTTTCGTAAAGCACAGCAGGATTTCACTGAACAAATCAATACCGCCTTCTACGACGAGCAACGGAAGGAAAACACTCGCAATGCTCCCCCTGCGGCTGAGCATACTATTGCCCGAAGTGGATCAAGCCTTTCACTGCCAACCGGCTCACCCGGACCCAATGTAGGCGATGGAACTGAAACCGCATCAGATTCAGACGAAGCGACAGAGGAGAAAAGTCCTCTCAGCGAGAAGAGTGACAACAGTATTATCCCCCCAAACATCCCGCGCGAAGATCCAGATAAGGGGAAAGGAGAAGAAGCAGCTTCATGACATCATACCGCAATTTCCGGACTGAACTTGACGCAGGAAAAACCTCCTGTGTAGATACCTTGACGGGAGCATTCCAAAAGATTGAGGAGCAAGGAGATTTAAACGCCTACGTGACAACTCTCCACGAGCGGGCAGAGGCAAAGGCCGAAGAGGTTGACAGGAAAGTAAAAGAAGGGACAGCCGGTCCACTCGCCGGAATGCTAATTGCCGTAAAGGATAACATTGCGCTGAAAGATGTCCGATTAACCTGTGGCTCAAAAATTCTTGAGAACTTCACCTCCCTCTACTCAGCTACAGCACTCGAACGCCTTGAAGCTGCCGACGCAATTATTGTCGGGAAGACAAACATGGATGAGTTCGCGATGGGATCGTCGAACGAGAACTCCTATTTCGGTTCGGCTCTCAATCCGCTCGACAGAGAACGAGTTCCAGGAGGGTCTTCCGGCGGGTCTGCTGTCGCCGTTGCCTCAGGCACTGTCCACACTTCACTTGGCTCTGAAACTGGGGGATCCGTTCGTCAACCGGCAGCTTTTACTGGCACAGTCGGAGTAAAGCCAACCTACGGTCGTATCAGTCGGTATGGACTTGTTGCATTTGCCTCATCTCTCGATCAAATTGGCCCTATAGCTCGCACCGTCTACGACGCAGCACTCCTCCTTAGAACAATTGCCGGACACGATCCGAACGACGCAACTTCCAGTATGCGTCCAGTTCCTGACTACACCGCTGCACTTGACAGTGCCGATGTCGCTGGAATGAAGATTGGTGTTCCGAAAGAATACTTTATCGAAGGGATGGATGAGAGTGTGGTAGCTTCAATCGAAGATATCAAGAGAAGAATGCAAGATGGTGGAGCTACCTTAGTAGAGATTTCACTCCCCCACACAGAGTATGTGATTCCAACCTACTACGTGATCGCAACCGCTGAGGCAAGCTCCAACCTTGCTCGATACGACGGTGCGCGATATGGCTACCGTTCCCCGAACGCTACCAACCTCGAAGAGATGTACGAAATGAGTCGCTCGGAAGGATTTGGTGAGGAGGTGAAGCGGCGGATTATGTTGGGAACCTTTGTTCTCTCCAGCGGATACTACGATGCCTACTACCGGAAGGCACAGCAGGTACGGACGTTGATTTCACAAGACTTTGAGAGAGCCTTCAGTGAGGTTGACCTCATCCTCACGCCGACAGCACCGACGGCAGCGTTCAAGCTCGGTGAGAAGACGAGCGATCCAATCTCGATGTACTTGAGCGATATCTTCACAGCCGCAGCGAACATCGCCGGCATTCCCGGCATCTCAGTCCCCTATGGGACCGACCCAGCAACCAACCTCCCACTTGGAGCACAACTGATGGCTCCACACTTCGAGGAGGAGCGGATGTTCAAGGGGGGAGCATGGATTGAGAGAATTGTAGAGTAAGCTCGGTGAGCTTTGCTTGGCTCTGAGCAACAATCAGCAGATAGGCAACTCTTCAACTTCCTCTTTTAGTTTGGGATTAGTATCGACCCAAAGCGTGCTCGCTACTGCGCCACCGCAACTTTCTCAATCACTTCAACGGTACGACCCTCTGCTCCTTCCTCACCAACTACCGTTACTCGAAGACGGTAAAAGTACACACCGTTCGCTACACGACGACCGTCACGGTCATGACCGTCCCACGGTAGCCGAACTAAACGATCCGTCACGTTCCTCGACTCCAATGTCTGAATCTTCCGCCCACCTGCTGTGTAGATGTCAAGACGGACATCCAACGGTCGTGACTGATTATGATGAAAAAGAAACTCCGTCGCCTTACCCATCGGGTTCGGATAGTTCATCACATCCGTTACAACCAAGTCATCCCCCTCTCCCTCCAAAATCCGAAAGTACGCAACCCCTTCTGACGGATTGTTGAAGATGTCCCACGCTCGTACGCGTACCTTGTATTCACCCGGCGAAAGATCCAGTAGCTCTCGCTCCGCCGAACCGTTCCGGAAATCCGTTGCCGATGTCGAGTAAAACTCTGTCAGGTCAACCGGTGTTGCGCTCTCACCTATCCACGCCTCGATCCTATGACCAAGCCCTGCACCCGATGCGTTGATCCCACTCCCATCTGCCAAGTCCACGATCAACATCGGCGTCGGTGTTACCACATCACCACTCCGGAATGAACGGTCGTCCAAGTAGATCTCAATATCTGGCCCACTACCGTCAGCGACGACGCTCGTATCCGAGCCGTACACCTTCACGTGTGCTGTTGCACCTCCAGCATCTCGACTATCACTGTATGCGTAGACATATATCCGTGCTGTTGCTGAAGAATCGAACGCGATATCTTTCGGCAGGCGGAACTGTGCACTATATCTCCCGTTCTTGACAACTGCCGGACCACGAAAAAGCTGCCCCCCCTTGTCCACCATCGTTCTCGGTGCGCCGACATCTAACAACACCTTCGTCTCATCTGCATCATACATCGTGATGATCGCCGTTCCGTTGAAGTCTTCTTGCAAGGCTCCCAAGCGATTGTAGATACCCCCCTCCACCGTCACCAACGACAATGCCCCCACCGTCACCGTGTCCTCGGTAATGTCTACCGCGTTGATCGATGTGATTGCCACCGAATCTTTCGGCAAGTTCAGCCGCATCGACGGATCCCCGAAGATCACATACTTCTCGTCGTTTATCTTCTCTCGGTTTTCGAGCTTCGTCTTCATCAGAACATCTCCCAACGGAAGAAAGCCGTTCGTCTCACTGTCTCGCAAGAAGATTGACTTGACATACTCACGCATCAGTCGATCGTTTGCCTGGATGAAGACGGCTCGCGTTGTTGCCAGCACCGCCGGAGAGCCTCCCCCCTTGCGAAGCAGGAAGAGTTCTCCACCCGATGTCTCGTTCGGGTTATCGAAGCGACCGAAGTTGCAGGTGACCGCCATCACCATGATCAACGTTGAGTCGTTGGTCAACTGCGGGATAAACTCATCCTTCTGCAAGAGCTGTTCGTGCGCCCACACCTTCGCGTTGCCGTGACCCACCCAGTTCACCAGAAGCGCACCTCGGTTCATCCGCTGAAGCAAGTCTTGCGTTGCCTGCGGCTTGCTCTTCACAACACCCGGAACCGTTGGATACTCCGGCAGATAGATCTTCTCCGTCTCGATCCAACTCGGAAGTGTTGTCTGCTCTAAGTA
>JBFWSB010000070.1:0-14894 GCA_050248595.1 Kapaibacterium sp. (SeqCode)
GAAATTCTGACCACAAAATTCATGATTCGGGACTGATCTTCTTGCTTTGCAGAGTTCTACGGCAAAATCTGCAAAGCAATCCTTTCTGGATCATCTCGCTGTAAACAAGCAAGAACATGGTGAAGATTATCGTTCAATTGTTGACGCTATACAATAGATTCGCTCACCCTTTTTATTCAGTGGCATTTCTCTGCTGTTTTTTCTTTGCCGTATCCGTGGTGAAGGGACAAGAAACAACTATGCCAGTACATGATTCGAAGGGGCAGGGGTTCTGGGTCGCTTTTATGGAGACTGCCGGTGGTGGACAGGGGTTCGAACAATCTGACCTACGCCTATACCTAAGTGCGATCAAACCGACCGATGTTAGAATCACCTACAAGCGAACGGGAAGAACGGAGACGATCAATCTTCCCGTTGCCCACCGTTCATTTGAAGTTGACGTGGCCACTCTCTTTGGTGCTTCTATCGAGCTTGATGCCGGAGATATTGGTGTCTCATCGAAAACACTCTACGTAGAGTCAGACGAAGACATCACTCTCTATGGAGTCAGCGTCCGCACCTTCTCTTCCGATGCTTTCCTCGGGCTTCCTGAAGATGTACTTACCCGCCGCTATGTGTTGCTCGGCTATCCGAATGGGTATCTCAACAACTTTCAGGTTGGCGGAATTTTCGATATGCCTTCCGAGTTCGCCATTGTTGGAACCGAAGATGGAACGTTGGTGACGATTACGCCAACAGCGAACATTAACGGGAGACCAACTACTGATCCATTCGTCATTGGCTTGAACAAAGGAGAGGTCTTCTTTGCCCAGGCTTCGCTCGACGGTCCGCAGGACATTACTGGGACACAAATCCGATCAACAAAACCGGTGGCAGCGTTCTCTGGAAACAAGCGCACATCGATCCCAACCTCGGTCGGAAATTTCCGGGATCTTTTGGTAGAACAGATGCCACCACTTGAGTCGTGGGGAAACACAGCTATTATTCCCCCACTCTTCGATGTTACTCCGCAGTCCAGCTACACACCAGTAGCCCGCATTGTGGCCGCAGTCGACAACACCACGTGGAATCTTGACGGTGTTCCACAGGCTCCGTTGCAGGGGGGAAAGCCAATCGAAATTGTGTTGAGCGAACGTCCAGCTGTTATCGATGCTTCAGGGCCGATATTAGTTGCTCAGTATGAGCATTCAGTTGGGCCAATTGGGAACAATAATCAGTTCGGTGAGGGTGATCCCTTTATGATGATTATTCCACCCGAGCTGCAGTACGATACCTCCTATGCCTTTCAAAGCGTTCCTCACCCAGAGTTCGTGCGCCACGTTGTAAACGTTGTGATTCCTACCGACGATACTCTCTCACTCCGAATTGATAGTCTACCGGTGGTAGAGCCATTTATCCCAATTCCGGGAACCATCTACAGCTATGCACAAGTGATTCTCACTCCCGGTGCTCACACGGCTCACGCTGATGCTCCGTTTGGTCTCTACGCATATGGATATGGGATGGCCAATTCCTACGGCTATCCGGGTGGAGCTATCTACCGTATTTTGGTTCACGACTTTCAGCATCCCTACATGAAGTTCTCAACCACTTGTGGAGAGTTGCAGGGGGTTGCTATAGATGATCGGATTACTGACTCCGGCATCGACTCCTGCTATGTTGTGCAGTCCAAAACTCGGAATGCTGTTGTCACCATTCAGCCCTTTACGTCGAGCGTCGATTCGGTCTTCTATACGGCGAAGTTGATTGACCCATACAACGATGGCTTTATGCAGATCAAAGCAATCGACTCAGGTGGACGGTCGATTATGTTGGAGTCGTCAATACCGGGATATACAGTCGGAACGGTTGCCTTGAATGGAGGAGTTCCAGAGAAAGGAGAGTCTGTCTCCTACAACGGTGGCCGTGTATGTAGAGAGTTCGAGGTCTTTAACTACGGAGCTTTTCCACAGGAGATCAACAGTCTGAACGTGACCCCAACCGGTGGAACGTTTACAATCACAACCCCGGGACCAATTACACTTCAACCGGGTGAGAAACGAACGATTGAAATTTGCTATCAACAGATGATCGATTCGGTTGTGGTTGCACGGCTTACAATTGGGGACTCGTGTATTTCGCGTGAAGTAGCGGAGTGGAGTGTCTACTCAATTATCGACACGCTTCCTCCTGCACTACTAAGTGGTAGTGATGGCTGTAGAGAAGGGGTGGATGTAATACTCTCCGAGCCGAACCAGAAGTATATGGGGATTGCTTCAGTGAGTCTCGGGGCGGTGATTAATGCCGAAGTAACGTTCGATCCAAATTTAGCAGGACTTCCCTCGGCACAGTTGAAACTCCACTTAACACCGATTGATCCATATCAAGATATGATCTACGAGATGAGTGTGGTAGACCTCGCTGGGAACAGCATAACAGTTGCCGACACTATTGGTGGATTTACGTTGGCGGCAATTGATCCAAGTAGTGGTGACCACACATCTGCCCGCTTCGGTATCGAGTGGAAGACCGATAGTTTGGATTATCTCGACTCTCGTTGCGACAGTATTCTGCTCAAGAATTATGGGGCACGCGATATGGTGATAGCCCGCGCCACGTTGCAGAACAACCTCGAGTTTTCTATTCCTCCATCACAGTTCCCACTGACATTGAAGGCTGGAGACTCAGTGAAAATTGCTGTCTGTCTCGAAGGGAACTTTGCAGGAAACCAGGTTGATACGCTCTTGATCATCGACACGTGCGGAAGGTGGGATCGCATTCCAATGAAGACGCCAGTCGATTTTGGTTTCGGTTTCGGAGTTGATCGCTGCGGACAGAACATGACGATCCAAGCCTTTGCTCCGTCGAAGCGAACAATCCTGATGCCACCATTCCCGAACCCTACACCGGGCGAACCGGTTGGCATCGACATCGGCCTGCGCCGCGACGAACTGGTTACGATTGACATTCTCGACATGAACGGGAACAAGGTGCTGAGCATCTTGAACAATGCTTCGATCAAGGGTGGACTCCACCGCCTCCGGTTCGAACCAGTGAGCCTTGAAAGTGGCATATATTTCTGCCGCATGATGACAGGGAATGGGGAAGTAAAGACAGTGAAGATGGTGGTGCAGAAGTAAAAGGAAAGAAGCGTTGCGACTTCGGAGTATAGATTGCAAAGAGGACTTCTCCCTTTGCGTGATTCTTCGCACCTATCCTATCCATTTGGAAATACTCTACAGATTTTTCCCTTGCATTGGCTTCCGTGGTGAACTACTTTCACTTTAATCATCAATACCCGTTCACACAACATGCTTCACTGCAATGAAAACTTGTTCTCCCGTTTTTCTTGTGCTCACTGCTCTCGCCCTGTCTGGAACCCTCACCCAAGCTCAAGGAATTGACTCAAAGGGGAAGGACTTCTACATGGCCTTCCTACCGACAAATGGAGATGGCAACTTCCCTTCCTATTATTTGATTATCAGCAGTGACCAGCCAACCCGTGGCGTGATTACGTACAATGGGACTGGGGAATCGTTCAATGTCTTGATTCCCGAGCCAAATACTCCGGTTATTCTGTTGCTCGATACGTTCAAACTTATGATGCCGACCATGACGGCAGAGTTATTTAACAACACGCTCAGGGCAACATTCGACGCTGATGTGACGATTTACGGGATGAATACGATTCGCTGGAGTAGTGATGGATTCCTTGCGTTGCCCGTGGAGGCCTTGGGGAAGAATTACCTTGTGATGTCCTATCCAAACACTACTGAGCCAGGTGTAAATGGTACAAATTTTGGGAGATCAGATATTCCTGGCCAGTTTGCAGTGGTAGCAACAGAGAATAATACGCAGGTGACGATTATCCCAACAACCCCAGTAAATAAGCGTGCAAGTATAGATCCATTCGTTGTTACTCTCAATGCCGGCGAAATTTTTCTTGGACAGGCGACAGATCAAACACCATACATCAGAGCTGGTCGTGACCTAACGGGAACGCGAATTGTCTCTAACCAACCAGTTGTGGTGTACGGGAGTAGTGTGCGAACGAATATTCCGTGGCAAGCTGCAGTAGGACGCGATCACCTCGTGGAGCAGATGACTCCGGTTGCCTACTGGGATTCCTCCTATATCGTGACTCCACACTATCAGCTGTTCAAGTCAGCAAATGATTCCAATATCGTTCGGATTATTCCGGCTGAGAATCAGACCAGAGTTTCAATCAATGGAAGCTATCACTCAACAGTAAGTCCACCGGAAGTTCTTGAGCTTCTCTTGGAAGATGTGATGCAGATCACTGCCGACAAGCCTATCCTTACAGCACAGTACCAACATTCAACGGTAGGTTATCAAAGCCTTGCACCATCTTTACTCCCGAACGATTCGGTTGGTGATCCATTTATGGCTTTAGTGCAGGGAACCAAGCAATACCAGAAATCATATACGTTCAGCAGTTTTGATTCCAAGGAGTTCTTCTACAACTACGCCAACGTTGTGGTTCCATACAGCGCAGCAGCAAGTTTGAAAGTTGATGGAAAGCCAATTACGGAGACATTCAAACTGGTGTCGGGAACAGACTATATTTACAGCATTATTCCTCTGACCTCTGGCAAGCATACCATTACTGCCGACAAGCCGTTTGGTCTCCTTATTTACGGATACGGCCCCTATAACTCGTACGGTTTTCCGGGTGGGTTCAAGTTCCTTGACCCTCCTGCGGGTGTTGAGAGGTCGGAACTCATCGAAGGTGAAGCGCGCATTTCAGTTACTCCACAACCAATTCTATCTGGAGATGCCCTCCTAACGGTGGAACTAACAAAAAGTATGGACTTGAGAGCTACGCTCTTCGACGCGGAGGGGAGGGTTGTGAAAGAATTGTTTCCGTATCAACAATTTGAGAGAGGGAGGAGGACGATCCCGTTAGATCTTTCAGGTTTTGAGAGTGGTCTCTACCAGTGTCACATTGTGGATGATGGTGGAGCTTCCCGGACGTTACCAGTGGTGGTTCTCCGCTAATCTCCGTTCGTGACAACTTTTAGCCGTATGATTTCCACTCTTGCGCGGCTTTCAATTCCGTTGTATGTTTGCCCTCCGTTTTTACGGCAGCGAACAGGCCACCATAGCTCAGTTGGTAGAGCAGCTCATTCGTAATGAGCAGGTCCACGGTTCAAGTCCGTGTGGTGGCTCCAAGCAAACAGAGAAAAAGTCGAGTTCACTTGAACTCGACTTTTTTCGTTTTGGAAAGGGACATTCACTACTGTTCCACATCTTCTCTCTTCGTATCTTCAAAATTACGTCGCAACTACGCCACTTGAGCGGAACTATCAGATCATTACTGAACGATATGGTCAGAACTCTAAGCCTTCTGCTTCCTCTACTACTTATAGTAGCCACACTCTCTGCACAACCACTCCCATCAGTTGAGTATAGCGGGGGGGCACGTTCGCATCCTTTCGATCTGATCCACACCGCATTGGATGTTCGGCTCGACTTTGATAATGAGGTAGTGAGTGGAACTGTTACTCATAACTTCCGTTCGTTGAGTCCCACACTCTCGAAAATTCAACTTGATGCAGCCCAAACAATGACAATATCGAGTCTGACAGTCGATGATCAGACGGCTCGATTTGTTCTCGAAGGCCAAAGCCTTCAGATTACTCTCCCGAAAACACTCTCCTACGATGAACTCTTCACGATTAAAATCGAGTATAGCGTTTCTCCGAAGAAGGGTATCTACTTTGTTAAGAAAGAAGAGAATGAGCCAGAAGGGCGGGATCAAATCTGGACGCAGGGGGAGGGAGAAGATCATCACTTCTGGATTCCGATGTACGATTACCCGAACGATCTCGCTACATCGGAGATTCGAGCGACAATCCGTTCAGATTGGAAGCTCCTCTCCAACGGCGAGTTCGTCTCGACAGCATCGAACGGTGATGGAACTACAACCTGGCACTACAAGATGACGAAACCTCACGCCCCCTATCTGATGATGTTGGCTGCCAGTGATTACTTAGTGACCCGAGATACCGTGCGGGATATCCCGCTCGAATATTGGAGCTACCCCGATATGCCCGATCGGGTCGAGCCATCCTTTGGGCGGACTCCGGAGATCGTCAGCTACCTTGAAGACTTGATTGGTATCCCATATCCTTGGAACAAGTATTCGCAGGTGATGATTGATGAGTTTATGTATGGCGGCATGGAGAATACTACCGCCACGACTCTGAACGATTTTGCTTTGGTAGATAAGCAGGGGCTGATTGACTACAACCCAGACGGATTGATTGCCCACGAAGCTGCTCACCAATGGTTTGGCGACCTCGTCACGAACCGAAGCTGGGATCACCTTTGGCTGCACGAAAGTTTTGCCACCTATTTGGCCGCACGCTGGACAGAACATAGTGAGGGGGAGAATGCCTATTTAGCTCAGATTAGTGGGTATATAGCCGGGGGGATCAATACCGACAAAGAACTTGGGCGAAGCCCGATTGCCGGTGGTAAAGGATATACACCAAACATATATGGTCGCGGTGCTGCCGTGCTCCACATGCTGAACAAGCTTGTAGGAGAAGAATTGTTCTGGAGATCGATTAGACTCTTCCTTACGCGACATGCCCACGCTGTTGTGGAGACAAACGATCTGAAGCTCGCCTTCGAAGATGCTACTGGATATAACCTGAACTGGTTCTTCGATCAGTGGGTATACGGTGCTGGTATGCCAGTTCTGGAAATTGAGGAGGACTACGACGACGGAATCTATCAGCTTAAACTGAAGCAAAAGCAAGAGCGTGATACGCTGACTGGCTACTTCAAGCTTGCTGTCCCGATTGAGATTTTTAGGAGGGGAGAGGGAGGACTTGAGGTGATTGTCGATACTGTAGTTCTCACGGCTGAGGAGCAGACTGTTAGCTATAAAACTTCTAAGCCAATTGCAGTGGCCATCGATGCATACAATATGCTAATCGAAGTAAAACCAATGAAGACCTCAAACGAGGGGCTTCTCGCAATTTTAGAGTTTGCCAGTTCTCCGGTTGTTAGAGAACGTGCAGCAAGGCGGATTGAGGAAGAAGTAGGGAGTAAAAAGGGGGATGTGGCTACTCAGGTAAAGAGAATCTATGCTCTGGAAAAAGTTCCATACGTGAAAGCTGCAATGATCTCAGCTATTGCAGCACTCGACAAGAAGGTTGCTTTAGAAGTAATCCCCGCTGCGTTGGCTGATGAAAATAGGGATATTCGTATGGCCGGGGTTAGCAGTGCCTGGGCAATTGAAGACAAGAATCTCAGAACAGAACTATTGCTTCCACTTCTGAAGGATTCAAGCTTTTCAATTGTGGCAGAGACACTTGGAATGCTTGTGGAGTCGGGAGCTACCGGACTCGAGCCTTCACTTACGGAACTCCAGTATGTGGAAGGACAGCGCGAGAGCATTGCGCGAGCTTGGATGGATGTCGTCGCTGCCGGAAAATTTGTACAGTTCGTTGATCGCGTTGCTTGGTATGCACAGAATGCCTCCCGTGGCTGGACGCGGAGCACCGCGCTGACAACACTTGGGAAACTCAAAGTTGTGACACCTGAAGTTCGCTCAGCAGTGATTAATGGAGTAAAGAATGAGAACCTGGGTGTCTTTAAAAGTGCTCTCACCGCAGCCGAAGAGCTTGACGATAAGGAGCTAAATCTGCAACTCCAAGTTGAGGCAAATACGATGAAGGGAGAGCGGAGAAAGATGTTGGAAGATGTTCTATAATCACACATCTATCTTTGGCTATAAATCAGCGTCGATCAGCGTTAATCCGTCCAATCCGTGTACGATTTTATCGAGCGCTCATCTGTGGGTGAGAGAGTACACAGATGACGCGGATCGGGCGGGATTTTCACAGATTAGAGCGACTGAGAATATTAAGGGACATAGAGTTTTACTGGAATGTCCGTTAACCTATGATTTGGCGTGACGGTTTTCTTAGAATCGTGTTTACTTCATGAATTGTTCAAACCTGATCGTTGAATGCTGAAGTGATATCCGCAATCAAAAATCCGAATTCCGCAATACTATGATCGAACGCAGCGATATAACAGTGATTCCATTCGAGGGAGTTGCGCCAACCATTCATCCAAGTGTCTTTATTGCTTCGGGGGCGCGGATCATCGGCGATGTAGAGATTGAGGAGGGGAGTTCGATCTGGTTCAACGTTGTGATTCGAGGTGATGTACACTCAATCAGAATCGGGAAGCGAACGAACATTCAGGATTTAACGATGTGCCACGTCACAAACCAGAAATTTGCTCTCAATATCGGCGACGATGTGACGGTAGGACACAGCGCAGTTCTGCACGGTGCAACAATCCACGAACGCATCCTGATCGGCATGGGGGCTGTAGTTCTGGATGACGCCGTTGTCGAAAGTGAGTCGATTGTTGCTGCCGGAGCCGTTGTTCGCGAAGGTTTTCGTGTCCCATCCGGCACACTTGTTGCTGGAGTTCCAGCAAAGATTATACGTGAACTGACCGATGAAGAACGTGCCGGAGCGGCTCGGGGAGCACTCAACTATTCCGGGTATGTAGAACGATTTCGGAAGTCGGGATGTGAATGGTAAGTTGAAGAGTCGAGAGTCACGGAGTCGGTCTGCGGAGTTTTTTGAATAAGAGTCAACAGTAATATTTGTAGAAGAAGTATGGCGTCAATGTCTGATTTTAACAGTGTTGTTGATGGGGACGAGGCAGAGCTTCCTGAAGGGAGAGGTTTCGGCGAGAGGAAAGCACGAAAAATTCTTGAGCGGCGAGCCGATAATGTTTCCTCGGATGATCTGCGGAATCTGACAGATCGACTGCGCAAAAAAGTAGGTGAGCTGAAAGACCTTGAAGATGGCTTGCACTGGATTGGGACGTTGATCGGTCGAGCTAAACTTCTCTTTGGGATGATCCGTGATCGTGATTTTCGCGTGGATGTTTCAACTACGCTTCTGGTTGCTGCCGGGCTGCTCTACTTTATCCTCCCAACCGACCTTACGCCCGACTTTATTCCCGGCATCGGATACATCGACGACGCAGTGGTGCTCGGCACGCTCTGGAAAATGGTCTCGGCTGAGGTTGAGCGATATATCGACTTCTTGCAAGATACAGGGAGAGCAGATGGCGATCTTGAGTCTCTCGCCTTCGGAAAGGATGCCACGGCTGCTTCAGATGGTGGCGAGTGAAGTATGCTATAGTAGAATATGCGGGATGTCATTAGCTTCTGCCACGGCAATTCTGCTCTTGGTGTTCCTTTGTGTCCTTGGTGGTGATTCTCTTACAGTCAACATCTTTTGAAGAACTTACCCTGCAAAACCGATTTGATAACTGACTCAGAGTAGCTATTCAGAAGACCAATAAGCTATATGTTCCGAACACCCCGATGAACCTTACACTACGATATTGCCTCCTATTTCTTCTCCTCTCATTCTCTACCGGGCTTGCTCAGGAGAACTCCCTAACTCTGCTCAATATCGAGACAGCGGACTATCCCCTCTTGCGTGCTCACTTTTATCTCAGTGATTCATCAGGTGCTATTCTTCGAGACGTTTTTCCGAGTGATCTCATAGTTGAAGAGAATGGTCAACAGCGCGAAGTCCGTTCGCTTACTTGTCCACCGCAAAAACTTCCGGAACGCCTTTCGTCTGTTCTCGCAATCGATATTTCTGGCTCGATGATGAACGACCGCAACATGGAGATTGCCCGGGCTGCCGCTAACGCTTGGATCGACGCGCTTCCACTCGGATACTCAGAGTGTGCTGTTGTCAGCTTCAATCACCTCAGCTACCTAAATCAGGACTTTACGATTGATCGTGAGCAGCTCAAGAAAGCTATCGCTCTGCTTACGCCGACTGGAGGAACTGAGTATGATGCCGGGTTTATCGATCCTGCATCGGGGAGCCTACCGGTTGCCTCTGCTGGAGAGCACAAAAAGGTGATCGTTTTCTTGACCGACGGACTCTCGAAGGGGAAAGAAGAAGTGATTGTCCGCCAAGCCGAGGAAGCCGGAGCTACTATCTACACGATTGTCCTCCGCATGGCGGCTCCAAACGTTCTGAAGAACATCGCAGAGAGAACAGGGGGGGCATGGTTCGAGGGGGTGGAGAGTAGGGAGGAGGCAGAGATGATCTATCAGACAATCCTCCACCATGCGCAAGGGGACGAGCCGTGTGAAGTTGAGTGGGTGGGAGAAAGTTCGTGCGAGACGTTCCACTCGATAACCCTATCTATTCCATTCTACAACGTTGAGTGGAGTGGAGGGTATAGGCTTCCAGATACTCTCCTCCCTCTGCTGCGATCAACGCCCTCAACTGTCAGTTTTGGACTTCTTACTCCGGGGGAGAGTCGCGATACCTTGATTCGGATTTTTGCCGAAGGGAAGCCTGTTGAGATAACGGGGGTGGAAATCTCTGATCCACACTTCACCCTAACCAGTGTCAGCAAACCATTTCCAGTACGGCTACAACCGGGTGAAGGGTTGGAAGTGAGTTTCAGGTTTACCCCTGATGACTCAGTATTTCGCTTTGCGCACGTTGCCGTTCAGTCGAGTGGATGTGATTCGGAAGTGATTACCCTTACCGGAGGCTGGCCGGGAATTCGATCACCTGAACAAGAGTTGAAACTGATTTCCCCGAATGGCGGCGAAGTCTACGCAGTTGGGGAAGATGTGCTGATTGAGTGGGAGGGAACGTTACCCGAAGATACCGTCCTCCTCGAGTATAGCCTTGACGGAGGTGATAGATGGCAGAGAATTACCGATACGGCAACAGGTCTGTTCTATCGTTGGAGTGCGCCTGCAATGCCAAGCAATCGCTGCCTAATGCGCGTTCGGCAGCTAACTGCTAATGGAGAGGGAGGAGTGATTGTTATCCCGGCCAACCAAGTACTTACAACTGGCACATTCGACGCGAACGGCACATCTGTTCTCTTTGCAGGAAATGGAACTGATATCGGGGTGTTCTCTTTGCTTGACAGCAGTTCGTATACTCGTTCCACCCTCTCATTTCGTGGGTATATCGGACTCGAGTTTAGTCCCGACGGGAAAATTCTTCTGATCAGTTCCGGTGATATTGATTCCTATCTCTATGATTGGGAGGGTGATAAACTCATCCGGTTGATAGGTGGATCATCAGGTATTCTGAGCCTCTCTACGTTCAATCCTGACGGAACAAAAATGGTTTCCCACGCCTACACGGATGACGTTCTGATGTTCGATGTTGGGACGGGAAGATTGTTGCAGCAGATGAAGGGGCACACATATCGAGGGTTTGCTATCGACTGGAGTCCCGATGGAAAGTGGATAGTCTCAGGGAGCTATGAGGCTCTAACAAATCGCCAAGGCATACTCTGGGATGCTGCCACCGGCAGACTCGTTGACTCGCTCCCACATCCAGACCAAGTAAACTCTGTTGCCTTCAGTCCAGACAGTCGAAGAATCGTCACGGCATGTCACGATAGCATTCTTCGCATTTGGGATGTAGCGACTGGCGAGCTTCTAACATCTGTTCGCGAAGCTGCCCGCGTTGCTGATGCTGAGTTCAGTCCAGATGGTAATCTGATTGCCGTTGCTCTTCTGAACGGAGGTGCGGTAATTCGGGATGGCAAAAGTGGGGAGTTTGTTCGCCAACTTGTTGGCCATCGACGTGAAGTGCGGCACATTGAACATAGTCGAGATGGTAGCCACATCTTGACGGTTAGTTCGGATAGCACTGCTCGCGTTTGGGACTTGACGCGACTACCAAATCAAGTTGATAGCTCCGACTTCTTTTGGTCGATTGTTGAGCCTCGCCTGAACTTCCTTCCTGTTGATATGGGGCGCGTTGGATATGGTTCTTACAAAGATTCAACAGTAGTTGGTTGGCTCTGCAACAACGGTTCTGTGCCGGTGACTATTGACAGTATCACCTTTGCCGGAACAGGTTACTTCTCTCTTGTTTCTGGAGTTCCTCCCTACAAACTATCGCCCGGCGAATGTTCCCCTGCCGAGTTCCGGTTTACTCCGGGGCGTATTGGCTCGTTCACAGATTCGGTAATCATTCACCCTGGAACTGCACGGTCAGTCACCTCCATCACTGGGGAGGGGATTATCGCTCCACTTCGAGTAAATATTCCCACTATTGATTTCGGTGAAGTGATTCTTCACACCGAGAAGGATTCGGTTGTGACGGCAGTGGTAACCAACGTTGGCTCGATTCCACTTTGGATTGAGAAGACAGAGTTATCTGGCCCAGATACCGAGCAGTTTTCGATACTTAGCGGAGGTGAGGCATTCGCCTTAAATCCAGGTGAGTTCAGAACAATGAGTCTACGCTTTAAGCCAGAACGAAAGGGGCGAACAACAGGGAGCCTTCTCTTTCACTACGATGGCGCGGGGAATTTCTTCTTCGGACTTCCTCCAGCACAGGTCAACCTTACTGGGGAGGGAATTTGTCCAGATGTGATTGAGGGGAACCAGCTTTTCCTTCCAGAGAACCTTGGCGCAACTGCTGGCGATGAGATTCTGATTCCAGTGTTAATAGAGTCGACTGATTCGCTCCCAGAGAGAACAGAGCGGGAGTATCGGATTCTCCTACGCTTCAACAAAACAGTTCTCGCCCCGGTCGACTTACCAGAACTTGACCTGTCGGACACTGACGAACGCTACTTGCAATTCCGTGGAACGTGGAGTGGAAGGGGAGATACGGTTGCACTACTTCGCTTTGTTGCGGCACTTGGGAATTCACCTTCCACGCCGATAGTGGTTGAGGCATTCACAATGGATGATGGTTGCTACGGTGGTTTCAGCAGAAAAGATGGATCGTTCCTGTTGAGTGATCTCTGCGAGGATGGAGGAACCCGTCTCTTCATCCTAAACGATTCCCTCTACCTGAAACCTGTCCGCCCCAACCCGGCGCGTGGCGAGGCAGAGATTCGCTTCAGTCTTGTTGAGGATGGGGAGACCGATCTGTTTGTTCTGGATCCAACCGGGAAGCGCATCGCAACACTTACATCGGAATTCTTAGTATCGGGGGAGTATGTACAGAACTTGCCGACAGGAGAACTCCCCTCGGGAAATTACGTGGTTGTATTGAAAACTAAGACGCGCATTATCTCGCGATCATTCCAAATCGTGCAGTGAGATATGGTGGTGAGAAGGGGATAAAAAGGTAATCACGAACTCACATTAACACCCCGATTCATCGGAGTGAGAGTACCCAATTTTTCCCTTGCACAGATTCGCCACATTGTGAAGACTTGCGTTAGATGAAACGTCAACTCTTCTCCGCAATGTCCAACAACGTGAGTCGTACTAAGGTCTTCCAGTTGGTTGCCCTCTCTACAGTCGTGTTTTGTTTAATAGCTTTTGCTCCCCTCAGAGGACAAGACTATTCCACAATGAAGCCACTCGACGGATATGATTTCCTTTCAGTAAGTGGAAGTCTACTCCCCACCGTTGCCTCAATTGAGGGTGGAGTAATACCCACACCAAACGATTCCTACCGTTTCGGAACACCTTCTGGCCCAGGACACGAACTCGGCATCTCTTGGTCGAGACTGTTGCCGAAGTTGTTTGTCAAAAACTCGACTACGTTTGATCTTCGGCTCTCTTGGCTACGAATGTCGCAGGAGTTCTCTGCTCGTGGTTCGCTTGAAGAGCTAACCGACAATGGTAAACTGATTGAGCGAGAGGTGAGGCAGACGACGGTGGGGCAGGGGGATGTGATTGCTCTCGGTGGTCGGTTCTCTTTTGATACAAGGCAGATGAAGCAAATTACCCCAACAATTATTGTTGGGGGGACTATCGGACATATCGTGAATATCAGATATCAGACAACGTTTGATTCTGGAGCCAACATTCCGGTGTCAGAGTTCGGACTCCCCCTCACAGGTCCAACGCCTGATCGTCGTTATCTGTTCGGTGCACTCCACTTAGGTTTCGGTGGACGATTCAACTTCGGAGTTCCATCCCAATCTGTCGCCCTCGTTCCCGAAGTGGAACTACAGATTCCAGTCACCTCGCTTCTGAAGGATGCTGACTGGATCCCCTTCGGGCTTCGGTTTGGGCTTGCCTTGAGGTTCCCCCTTTCACAGTTGTGATGCTTAGGCCGAGTTACGTTAACGAAGTCGTAAATCCAACCGAACGGCAATGTCACTCAGAATGAAGCGAAGCGGAATGAAGACCACCGCAGGCAGCACCGCAGGTAATCTCACAAGGAGTGTGGAGAAACGAGTGGTGCACTACTGAGCCGGTGAGATGCTTCGGCTGACCTCTGCATGACAAACCCTTTTCAGGATGGGTCTGCACGACGATATGCCTCTTCCGCTTCATTATTTAGTTTCAGACCGAATGCCGTTAACGAAGTCGTAAATCCAACCGAATGGGAATGTCACTCAGAGTGAATCGAAGCGGAATGAAGAGTCTGCAAGGAGTGTAGAGCAACGAGTTGTGGCACGACTGAGCCTACCTCCTTCGGTAGTCTTCGACATCCACCACAGTGGATAATGACAACCCTTTCAGGATCACTCAGCTTACACAACACACAACTTCAGCAGCGTAGTTTGATATCATACCACATTCAAGTAAGGAAGAGGTGTTATCGAAAAGGAAGGAGTGGATATCCTTCCTTTTCTTCCCTCGCCTGGGATCGGGAGAGGGGTTGAGGGAGAGGGCGAAGAACGGAGACTTACGGCTTCGCTAAGTGAATTCAGTATTAGATGTCACCGTGCAGAAGTTGACCACAAAGATTACCAAGAACTCCCAACCTATCTCTCACTCGGCACTCGTTCGTATATTCTTCTCTATGGTATACAAGGGGAGATTTATACAACTGAACATTGTCCTCGCAACAATTCTGTTTGTGGGGAGTGTCGATCAAACGCTCGGTCAGTCGGCAGATAGCGACTCGGCGAGTGGACGATATGGGGGC
>JBFWSB010000071.1:0-14886 GCA_050248595.1 Kapaibacterium sp. (SeqCode)
ATTATCGACATCCCGGTCTACCTACTCGACCCGATGCCTGATCTCTACGAAGTCGATTCACTTCGCGTGCAGATCAAGTTCAATAAAACGATGTTAGCACCAACACCCGACTTCGTTCAAACGGAGGAGACCGCATCGGCTGATATGGCTGGTTTGGTTGAAGCTGTTCGCTACGAAGGGGATACAGCATTGGTCGATATTCTCTTCAGTGAAGGACGCCTTCGCTCTGATTTGCCGACCTCGGAGCTTGCGCGGCTTCGTTTCTTAGTCTTGCTCGGCAACGCGCTGGAGACACCGATTACGGCGAGTGCTGCTACGATGGCCGACGGCAATCCGAAAGTCGGGAGAAGAAATCCGGCACTCTTCCGAATTGACAGCATCTGCTATTTGCCAGATCGATTGCTCGATGCCAGTGCACGCTATAACGGACTTATTAAAAGCGTTGCCGCAGTTGATGGTCGTTTGGTGGTTCGCTACGAGGCAACTCTCGATGATGGGGTTGCCCCAATTTCGTCAGAGCTTGCTCTGTACGACCAATCCGGACGTAAGGTGAAGGTGCTGGAGAAGCGTACTATCGACATATCTGGGACTTTCGAGAGTATCAGCGACTCCGAAGGAATCTCACCCGGACTCTACTTTGTCAGGCTCCGAATCGGAGAATTGAATTGGACGGTAAGTCAGGTTGTTTATCAATAGGATCGATGAGGGTTCGTAGAGTTGGGAGTGTGTAGAGTTCGTAGAGAGATCGCTACTCCTGCGGTCGGTCCTCAGTTTGAGCCAGGGTTAGTCGAGGTAGCAAAATTTCCTGACTCACATCAAAAGAAAGATTCAACAGAACTATAACTGTGAAGAGTACACCACACGTGATTGCACAACCAACAAATCTGTTGAGAAACATGCGCCAACTCTCCGTGGTCTCATTGCTGATCTGTCTGCTCTGTTCTGTGCATCTGATGGGGCAATCGTTCGGTGCTGAGTTTGTAGACGATATACAGTTTCCACACGATGCGATTCTCTTACCAAGTCCATTCTCTCCTTTCCTGATTGGACCTTATGCCGGGCCAGATTACACGCTGCACCGGGGTCAGTTTCAGATGAGTGAGAATGGAATCCCATGCTGCACATTCGAAAAAGGTTCGGGACTGGGGTTCACGGCTGGAATCAAATCGTTTATTACCCTCAGTGAGAAGAGCTATCTATCTCCTCGCATTGCCTACACAAAACATAATGGATCGTTCGAAAGCTTTACTGAGGAGTTCCCCTTCTTCGGCGCGGACGACACAGTAGAGAATATGCGATTCCGGGATGAGCTGTCTGCACCAATTCCAACGTTTGCTGCCGACCTCTTCTATTGCTACCGGATAGATTCTAACCTCGGCCTCTACATCGTTGCCGGTCCAGCAGTCGAGTATATCTCATCTGCAGAGTTCAGCAAAACCGAAACGATAGTTGGCCCGGACGGATTAGTCTACTTGAATGGTGAGGATAGCCTGACGGGTGGTTCTAACCTCACGAACAGAGTGAGGAGCGTAGAGATCGACTACATCGGCAACGTCTCCCGGCTTGTCTTCGGAGCGAGGGCAGGACTTTCACTCCTCTATCCTCTCAGCGAAACTATCTACCTGAACCCAGAATTAACTATCAGCCTTCCGGTAACCGTCATCGCCGACAACTGGCGCATGTTTGAAGTGCAGGGGACGTTCGGGGTCATCTTTGGGTTATAGAGTGTGTAGAGTTGAGAGTGTGCAGAGTTTATAGAGTGGTAGCTGCAGGTCTTCAGCCTGCGCCAAGTCTTGTAGAGAATTGAGTTGAGAGTATATAGGGTCGTAGGGAGCAAAAACTTTTGCTCCTGCCGGTTGAGAGCAGCAACCGTGGAGCCTACCGGCTGTGGTAAGTCTTCAGCCTGTGCGTGATAGGTGCAACTTTTTTAGGGTGCACGTGAAGTTCAGCCGGCAATTCAGAATTAAAAATCCAAAATCAGTATACCGTGCGTTTCAGTCTTCGATATTCTCTCCTTGCAGTCGCAAGTCTTCTGATCTTCTCTGCAAACCTTCAGAGCCAGGTTCTTCCCGAATACGATTATCGAATTACGCCGGTCGACGTTGCCAACACTACGGGGAACGACTACGCACCGACACTTTCGAAGGATCATCGAACGCTCTGGTTCTGTTCCTACGAACGTCCCGAAGGCTTCGGCAACGCCGACGTTTATCGGTCCACTGCTCCCGAAGAAGAGGGGGAGTGGAATTCTCCGTTGAATGCTGGAAGCAACTGGAACTACGACGATAACGAGGGAGCCATTGCGATTGCTGCCGACGGGAAGACAATTGTGATTGCGACAGATGGCAGAGATGGCTATGGAGATACCGATCTGTTTATCGCAGAGTTGGAGGGAGATAGCCTGAAGAATGTGCGGAATCTCGGAAAGAATGTAAACTCGCGCTACTGGGATTCGCAACCTTCGATTACTGGGGATGGGAAGACGATCTACTTCGCATCTACTCGTCCGGGGGGATATGGTGGCGTCGATATTTGGGTGACCCACAATGTTGGGGGAGCTTGGTCGCGTGCTATTCCGCTCGACTCGACAATCAACACAATCGACAACGAGCGCGCTCCTTTCGTGATTCAGAACGGAACCTCACTCTTCTTCTCCAGCGACCGTCCCGGTGGATTTGGCAAAGAAGATTTTTGGGTTTCCTATCTAACGCTCGGTGATTGGCAGAAACCTCTGAACTTAGGGGGAGAAATTAACTCATCGGAGGATGAACTCTTCTTCCACGCTCCCCCCGGAAGCAAGTACTTTTACTTCGCATCGAATCGGCGTGGTTCGTCGATGATGCTCGACATCTATGCAGGTTCACCCAACGTCTTCGGCGATGGACGCTACCTTCTGGATATAGAGGTTGTTGACAGTCTAACAGGCGAACCTATCCCAGCCTACGTGACAGTTACCGACATTGAGGAGAATCACATTGTCTGGGAGTTCACCACTGACTCAGTTGGGTTGAACCGCTATCAGATGATTCTGCCTGCGGGACGAGATTACCAGATCACAGCCCGCAGATCGCTGAAAGATGTGGTCACGTTTAACGTGATCGATCCGGTTGGTGAGGAAGGGAAGCGGGTGAAGCTCGGGTTCAATCTTCTGGAGAATGTCTTGCCGGAGCGTGAGTTGATCCTCTTCGACCTTGGGGAGTATAACGTCCCTTTCTTCGTTACTGGCTACTATCGTCCGAACACACCGGAGTCTCTTCCAGAACTGCTCGATATGCTCGGGGGAACGTTGTCGAAGGCGACATATATCGAACGATTCCCTCGCGGCTCGGCTCGGCACAAAGAGTATCAGAACTATTCGGAGAAGATCGACTCGATTCTCGACAACATGGCGATGACAATTATCGACACCATCGCGCCGAACTTCCTGAAGCTTGCTCCGGCTAACGAAGCGATGGAGCTTATAGTTACCGGCTACGTCGATCCGCAGATTTTCAGTGGTCTCTACTATGAAGAACCGGTGATTGAGTTTTCCGACATCAACGGGAAATTACATGCAGTTCGGAAGGGAGATCGGATAGAGAACTTCGAGCTATCTGGAATGCGTGCTGTCTTCGCCCAGCGTCTGGTAGACAAGATGCTGCGGCGCAGGGCAACGTCAGGTAACCCTGCCTTCCTCACACTGCTGAACTCCGGTCGCGTCCGCTACCGAACAGTGGCAGGTGGCGTCAGCGGAGGCCAAACAGAGTACGACAAACAGCGAAGAATCCACGTCCTAATCGTCAGAGCAGAGAAGTAGAGAGCATAGGAAAAAGTCGAGCAAGTCCCGCAGGGACGATCCCCCCATAACCGCGGATGCGAATCCGCGGACCGGCGGAGTCATGGACTGGCAGAGTGCCGAACCGCCGGAGCCACGAGCAGACCCACTCACACTCTACTCCCCTACAGCACATACCCAAACAGTGCATCAATCACCAAAATCGCCGCTGAAGAGAGAGTAAAGGAACGGACTGCCGACGAGCCAACACCCTCGGCCCCTCCTGATGTACGGAAGCCAACGTGGCAGCCAATCAGCGCAGTAACTCCGCCGAAGATCAAGGACTTCACGAGACCGAGAACAATTTCTGAAATGCGGAAGTAGTTCTGGATCGAACCGAAGAAGTCAGCTTCGGAGAGATTGAACTTCAGTGAGGCCAATAAGAATGCACCGGCGATTGCCACAACGTGGGCGAAGATGATGAGCACCGGCATCATCAGTGTGGCAGCCAGAACGCGGGGCATTGCCAAGTAACGAGCCGGATCGATTGCCATCATCTCCAGCGCGTCGATCTGTTCGGAGACTTGCATCGTTCCAATCTGCGCGGCAATAGCTCCACCAATTCGTCCGGCTATTACCAGTGCGGTTAACACTGGAGAAAGTTCTGTGAAGACGACGGTAGAAATTGAGCCGCCGATAAAGGGCTTGGCAATTTCAAGCAGATTAAACTTCACGAACAGGTTCGTTGCTTGCAGGGCGGCAATCGCACCAGTGAAGGCTCCAATCAGGATAACCAGCGGAAGAGCATTCACCCCGATGATTGCCATCTGTTCGGTCACCAGACGGTGGGAAGTGAGTGCTCTCGGAGTGTAGCGGAGTACGCTCCACCCCAACATGATTATCCGCCCGAACTCTGCAAAGAAGCCGAGAATCAGTCGACCGACAACGGCGAAAAAGCTTCCGATCAATTCGTAATCCTTATCGTGTAAAATGTTCTCTGCAATTTCCCGACATCTTTGCCCTGTGTGCCGGAACCATTTCCCCTCAAGATAGTCATCCCGTCCGGACTGTCCGGAGCCTGATTTCTTTTTCGACTGTTGGAAGATGATATGAAGAACTTGCAGACGGTGTTCGATACAGTGATTGTTGGTGGAGGGTTCGGTGGGCTGACGGCGGCTCTTTTACTTGCGAACAGAGGGGAGAATATCTGTTTGTTGGAAGGGCACACCGTAACCGGAGGCTCGGCGAGTTGCTTCGATCGGTTTGAGCGAGATAGCTACGGGAACTACCTTCGCTATCGGTTCGATGTGGGAGCGACAACCCTTTCTGGACTTCACGAGGGAGGCCCTCTCCGTCGGCTCTTCAACGAATGTGGGGCTACCCCTCCGATGCGGAGGGTTGATCCCGGAATGATTGTGACGCTCGCAGACGGAAGCCGTATCTATCGCTGGAGTGATCCCGACAAGTGGATTGCCGAGTGTGAGCGCGTTTTTGCGCCAGAAGGACAACGCCGTTTCTGGGAACATATCTTCCGAGTTAATCAACGTGGGTGGAACCTCTCCGAGAAGAATCCAAGTTTCCCGCCAAAGTCGTTGGGTGATCTTCTCCGCATGGCTCGCCCGGTCAATCTCCGTAACCTCGATCTCCTCCAATATCTGCACCGCTCAGTTGCTGAAGAGATGGAACGTTTTGGCGTAGATCGTGATCCTCGCTTTTACGATTTCCTTAAAGAGCAGTTGATGATTACCTCGCAGAACGTTCCTACCGACACTCCTCTTTTGGTTGGGGCGATGGGGCTGGCCTATCCCTCCGATACTTGGTATCCAGAGGGGGGGATGTATGGTGTTGCGAAGTGGGTGGAGAAGGAGATTGAAGGTCGTGGCGGAGTTGTTCGAACGAAACGGCGCGCAAAGCAGATTCGCCGCGACGGAGGTGAGTGGATCATTGAAACGTCTCGGGAAAATTATCGGGCAAAGAGAGTAATCTCGAATTTGACGACGTGGGACATGGCGGAGTTGCTCAACGATGGGGGGGATACGATTCGGCAGTTGAATAGGTTGGGTGAGACGGTGGAGTTGTGGGGAGCCTTCACCCTCTACGTTGCGGTTCGGGATACGTTGGAAGATGGCGGGTCTCTCTACCACCAGATCCACTCCTCTCCACTTCCACACATTGGATCGCGCTCCATCTTCGTTTCGCTCTCACCTTCAGACGATCGCGAGCGTGCACCGGAAGGATGGCGAACGATTACGGTGAGCACACATGTACCTAAACCGGAAGAGTGGGAGAGGTTGGCTGCCGATGATCCAGAAGAATATGAGAGAAGAAAGAGAGAGGTCGGGGAGGAAATGTTATACGTAATAGGACAGGGGCTTCCCGGTTTTCGAGAATCTGAGAAGAAGTTTCTCTTATATGGCACACCCCGTTCCTTTGCCTTCTACACAGGGCGGCGTCACGGACGGGTTGGGGGCGTTCCCCACACATTGCAGAGAAGTCTTTTCGCCACCCCAAAGTATCGTACCAGATTGCCAAATGTCTATCTCGTCGGCGACACGCTCTATCCGGGACAAGGGGTTCCGGCAGTAGTCTTAGGGGCGTTGAATCTGGTGGATGAGATAGGAAAGACGAGTTAACCCTTTGATTTTCCGATCATTCCTCGTAGAATGCCGTTCAGTTTGGTGGTCACGTTCACAGTTAGATATTTCAGACAGGAGAGAGAAGGATGAGAATAGTGTTTGCCGCATTCACGTTGTTCTGCTCGGCAACGGTTCTGCTTCAAGCCCAAGAGATGCGTTCTGCTTGGTTTGGTGGTATTGGGGTCGGTATCGGCGCGCACGATAACGAAGCCTTCTCGAACCGCCTCAGCTCTTGGTCACCGATTGGAGAGAACGGTCGGGAAATGGTCTACCGAACGGGACGATTCTCCAGCACTGGTTTTACAGCAAATGCGGGTGGAGGTCTCTTGTTAGGAGGGGGATTTGTTCTCGGTGCAAGTGCAGAACGCCTCTTCTTCCCATCGGTAGTGGGTGTAACCACTGAAGAAGAAGTTGGTGAGTATAGCCTTAGCGGAGGTGGGGGAGGATTAGAGCTTGGCTGGGTCTTCTATAACAACAGTGGAACGCTCGTCTGGCCTTACCTGAACGTTGGATACTACGGCTACGCGCTCGACTTCACAAATAACCTGAGTGATTCAGTCCCACTGTTCGAGGGGACACCTATTGCCCCCGGCGGTCAGGCCACATATACTGGTGCGGCTCCACGGATTGGTCTCGGAGTTGGCCTCACCCGATTTCTTGGCGGGAGCAAAGGAGCCTCTTCAATCACTGCACCGGTTGTAACTGCCCGCCTCGGTTGGGGAATCTTCCCCTCTCACCCGGAGTGGGAACAGGATGGGGTGACCGTTAATAATGGTGGACACACCCCCTGCTACAGCGCACTTGCTCTTTCGATTACGATAGGTGGTGGTGGTGCTTCTTTCTGAGGGAGTAGGGTGGGTGAGTTGGTGGAAGATCGTGGATAGTAGATCGTAGTGTGTTGGGGATAGTGTGAACGACGATCTACTGCCTACTATCAATTCCTCCCTCAGTTAATCGTCTTGCTCTCTCAGCGTGAAAGAACGGGGGACGTTTCTTCCGATCAAGTTCAAAGATTATGGCGTTCAACATGGCTCGGCTTCACCGTAGCACTCTACTTCTCTTCTTCCTACTTCTCTCTCCAGCGATTGAAGCACTGGGGCAGACAGATGCTCCCCGTACAGATCTACGCGATCTCTATTCTTGGGGGGATGACTACTTCATCGAGGTGGTTGTAATGCCGGGTGAGAGTGGAAACAAGAGTCGGGTTTCAGTATTGATTCGGTTGACTTACGACCTCCTGACCTTCCGCAAAACGACAGTTGCTGGTAACACAGACGATCTCTACGTTGCCCTCCCCTCGGTCTATGTGGAGGCTGAGGCGGATGACGGCGTTGTTGCCGACTACGATTCTTGGAGCGATACCGTCAGCACCACAGAGTATCGGCAGACCAATTCAAAGCAGACCTTTGCATCGGGGAGTATCGAGCTTGCCTTGCGTCCCGGCAAGTATACCATCACCTACACTGTAGACGATGGCTCGCCGGGGAACCGCTTTACGAAGGAGACTCCCCCCTTCACCGTTCCCAATTTTGGAGATGATCTGCCAGCGATTGGCACACCAATCATGCTGCGGGATATTGCGGAGAACGAACTTCATCCAGCTGCAATTGATGGGAATGCACCCTTCGGCCAATCTATCAAAACCTTTATCCCATTAGCGAGCGTAGAAGCACCGGAACATCTTCGCTGTGAATTCTACACCGTTGTTCGAGATGAGAAGACGGGAGACCTTCAGGGGATGCGTTCGGTAGGTACTGGCATTGTAAAGATGCCGAGTAGAGTGGCGGTTGGGGAGTTCACGTCGGTTGGATCAGAACTTGTGGCATCTCTCCAAAGAGAGGGTGCGATAGAGGGAGCGTGGGGGGCGTTCTGCGAGTTCGATGCTTCTGAACTTGAACCGGGAGAATATGCCTTGGAGATAACCGCTCGGGGAGGTGGGAGAGAGAAAGTCGACACGCAATTCTTCCAGTTGAAGTGGATCGATATGCCCTATTCTCTTTCGAGTCCTACATACGCAATCAAAGCTCTAAGGCCAATTGCAACCGACGATGAAATTGATCGATTGCTCGGCGTAGGGAAGGAGAAGCAAAACGAAGCTCTCTGGCAATATTGGAAGAATCTCGACCCTACTCCAGCAACAGTCTATAATGAGCGAATGGCCGAATACTACCGTCGTGTCGACTACGCATTCTTCAACTTTGCTACGTTACAGCAACAGGATGGCGTCTTCACAGATCGAGGGAAAATCTACATTCTCTTCGGTCCACCAACCGAGACTCGCAGAGAGTTCGATCCAGACGCTAATCCGAAGGAGATTTGGAGGTACGACAACGTCGTCAAGCGAGAATTTGTCTTCCGAGACAGGAATGAATCGGGAACCTATCGACTGGTGGAGTATTACGATCTGTGAGATTAAGGAGAGGGGAACGGGATGGTTCGGTAATTTTGCTTGGATAATCTGAAACGATAGCTTGTTAGAGGCGTGTAAGCCTTTTTTTTGCGATAAACAACGTTCCATTCACAATATGGCTTCGAGCGGTTTCGCGCCGGAGCAATTGCCATGAGCACCTTCGGACCAAACTCGGCATACATCAACGAACTCTACTACGAGTACCTGAAGAATCCAGGAACCTTCAGCGAGTCGTGGCAGACATTTTTCAGCAACTACCATCCAGATGCTAACGGCGATCTGGAGACGATCTCTACAGGAGTTGGGTCGAGTGTAGGAAGCGTAGAGCCACAGAAAGCTCCCTCGCCGGGATCGAACGGCAGTTCGGTTGCGGAACCTTCCCTACCAAGCGCGACAAACGGCCTTCCAGCCAACGAGAAGCGGAGAGAAGAAGCCCCGACACCACCCGCTTCTGCAACGGTGACACCTTCTCAGCCAGCCTCGCCAACGCCAGTTGCTGAGAAGAAGGAGAGTGTTTCACCTCCTCCGGCAGGTGGAGTAAAGTTGAGTGGTATCCCTCTGCGGATAGCCCAGAACATGGAACAGAGCTTGACGCTTCCTACCGCAACATCGTTCCGGGAGATTCCTGTGAAGTTGATGGAGGAGAATCGTCGACTTATCAACGGTTACCTGAGTGCGAGCGACCAGGGGAAAGTGAGCTTTACCCACCTTATCGGCTGGGGAATCGTTAAGGCGATGGCTCACTATCCAAATATGAATAACGCGTTCGATCAGGTTGGTGATACCTCCTATCTGGTAGAACATCCCGACGTTAACCTCGGCCTCGCAATCGATGTGGCAAAGCCGGGAGGAGGGAGATCGTTAGTAGTGCCGAGCATCAAGAAGGCGAACCAGATGACCTTCAGCCAGTACTACGACGAGTATGAAAACCTTGTCCACAAGGGGCGCGAGGGGAAGCTGGAGATCGATGACTTTGCCGGAACTACAATCACCCTTACGAATCCTGGGACAATCGGGACAATCGCCTCGGTTCCACGCCTGATGAAGGGGCAGGGAGCAATTATCGCTACAGGTGCAATCAACTACCCGAGTGCGTATCTCGGCATGAATGCCGAGACCTTGAACGAGTTGGGGATTAGTAAGGTGATGCAGATGACATCTACCTACGATCACCGGATCATTCAGGGGGCTGAGTCTGGACTCTTCTTGGCAAAACTTCAGGAGTTGTTGACCGGGGGAGAGGATTTCTACACAGATATTTTCCGTGCGCTGAAGATTCCATACCGTCCGCTTGAGTGGCATCGTGACACCCACCGTTCCAGATTTGGGATGAATGGAACGCACGAGGCGATCATGCTTCAGCAGAAAGTGCTGAGGATGATTAACAGCTTCCGCGTGCGGGGGCACTTACAGGCACACATCAATCCACTCGGGGAAGACCTCCACTACCATCCAGATCTCGATCCGGCAACCTACGATCTGACAATCTGGGATTTCGACCGCATCTTCATGACTGGTGGACTTGCCGGAACAGAGGAGGCGGATCTACGCACAATCCTCTCCGTTCTTCGCGACACCTACACGCAGCGTATCGGTGTAGAGTACATGCACATTCAGGACTGGGATCGGAAGTACTGGCTTCAGGATTTGATGGAGACCTCACGCAACCAGCCGAACTTAAGTCAGGCTGAGAAACTGAGAATCCTCCGAAAGCTCAGTCAGGCAGAGCTTTTCGAGAAGTTCTTGCAGACAAAATATACAGGGCACAAGCGTTTCTCGCTGGAAGGGGCTGAGAGTTTGATTCCGATGTTGGACGAGCTGATCCACAAGGCAGGTGAGTTCGGTGGGAAAGAGGTGTTGGTCGGCATGGCTCACCGTGGTCGACTGAATGTTCTGGTGAACATTTTAGGGAAGAGTGCGCAGACGATCTTTGCTGAGTTTGAAGAAGGGGCTGCGACAACTGAACTCGACCGTTCTGGTGATGTCCCCTACCACACCGGTGCTGCCGGGGTTTCAATTGCCGAGGGGAGAACTGTTGAACTCTACCTTGCACCAAACCCAAGTCACCTTGAAGCGGTTGACCCGATTATCGAGGGAATGGCTCGGGCACGCCAAGATAAGGTCAACAGCGAAGAATCTGTTAACCAGTACATTCCAGTGCTGATTCACGGTGATGCTGCCTTTGCTGGACAAGGTGTTGTTGCCGAGACTCTGAACATGAGCCAGTTGAAAGGATACCATACTGGCGGAACTATTCACATTGTGGTGAACAACCAGATTGGCTTCACAGCTTCGCCGGAGGACACATATTCTGGAGTCTACAGCACAGATGTTGCTCGGATGGTACAGGCTCCGATCTTCCACGTCAACGGAGATGATCCGGAGAGTGTGATCCAAGTGATGCGGCTTGCCTTCGAGTACCGGCGCAAGTTCCGTCAGGACGTTGTGATCGACATGTTCTGCTATCGCCGGCACGGGCACAACGAGAGTGATGAGCCGAGTTACACCAATCCAGTACTCTACAGCAAGATCAAGGATCATCCATCTGTCCGCCACGTTTACACCGAGCGTTTAGTACGCAACGGCACGATGACAAAGGAGAAGGCAGATGAGATCGAGGTGAAGTTCAAGGATGAACTGGAGGCGTTGTTGGAAGCAACCAAAGCACAGCCAAAGGTCTCTGATCCAGAAGACCCTCTGGCCGAGCAACGCATCAACCCGAAAGAGACTTGGTCAAATCCGACAACCAGAATTCCAGAGTTTACGTTCGACCATATCGCAAAGCACCTCGCCACGGTTCCAACCGAAATTGAAGTGCATCCGAAACTGGGTCGACTGATCGAGAATCGGACGAAGCAGATAGAAGATGGGAAAATCGACTGGGCACTGGCCGAGGCATTTGCCTTCGGTTCGTTGGCTTTGGAAGGATATCCGATTCGACTCTCTGGGCAAGATTCACAGCGGGGGACCTTCTCGCAGCGGCACGCCGTACTCCACGATCAGAATAGCCACCGGACTTGGTCGCAACTCGACAATTTGAGCGAGACGCAGAGTCGCGTGAACGTTTACGACTCACCACTGAGTGAGTATGCCGTCCTTGGTTTTGAGTATGGCTACTCCAGTGCCGATCCGAAGTCGCTTGTTTTGTGGGAGGCGCAGTTTGGGGACTTCGTGAACGGAGCACAGATTATTATCGACCAGTTTATCAGTTCGGGAGAGGATAAGTGGAATCAGGCGAGTGGTGTTGTCCTCCTGCTGCCTCACGCTTTTGAGGGACAAGGGCCGGAGCACTCCTCCGCACGCCTTGAGCGGTTCTTGACACTCTGCGCCGAGGACAATATGCGGGTAGTTGTTCCAACAACTCCGGCACAGTACTTCCACATGCTGCGCAAGCAGGCAAAACGTGAGATTCGCAAGCCGTTGATTGTCTTCACGCCGAAGAGTCTTCTCCGCCACAAGTTGGCAATCTCAACCAGAGATGAGTTCCTGCACGGTGACTTTATGGAAGTGATTCCAGAGATTGACGCGATCGATCCGAAGAAGGTGCGGCGGATACTCTTCTGTAGTGGTAAGGTCTACTACGATCTACTGGAGGGAAGACGCGAGCGGGAGATTAATGACGTTGCGATCATCCGCGTTGAAAAGCTCTATCCGTTCCCAGACAAAGAGATTCGGGAGCAGCTTGAGCTATACCATCAGGCGACAGACGTTCAGTGGGTACAGGAAGAGCCGAAGAATGCCGGTGCGTGGCCAGCAGTTGCCCACTGGCTGAAGGGGGTACTGCTCGAATCACAGCAGCTCTCATTCTTAGGGCGCCCCGCCTCAGGAAGTCCGGCTACTGGCAGCAAATACCAACACAAGCTGGAGCAAGGAGAGATCGTGAAGCGGGCGTTGGTGTTTTAAGAATGTCGAAGCATACTTCTCTGTCTTTAAGCGGGGCAACTGGAAATTATGTCCAGTTGCCCTGTTGCTTTTATAGGGCGAGAATTGGGACATTCAGTTCTTCAAGTCTTGTAATGTCAAATTCATTTCTTTCGATTTCTTCACAACACCGTCAATCACACTTGACGACTTCTCCGGCAATAGAATAACTGTGCCCCAAGTAGAAGGATTTTCGGCTTTCCCACCCACTGGCCAGTAATACCAAGCATTGACAGTGTTTGTCAGGTCTAAGGCCATTCCGAGTGTATCGGGCAGCGTTGAGCCAACGCCAAGTTTTGTGAAGGGGATCAACACCTCTATTACCTCCGGAACCTGACTTTGCGAAAAGTTTGGAATGCCAAACCACTCTTCCTGATCTGGAGCGCAGTCTGAGTAATCATTTGGTTTTCCCTTCGACTCACAGTCGGTTCCTGAAATGTGGAACCACCAGTCGCTCTCACTCCAAGTAGTGCCCTTCGAATTTTCACGATCAATATTGATTTCAGGGAAGAGAAAGGAAGAACCAAACGTTCCAGTAAAGGCGAGGTAGAGGTTGGCTCCATCATGTTTAAGGAAGACAACGCTTCCTGTACTTCCTGCCACCTCAATTGCTATCGAGGTAGCGTCAGCCCACTCCTCGGAAGTAAAATTTCCATCGATTGTTGGGGCGGATCTAAATGGTAGATCAATGATCTCCTGCGCACTCAACTGTAGGCAGGAAAAACTGATGATAGAGAGAGCGATGAGCAAAGACGAAACGTTGACTGTTGACATGGTCTGAATACTTTACAGAGATAGTTGGTATGTATAGTCAGGGTAAGTTCCGCAGAGGGGGAGGAAAGTTGCAGGCAAGACGACACCTATATCAAACTGGAAGATTCGACTTGTGAGGATGGTGTGACAGAGTGATGAATAACGAGATAAGACGTATGTAGCAGATTGCGGCAAACCATCACCTATCCCTCTCTGTCCTTGGATTTCTACAAGTCCGTTATTCTCTCCACCCTCATTGTCTGTAAGACCGCAATTCTCGATATTGCGGAGGTTCATCCAAACGCCAAATCACAACAACCGACCCAAACCTTGACGATGAGACTATCTAACTTCCGACCGATTGCCTGTGGGGCAATGCTTCTCGTATTCTTCTTCAGTGGGATTGATCTCTCCGCTCAACTTGAGTGGGAGCCTGTGAATAATGGGATATGGGGAGCGTATGTAGCTGATATGACATTTACCAAAGGTGGAGAACCTTTGATAACAACTCCTCATGGCCTTTATCGGTATGAGTCCAATCCTAAAGATGAACTTCAGAACTATCAGTGGAAAAGATTAGAGAAGAAGATGATGTGGGGGGAATTAGAAAGATCGACTGAGGGGAGGATCTTTTGTAAACCATTCTCTTCGGTTAAATCGTATAAAGGACTTTACTTCTCGGATGATGGTGGAGATACGTGGGAACAATTTACATGGAAGGAATTTTCAACGTTTATAGTTTTAGGGGATAAAGCTGTTGCTGGATTTCTAAGGGAGAGCACGGCTAACGATGATAACTTTCACATCACGTTCGATAGTGGAAAAAGCTGGCAAGTACATAAAGTCAGTATTGGGGAGAAGCCATCAAAAGTGCTGTACGATTCAGCATTGAACTTCTATGCCTATACACCCTTAAGCACTCCTCACACAAAGTTCTGGTTCTCTTTAGACACAGGGAAGTCGTGGACGAATTTCTTCATCCCATATAAAGTTAAACAGATTGAAGTTGTTGAGCCGGGCGAGCTTTTGGCAATTATGTCAGATGGAATCTACTACTCATTAGATAACGGAAGAACTTGGAACATTGCCGATACTATCCGTGCAGACCAACTTGTACGTGGAACTAACAATACATGGTATGCACGACGCACTGTATCGCCAATCGAAGCAGGCAGCCACTATGGCATCTTCAAATCGACCGACAAAGGAAGATCTTGGTATCCATTCAGTTATCATTCATCTATGATGCTGTCAGTTTCTCCTACCGGAGACTTCTGGTCTAATGCGTGGCGACTTATCCACCACTCTAAAGATGGAACGAGTTGGAGATCTGAATCAGTGGGATTAACGAATGTCTATGCGGAAAAGCTCATATACGACTATGAAACTTCAATCCTATATGGTCTTGTACA
>JBFWSB010000072.1:0-14750 GCA_050248595.1 Kapaibacterium sp. (SeqCode)
TCTGCGTTCTCTGCTTCTCTGCGGTCTATTCTTCTATTCTCATAGGAAATAGAGATACCGCAGAGGCGCGAAGGGCGATGAGAGAGAAGTGTTTAGCAGAATTGAGTTGGGAGAGGAGAGTTGAGAGTTGTCAACCTCTGCGTTCTCTGCTTCTCTGCGGTCTATACTTCTCTTCTCATAGGAAAGAGAGAAACCGCAGAGGCGCGAAGGGCGCAGAGAGAGAAGTGTTTAGCAGCGTTGACTCGTGCTTCGCTTCCCTAACTTTCCGTCGAGTTTCTGGTTAGGACAATGATTGTAATATCATCTGACTGTGGCGCGTTGCCAACGTGTTGCCGAACATCCTCTTGCACTTCGCTAAAGAGTTTGCCAGCCGGTGAGCCATACTCCTTGCGGAGCAAGCGTAGAAGACGGTCGTCACCATACTCATCCCGCTGAGCGTTCATTGCCTCGGAAACTCCGTCGGTGTAGATAACTAACGCTTCCCCTTCTCTTAACAAGCAGGTTCCCACATCGTACGGAATCATCGTTGGCATCACACCGAGAATCAATCCACCTTCAGCTAACGGCGTAATCTCACTCTCGGCAACGAGGAAGGGGGGATTATGTCCGGCATTAACGTAGTCGAGTCTCCCCGATTCGGGATCGAGGATTGCGATGAAGGCTGTGATGAATTTGTCGGCGGCGGTGTTGTCGTGAATTAGATCGTTTACGCGACCAGCAACATCTTCTAATGGAAGTCCAAGTGGAGCAAGTGCGCGGAGAGCCGCCTGAACGTTCGCCATCAACAACGAGGCAGGTGTTCCCTTACCGGAAACGTCGGCGATAGCAATCAAGAGTCGCCCGTCGGGGATTGAGATTACATCGTAGCAATCCCCCCCAACTTGGCGAGCAGGTAAAGTTCCGGCAGCAATTTCGTACCCTTCAATCTTCGGCAGTGATGAGGGCAACAATTGTTGTTGGATCTCCCAGGCAATTCTCAAATCTTCTTCTAAGCGTCTCTTCTCAATCATCTCTTCGAGGAGTCGAGCATTCTCAAGCGAAGAGATTGCTAACGCACCAAGTGCGCCGAGATACTCCAGATCTTCGGCATCAATTCCGTACTGCAATCGCTCCCCAATCAGGAGTATCCCTTCTGTCTCACCTTGAGATTTTAGTGGGATCGCTGCCCGAGCACCAAGCGCATAGAGGTGAGGCCACTCCTCTTGATCGAGCAAGACCTCTTCATCCCCCTGCAACTTCGCTAAGAGAGCATCGGGTGCTTCTTCGCGGAAACGGTTGACGATGGCGTGGTAACCGTGACCTTCACGCAAGTAGAGGGCGTAGCGAGCAATCGTCATCTCCCCCATCAACGTGTAGCCGAGAAGTCGGGCAATCTCGCTCCCCTCCAACAAACCACCGAATGCACGACTCGACTCAAAGACTGAGTGAAGCCGCCGCACACGCCGCTCCAACCGACGATTCGTATCGTGAAGCGTACTCCGAATTAACGCCCCCTCAACAGCTATCGATGTAATAGCTGCAATTACCAGAGCGTAGTTCTCTTGATTTTCGCTGAGTGATTCCTCAACAAGTGGAGAGCCAAGAAGGAGAAGTGCAAAGGTTTTATCGGCAAAGCAGATTGGGAGAATATGGCTGATACCATGTTCCCCTAAATCGACAGAGACAACCTCTACTGGTGAGTTTTGGAGATAACAGAGATCGTGCCGCGACTCACCGTTCCACTGAAACTGAAGGCCAGCTAACGACCGCGCATTACCTCGCGTCTGCTCGACGATAAACAGATTTTCTCCAATCGAAACTGCAACGGCTCCGCGCGAAAACCGGAGTTTCCCCATAAGAGAGAGGAGCGCAGTCCCATATATGCGGTCGAGGTCATCCGATTGATTTAACAACCGACTGAACTCGAGAAGCGCGTTGATGTCGATAGCACTTGTGGTTGGGAAAACCATGGAATCAATTCAAAAGTAAAAATGAAAAATTCAAAAACAGAAGAGAGGCCGTACGGGATAAACATCGAGTAAGATACAGACCTATTTCCTTCGCTGCGAACAATCATCCATCCTCCCGCCTCCCCTTTTTGAATTTTTACTTTTGAACGTTGAATTCCTTGACTTTCCTCACTGAATCAATCCTTCCGGCACTCCGTTCGGAAACTCAGCTTCGATTGCTTCGCGAATTTTCTGGATTCGATTTTCCGGGTTAGGGTGTGTGCTGAAAAATTCTGGAGGGCGATTTCCTCCTCCGGCTTCAGCTAAAATTTCCATCACACGAACCATTGCTCGGGGATCGTACCCGGCTTGCGCCATGAAGCGGACACCGAGTCGATCAGACTCCAACTCATCATCCCGACCATACTTCATGTTGACAAGTTGCCCCACCATTGCGGCAAGCATGGCGGTTTTCTCGCTTTCGCTTGCCACGGCAACCGCGCCGATCAATCCATTTGTGAGTTGTGACTTTGCAATGTGCTGTGCCCCGTGCCGCGCCACCACATGGCCTGCCTCGTGTCCTAAAACTCCGGCAAGCTGCGCCTCACTCTCCAATCGATTTAAGAGGGCATCTGTAATGAAGATTTGTCCCCCCGGCAGGGCGAAGGCATTCACCGTCTGGTCATCATCCAGTAAGTGGAACTCAAACTTCCATGGAGTATCCTTTGCGTCGCTGTTCTTAACGATCTTCATCCCAACAGCATCAACTCCGCGCTGCATCTGGTCATCTCGATCCAATCCACCATACTGCTGAATCATCTCCGGCGTTGCCTGCAAGCCGAGGGCAATCTCCTGATCGGGGGTCAGGCTGATGTGCTGCTTCTCCCCGGTAACCGGATTGTATTCACTGGAAGCGAAGTAGGAGATGAGAGCGAAGACCGCCATCCCCAGAGCAACTACTAAACGGCTCTTCCCCCCACGACGATTCGACGTTCCGAACATATTCCCGGCAGATCTATTAGTCAACATGATTCTATGAAGTTCCTTTCTCAGTGAATGTGTACTCAGCTCGGTTCAGCTCAACAACTTACCCTTCTCGAAGCTGCAACATCAAAGGCTCCTGACCTTAGGTGTTCATCCCCGCCACTTGCTTTTCTCCTTGCAGTATCTCCAGCTCCTCCCGCTCCAACAACTCATACATTGTACCGGCGACTCCACCAAAAATTGCGTGGGCAATAAGAAACAATCCCCCCTCTAAGGCAAAGAACCAGGGGAAGAGAAGAGTAAACGAATAGAGATTGATAAAGTAGAGTGCAAGGCCGAGAATGAGACCACCGATAGCACCGGCAACAACGCCACCTCGGTGAATAACGAAGGCAATCACCATAGTAAAGAGAATCGAGAGGATGTACTGAACTGCCAGTGCTGTCCCAACAATTCCTATCCCTACTTCATAGTGAGGAGCAAGGACACTTTTGCCGAGCAGAATTGAGGCGATATAGCGTAACATCAACCAACTATCGCCATCAATGATTACTGGAAGCAGAAAGAGATTTAGTACCAAGAAGAGAGTGCCAGCAATGATGCCAGCGTAGAAGGCTGCACGCCAGTCAACCAACAGGCCGTGATTGTTGATGTTGTTCGTCATGATCCACCTATTTCTCAGGATACAAAATTCTCTAAATTTTTGGGTTTGTCTCCAAAGTATGTAGAATTCACCATTGAGGGGTAAAGGAGAAAAGATGAAGGAGGAAGGAGATTGAGAAGAGTTTATGTGCTCTGAATAAGGTCTTCAAGTTCTGTGCGGGTTACCAAGCTATCTGCCATTCCATTCTGATAGACCTTAATTGTCACGTTCGTCCGGTCGAGCAAGGCAGCAATAAAAGGTTGGGGATCACGAATTCCAATCAGACTGATCTGGGTAACGGCGTAGACCATCTTCTTCTCGGGTACTCGGTAAATCACCGAGAGGTGTGTTGGCGAAAAATTCCTTCCCTTTTTGGTATCAACTAATCGGACTGTGTGGATGTTCTTCAGAAGAACTCTCTCTCCCCGATCACGAAGAAATCCAAATCCTCGCTTGACTTCAAGATATTCTTCCGTCAACTTCAACTCGACCGATCCAGCCACAGCCTTGCTTGCAAATGTGACAATAACTGAACCAATGCCGAACAGAATTTGGGAGAGAAGTTCTATGCCACTAAACTCGGGCAACAGCAGAATGTGAAGGCCGAGTGCAAGTGTTGCAGCCCCCGTTGAAAAGAAGGTGACGCGAGCAACTTTCGCTCGGTCAGATTGAAGGTAGACAAGGTTGTGAGATGATCTGTTTGACATGCAGGAAAATAAGGAAGAGGAATATTTCCCTACAACACGAACCCAAAGGCAGTCGGATTCAACCCCGTAGAGAAGCTACCGAGGAATTTTCCCTCTCGACTATATCGATCAACTCTTCCCGGAGCAGAATAGTAGCCGCGGGCAATGCCTATAAAGACTTCGCCTGTGGGAGAGATTGCAATGCTGTGTGGAACTTCCTCGCGGAGTGTGGAAAAGGAAGAAGCGAGAAATGGGATCGGTAGATTGTTGTCGGAGATGATACCAACTTCCAGAAGATCGATCCGAAAGATTCCCCCCTCGGCAATCACGTAGGCACTTCCACTCACTTCATCGAAACCAATTTCCCAAGCACCGGAAACATCCCACCGACGTTTGATCCTTAACGTCACCGGATCGATCTCCACCAGTCCGCTGTTAGCCGTGTCGGGAAGTGCCGCACCAACGAAGCAGTAGAGATTGCCAATGGTTGGAGAGTAGTGAAGGTCGCGCAAGTTCCCCCCGATTTCAATAGCACCCAGTTGATTGCCAGACTCGGGATCGATCACTGAGATTGTTCCTGCCCCCGGCTCGGTGGCTCGCAACGCTCCAAGACCAGAGTTTGCGACGAAGAGACGTCCCGCTGCATAGGCAACCCCTTCTGGTGCTGGACCAACTGCAATTCGACCCGCAACCTCCATTGCTCGGGGGTTGAATTGGTAGACTGCATCATCGTCGAGCGAAGAGACCCAGCCGACGGAATCGTTCAGGATGAGAAGTTGTTGTGGGAAGGTTCCGGCAGGAAGGCGAACCCGACCGAGCGACTCCCCACTCGGCAGAGCAAGGATCTCCACAACTGAAGATTGAGAGACCGCAACGTAGGCACGATCACCTCGAACAACGATGTCGTTCCCTGTATCTCCAATTCGCAATCCATTGTTCTGGCGAGAAAACCAATCGGTAAAGGCAGTCTCTCCCTCGCTGTCGTAGAATGTTAAGCTCGCATTGTCGCCACGCCAGACACCCTGGTTGACAACCACAACTCCGGCAAGTGCCCCCTCAATCTTGCCTTGATCGGGAACAACTGGATCGGGAATACAACCAATCAAGAAGAAGGTGAGGAGCAGGAAGCTACCCCAAATTTCTTTTCCCCTTTTGTTCTTATCTGTTCTCTTATACTTCATATCGTTTTTCACTATGCTCACCTCTGATTTCGGAATTCGGATTTTTGATTGCGGATTGAGGAAAGCCTTTTCCTAATTCCTAATTCTTCATTCCTAATTCTCCAATCCGAAATCCCAAATCCTCAATCCGAAATCGACCTATCCTCCCCACACGACATTCGCTTCAACCCTAAGACTTCTTCCCGGCATCGGGTAGTTTCGGACGACCTGATATTCTTCATTGAACAGATTGGAGAGGTTAAGTCTTCCAGTAAATTCCAGCTTGCGGAAACGAATTTCCTTTGCAATGCCAATATCTATTAGAAGGTAGTGGGGGAGTGCGCTCTCGGGTGTGTTAAAGGAGAGGGTGTGACGGTGGCTGACATATTCCCATGACCCAGTCAGAGAGAAATCCCACTTGCTGAGCGTAACCAGACCATTGAACAATTCTTGTGGAGCATAGGGAATCAGGTGACCGTCGGTAATTCCACCGGAGCGATCTTCGGTCTTCATCAGCGTATAGGAGAGTGAACCTGAGAGAAGGTTCTGGAAGAGGGTTCCAGTAACTCCGAACTCTACTCCACGCGAGAGGACGCTGCCGATATTCTGAGCACTCCAACTAACGGGAGAGCGAGGGACAGCAACAATGCGGTCGCGGGTGTCAATCAAGAAGAGCGTTGACTCTACAGTGAACTCTTCAACTGGTTGATAGACAGCACCTCCACTCAGGCTGCGAGAGTGCTCTGTCTTAAGATTCGCATTTCCGAAGTTCAGATAATATTGCTCGCTAAATGTTGGTGCTCGGTAGTTGAGGGCAGCGTGACCACGTAAGCGAAGCGGGTAGGTAAAGGGTTGCCAGAGAAGGCCAATAGATGGGGCAAGCTCTGGATCAAGGTCGGTGAAGAGATCGTAGCGAAGGGCTGCGTCAAGCCGGAGAGATTCCCCCTCCACCCTGTTAGGAAAGATCCGGCTGCCGCGCACAAGGCCGCCAACACGTTGACGTTCCACACCATCGGCAACAGCCGGATCAAGATTGTCACCTTGAAGCCGAATATACTCCAGTTCTACGTTTGCACCCACCGACATTTGGTTGTCGGGGAACCAGTGAAGCCGCCCAATGACGTTAACGTTTCCTAAATCGTATCTGTTGTCAATTCCGTTCAGACCACCAGTCCGATCATCGGGATCATTGTATCGCAATCTATTCAGGCGACCGGTAGCCGCAGCAGTGAGGGTTACTCTGTCGAACGATCTCGCTCCCCGCACCATACCGAAGATATCACCCTCCTCAAGTTGAGCACGCAGCCGTTCACGACTCCCCTGCACTACCGCACCTGGCACTCCTCGATCTGTCCAATATCCTTGTAATGCAGCCCCTACTTCCCACGACGACTCTTCTGGCAAGAACTTCCACCCAAGCCGACCGAAGAGATTTGAGAACTGACCATTCTCGCGACTGATTACGGCAGTCTCCCCAAACTCGTTGAACGAGAAGGGGTAATCCCCTTCACTTTCTGTCAGAGAGAAACTTGCGTCGATTGAGTGGTGGTTGTCGATCAGGCTACTCCCCCCGACACCAACGCTCACCTCACCAAACGAACCGACCGCGAGCGTGCCCCGCAGACGAGGCTTTCGAGATCGACTGTTCGTAATCACATTGATTCCCCCCCCGAGTGAGTTCCCCCCCAAGACTGCGGCATTTCCTCCTCGAATGATCTCTACTCCTTCGATAGCGTCAGCAGGGATATTTCCAAGATCGAAGCCCCCCTCTGCACTGCTTCGATAGCGAACGCCATCAATGAGAAGAGCTGTTCCTTCGGAGGCAGTACCCCGCAGCGAGAGAGTGCGCAGACCACCGAGACCACCATAGCGTTTCACGTAGAGACCGGGAGAGAAGGTAACAGCGTCGGCAAGATCGCGCGCACCAGTCGCCTCGATCTGCTCGCGCAGAATGAGAGAGCTTGCTTGCCCCGCACTCCCAGCATCGGAGAGAAGCCGTGAGCCAATAACTGTCACCGGAGGCATCACCTTTGCTTCCACCGTGTCGACCTCAGCCGTATCTGCTTGCGAGAGTACTATTGCCGGAAACCCGGCAAGCAATAGCAAGAGAAGAAGCCCCTGACATCCCTTCCTCCTCTTTGCGCCTTTGCGCCTTTGCGCGATCTTTTGAGTGAGTGCAACCGCTGGAAGCCCAGAAAGCAAGAAGAGGCTGAGTAAGAACTGAAATCCTCCCTGCGCCTTTGCGGCTTTGCGCCTTTGCGTGCCCCTATCCAAATCTCTCATCGCAAATCAAGGGACGCCCCTCCCCCCGACCGTTGATTCTCTACCCCCGTCAGATTGTCGTCGAGGAAGAGAACGTTCACCCCAACTACAGCATCGAGATCAAAGCCATTGACCGTTGCATCGTAGAATGGGTGGGCACTATTCTTCTTCACTGTCGCAGTCACATCACGAATGCGAATGAACCGAACCGAGTCGAGACCGATCTCAGCAAGGTCAAACCCATCCCCTCCTGAGATAGCCGGGTTCCGAGGATTCATATCTCCTCTGGTTGGCGTTACTCCGGCACACCCTTGAAGAGAGAGGGAATCGAACGGAAACGGGAAGAACTCGATTCCATCCTGACTAACGGAAACCTCCCCCGGTTCGGCATAGACTCGTTCCTTACCACCAAGGGTATAGACAAACGGATTCTCGAAGACAGTAAAGTCAACTCCCGGACCGTCGACAATCATTGTCTGGTCGAAGCGGAGAACGATCTCCCCACCGAGACCAAGAGAAAGGACTTGAGCCGGATCAATTGTCGGAACGTCGTCGCGAGCCGAGACATCGGGCAGACCGAGCACATTGTCGGGAAGATTAGCCTCTCCCCTCCCCCCACCTTCACCAAACGTGAGGGAGTGAACAGCATCGGGAGTTCCGGGTTGGGCAACGACGGAAGAGGTTCCCCCTATCATGAAAAGAAGAAGGAGAACAAAACTCTGGGAAGGAGATTTGTTCTCCCTCCACCTTCGTTGAAAAACCGTACCCTTTGTTCCACTCATCGCACTACCTCGATTGCATTTGATGTTACCACGCCATCAACGCTGAGACGATAGAAGTAGGCTCCCACCGGAACGTTCTTGAGGTCGAGCGGAATGTTGTGCAAACCAGCTTCAAGTTCACCCGCAAAGTATGTTGTGACTATTCGACCGAGTTGATCGTACAAGACCAGGTCAACATATGCGGGAGCATTCAAAGAGAAGTTGAGGAGGGCACGTTCCGAGGTTGGGTTTGGATAGACCTGCGTCACGGCTGCAAGCTCCCCACGATCTTCAACGCCATCCGAGAAATCCAACGTAATTATAGAGACTAATGAACTTGGCGTATATGTATCTGCCTCAAAAGCATTGGCAATGAACATCCTTCCACCTATGAATGATATTCCTTCACCTTTGCCATCGATAGGTACTCTGGTACGAACTCTAACGGAGCCTGGTTTTAGGCTAACGTAGAGCATCTCGCTGGAGTAGGTTGAGACGAACAGACCAGAACCGTAGTCAGAAGACGGAGCAAGGGCTGCTTCTCGAGGTCCATCAAAGCCTGAAGTACCAGTACTAATTCTCTCAAGAATCTCGTGTGAGTCCATCAAATCGAGCTGGACGATTTCATGCGAACCATTCATCGTCACCGCTGTTATCCACGTATTTTGAATCCAATCTTTTTCGTGCAGTATGTGATTTGCTCCGTTTCCAAGCTCACCATTAAAAAGTTCGGGATGATACTCTGTTAGAATGAGGGGAGCATTCGCCCCTCCGAAGTTCGCTTCTGGGATAAGGTAGGCTGCAAAGCCTCCTTCGACCGAAGATTTTGCACGACCCGGTATCAGCGGAAGACTGACTCCTCCTACAATGCTTCCTATCAGTTTCCCAGTCAGCTTCTCTACAGCATAAAGCTTTGCCGGGTCCGGAACAAAATCGCCCGGAAAGTTTGTGAGAAGCCAGTGCCCGTCACCATTGGTAATGTGAGAGAAGAGTTCGTTTGAACCGGTGTAGAGAGGTGAAAGAACATCGGTATCGGTTCGAAGGTCGATGGTGTAGAGCGTGTCGGCACCGATCACTGCGAGAGTTTGGCTCTCCACATCGAAAGCTCCTTGCACAGGTGCGGAGACTGATGTAGGAAGTGGGCCGGAAGCTACTGTCTCCAAGGTTGTCGCATTGATCTGCTTCCACCATCCGTTACCGATGCTCTCTTCTCCAGAACCGATAAGGACAATCGTGTTGTCGACAGAATTTGCGAAGACCGAGATTGGGTTAACGCCGACAACGACGGTATCGATTGGCTCCCCTGTCTTGCTGTCAAGCACAACCAGTGTCGAGTCTGGATCGAAAGAGTCTTTTGCATAGGAGATCGCAACGAAGAGACGTTTGTTCAACTGAGCGATCCCCTCTCCTTTGCCCGGAAGCTCGAAGAACAACTCCTCACCACTACCGAGATAGAACATTCGCCCACCTTGATCCCACGATGAAACCCAGAGTTCATCTCCATTAATGGCGAGGGAACGGGGCTGCGCCATATCGTCTAACTCAATTGGCGAGTAGGAAAGCTCTCTCTGCGTGGTAGCATCCAAAACTCTGATGATGCCAGCCTGCGGAATGAGAATAAAGGTGCGCCCCCCCTCTTCATCGTACAAGACCTCTCTTGCCCCACCACCGAGCTGCTTTCCGTTGACTCCACTGTAGATATTCGACGCATACGAAAATCTGGACAACGATGAGTTCCCCTCACCAAAGCCACCTTCATTTAAAACGTAAATATGGTCTTCCCCTCTGTCGGCATCGGAAACTCCCATTCCCGGATTTACTCCGGCAACAAATCTGGCAAGTTCGATGCTGTTTGCCGGGCTGTAGATCACAAGCTCTCCCGGGCTTGTAAAATCCGAGGCACGACGCGAAAGAGCAAGCCACTCAGCATCGGGAACCCACGAGACTCCAGAGAACGGCTCGGCAACCACTGTGTCGTCAACAAGCTGTAGAGTCTGCATATCGTATGCTTGCACACGACCTTTCACTGGAAGGTAGAGAATCTTTGACTGAAGATCAGCTCCTACTCTAATCGGGAAATCGTTGAAAAACCCTCCGAAAGCCAAGGAATCAACTACCTTTTGAGTGACAGGATTGATCACATACCACCCTGCAGAAATATCACCACTGTCGGCATTAAATATGCCATCGAAATTAGCATCCTGACCTGCGGTCAGAATATGCATGTACCCGCTATTCTGCTCAAAAACAACTTCACTGGCACCGACCCCTGTTGCTATTGGATCTTGCAACTCAAAACTTTGGGCGGAAGATGTTGTGAATGACGCGAACAGAAAGAGTAGAGAGAAGAGAGCTTGCAGAGAGTGCTTCCAATCTCTGCTGTTGAAAGCAACCGTAGAAACATTATTCATGGCAATTAATAGAATCACGTCCGATTGCCGGTACGGACAGATGGATTACGAGGGCAGGAAATAGAACCGGAGTCGCTTTCTGCTGGAGGAGTAGTCCTCTGAAGGAACACTCTCCATTGAAACGACAAACCTCTATGGTTGGGTCATTCCCTCACCACCCCTTTTGGCGAAGGGGCCACGTTGCCGTTCGGCAGCGTGCGATGAGCACCATCAGGCAGGTCTTCCGGCTTCGAGGTCTACCGACACTTCCGGCCTTCCCACAACGGACGCTGGCGCGTTGTTGCAGTGGCTTTGTTCGTGGAAGGTCGTCGCTCGTCACGGCGGCGCAACCGCCCTCGACTTGTTCGCAATTCCCGAAAGAACGTTGAACGCACGAGGTTCCCTATTCTCTCTACGCTGGATTCGTTCGATCCATTGATGTAACGCAGAGCACCTGACGGTTTGTTGTCAATGTCTACAAGATAGGGAAAGAGGGGAGGGAATTCAAAAGGCAAAGTGCAAAAGTCAAAAAAGGGTGGGAAAGGAGTTGCTGTATCTGACGTGAATGCAAATATTGTACTTTCGTTTTGTTGCCGATATAACCGTTGAGGGGATGTTGTTCGAAGTTCAATATCTACTGACATAAATAGAAGAATGAATTATGAACCGTAACCTGAAAGTAGTTCTGATTGTTAGCGTTGCTATTATCCTCTTCGGCGGCGGCATCTTTTACTTTGTGATGAACCTCCTGAAATCATCGGGCGCATACGAGATGGCGATGGAGACACTCCGAAGTAATAGCCGAGCAGTTGAGCTTTTAGGGGAACCGATTGAAGATGGAATGTTCCCGATGGGTTCGGTAGAGACATCTGGCTCAAGTGGATATGCGGACCTCAGCATCTCAGTCTCCGGTCCGAAAGCGTCGGGCAAACTCTACGTGTTAGCAAACAAGTGGATGGAGGAGTGGAGAGCCGAGCACTTAGTTCTGGAAGTAGGGGAGGAGCAGGTGGATTTGTTGGCGGGTGGAGAATAAAAACAGACCTCATTATTATTCGTGGCTGAACAATTTCTACGACCAATATTTCGTTCTCCGTATCACAGTGACCCGATGGGATTGAATCACCTCACTCACGATCACCCCATGAAAAATGAAAGTACGAGATGTGATAAAGATGCTTGAGCAAGATGGCTGGTACTTGCATCGCACTCGAGGTAGCCACAGACAATTCAAGCATCCTACAAAGTCTGTTACTGTAGCAGGCAAACCAAGTCTTGAAATTCCAATCGGCACATTTCATAGTATCCTGAAACAAGCTAACCTTACATCCTAAGAATGTTCTACGCTATCGTTATCGAAAAGGGAGAGAGTAGTTATGGAGCCTATGTCCCCGATCTCCCCGGCTGTGTTGCAGTTGGAGAGAGTGAAGAAGAAGTACGCTCGCTTATTCATGAGGCAATTGACTTGCACCTTGAATCTCTCCGGGAAGAAGGGTTAATTTTACCCCGTCCACAAGCAATTGTTGAATATGTCGAGATCAAAACGGCTGCGTGATCTTTACTTGATCTATTATCTCCGAGAATCATTCCAACCTACATAATTGTGCAGAAGGTTCTGGCAGTTTTTATGCTCGTTGACTCTCTCCCTCTATTACCCACCATTTTGTTGAACACTCTCTCAAACAACACAACACCCCCCTGTAACCTTTCCCCACTACCTCGTGTTCCCTTCCCCAACATCTCTACGTGATGCCATTACAATTCAGTCATTGATGATTTTTTTGTTGGCTCTTCGGAAGAGATTCCGTTTTTTTGTGACTTCAATTCACGATAACAACCAACGGCAGATAAAACGAACAAGAATTAGGATGCTTTACTTCCACATGACCATATGGTTTTCAGATTTCCCGCGTGGGAGAGGTACGCCTGTTCGTTTCTAAGCCGTAATACATACGCTCTTAAAAAACCGCAGGCGACTCTACGAGAAGCCTGCGGTTTTTCTTTTTGGTTAACAGAAAGAGGGTCGCAGGAGAGTATATCTCCAGCGGCTCTCTTTTTTTATGCACCCGTCAAAAGAAATTTTCAAAAAAGATCCTTGTGTCATCTGCCTAAATCACTATTCACCTCTCACTGACGATGACCTATAGCTGAAAACAAACTATCATGACTATTACACTACGACAATACGGCAACACACTTCTCACCTATCTCCGCCCACAACGAAAGCGGGCACTGATTCTCTGCGGGGTAATTTTAGCCACCGTTGCTATGCAGGTTATTAATCCGCAGTTCGTGCGAGCATTTATCGATGGCGCAATACAGGCAAAACCGACTGACGCGTTGATCGGTTTTGGAATTGCCTTCCTTGTTGTCAGCCTGTTGAACCAAGCACTAACTGCTATTGCCGCATGGCAGGGAGCACACGTGGGGTGGACGGCAACGAACATCTTGCGAAGCGACTTAGCCCGACACCTTCTCCGGCTGGAGATGAGCTTCCACAACAACAGAACACCGGGTGAGTTGATTGAGCGAGTAGATGGAGACATCACTGCACTGGCAAACTTCTTCTCGCAGTTCGTTGTGCGAATTGCAGGCGCAGCCTTCTTGATTTTAGGAATTATCATCACCGTTTTTATTGAAGATTGGCGGATGGGATTAGCTGTTTTCCTCTACGCTGCCCTCGCCATCTTCGTTATTGTCCGCATGAAGAATGTGGCGATGTCGGCAACCGAACGAGAGCGGGAAGCGAGCGCGGTTGCTTACGGATTTGTTGAAGAACGCCTTGCAGGAATCGAGGATATTCGAGCAAATGGGGGAGGACCTTTCGCTCTGCGCCGTTTCCAGATCATCCTCCGGCAGATGCTCATCAAAAGTCGCCGCGCTTGGATGCGCCGGTCAACTTTCTGGTTCGTTCTGATTACACTCTTCACGCTCGGAGATGTGATTGCTCTCGGCTTGGGATCAGAACTCTACTTCAGCGGACTGGTTTCGATTGGGACGATTATGCTCTTCTACATGTACTCCTTCATGCTGTGGGAAATGGTGGATCAGATTATCCAACAGATGGCAGACTTGCAGAAGGCCGGCGCAGCTATCGAACGTGTTGGGAACTTGATGGCGATTGAGCCGAAGATGGTAGATGGGAATCGAAGCGTGATGCCAACCGGACCTCTGTCAGTAGAGTTCGACCGCGTAACCTTCGCCTACAACGACCGCGACAAGATTCTCGACAACGTCTCATTCAAACTTGAGAAAGGAAAAGTGCTCGGCTTACTGGGACGCACCGGAAGTGGGAAGACAACGTTGACGCGACTGTTGTTTCGGCTCTACGATCCAACCAACGGACGCCTGTTGATTGGTGGTGTTGATCCTCGCGACACTGAGCGCGATCTCCTCCGCAAACATGTGGCAATGGTCACGCAGGAGGTACAGCTCTTCCACTCAACGGTTCGGGACAACTTGACCTTCTTCAATTCTGAAATCCCTGATAGCAGAATCTTTGAAGTGATTGAACAACTTGGCCTACGAGATTGGTTTGATGCACTTCCCGAAGGACTCGACACCGAACTGACTGCCGGAGGTGGAGGTCTCTCCGCCGGTGAAGCACAGCTCTTGGCATTCACCAGAGTCTTCCTGCACGATCCGGGACTCGTGGTTTTGGATGAACCATCCTCACGACTTGACCCAGCAACAGAACGACTGTTGGAGGGAGCAATGAACCGGCTTCTGAAGAATCGAACGGGAATCATCATCGCCCACCGACTTGCCACTGTAGCGCGAGCCGATGAGATTATGATTCTGGACAAGGGGAAGATTCTTGAATACGGCAATCGAGAGAAGCTGGTAGAAGATACAGGATCTCGGTTCTATGAACTGTTGGCGAAGGGATTGGAGGAGTTAGAGGAAGTCTGATTGGGGATTGGGGATTGGGGATTGGGG
>JBFWSB010000073.1:0-14541 GCA_050248595.1 Kapaibacterium sp. (SeqCode)
GTTGAGTCCACTCGCGCTGTTGAATCCTTCCCCTGTTCCATAATACCAGATGTGCGTTTTCCCCTGCCGATAATCTTGCACCAGCGTTGTGGCCCCGAGTGCTTGGTCTGGTCTGGTTGTCAACACCCACGACACCCCACCATCCGACGAACGCCAGATTCCGCCGGAAGCCCCCCCGGCAATGATCGTATCCTCACCGGTAATGTCGTAGGCGAGTGCCCGCGTTCTCCCACCAACATTAAAGGGCCCACGGTGTGCCCAACTATAGGTAGCGATTCCACTCCCCTTCAGCAGACTGCCACCACCGTCGCGGCGTGGGAGACTTGCGGCAAAGGCAATCTCACGCTCTCTGATATTCTCTGGAATCTTGTTAGTAGCCGGGTCACGCTGCCGCTCCCACTCCCAACGAAGCCGGTGGGACGAGAAGGTAGCTCCGATCTCTTCAAGGTTTAGAGATGTTGCCTGAGTGTCGCGGTTGGTAGTGAATAACACAATCCCACCCACAACAAACAGAACTGGAAGAAGAATCAAAAGTATCCGACGGTGCATGGTGTACAAGATAGTTCGTCTCAGTTTACTTAGAAGCAACACCAATTATACAGAAATGAAGATCAGGGGACAACATCTGTGAAAATCCCGCCCGATCCGTGTCATCCGTGTACCATCGCCAACCACAAATGATTGCTCGATGAAATTGAACACAGATTAGACGGATTAACGCGAATGAACGCTGATCTGAAAAAAGAGAGGCTACCGAATACCTCAGTAGCCTCTCGTCATATTCTCGAAACACTTTCACTCTGCATCGAGTGCGATCTCTTATCGCAACCCCGCTCCCCCTCCATTCACCTTCACATCACTTGTGATTCGCTCCCCTCTCATCGAGGCACTCCTCTCAACCAACGTCAGGAACTCGAAGCGGTAACCATCTTCGTCGTTGCCGAGTCCGGCACGTGCAAGCTGGGCAACCTGACTGAACGAGGCACTTCCGCTATAGCTTGAGCCACGGAGCAACATCCCCCACTCTGCAACGGCGGTAGCAAACTTGAACTCTCCTCTGGTGAGCGCAATTGGTAGATGGTTATCGGCAACGCGATGTTCGATGAGTTTGCTTACTGAAGCATTTGGCTGCTTGTAGCGGAGACGAGCCGCCATCAAATCCTCGCGGGCGAAGGAGACGTTCTCTTTCCCGGCATCTTGGTAGTCCTCCGCTTTCGAGTGGTCAACTTCGTAGCCAACCTCTCCACCAACCGGCACAACTTCGTAGAATGCCGTCACCGAATGTCCCGCGCCAAGTTCCCCAGCATCTTTCGCATCGTTATCGAAGTCTTGTGCTGCCAAAACGCGGTTCTCGTATCCAACCAATCGATATGCCTGAACCTTTGCAGGGTTAAAGATGATCTGGAGCTTTACATCTTTTGCGATAGTGTAGAGTGTTGAGCTTAGTTCACTCACTAACACCCGCTTCCCTTCGCGAATGTTGTCGATGTAGTAGTAGTTGCCATTTCCGTTGTCGGCAATTCCTTCCATCTTCCGATCTTGGTAGTTACCTGTGCCGAAGCCGAGGACGCTCAGGAAGATTCCCTCATCTCGCTTCGACTCGATCAGCTTCACCAACTCGTTGTCATCGGAAACACCAACGTTGAAGTCACCGTCGGTTGCGAGGATCACCCGGTTGTTCCCCCCCTCTTGGTAGTACTTCTTCGCAATCTTGTAGGCCATCGAGATACCCGCACCGCCGGCAGTAGAACCACCTGACTCTAACACATCAATTGCTTTGCGAATTGCCCCTTTGTCAGCACCAGAAGTTGAGGGGAGCACCATTCCGGCTTGGCCAGCGTAGGCAACGATTGCCACGCGATCTTCTGGACGAAGCCGATCAATCAGCCCGTGGAACGATTGCTTGAGCAACGGAAGCTTGTCCTCGCTATCCATCGAGCCAGAAACGTCGATTAGGAAGACGAGGTTCGATGGGGGCATCTGGTTTGCGGCGACATCTTTCCCCTGCAACGCAACGCGAACAAGCCGGTGTTCTGGATTCCACGGACAGTCGGCAACTTCAGTGTTGAAAGCAAATGGATGCTCTCCAGTCGGTTCTGGATAGTCATACGAAAAGTAGTTCACAAGCTCTTCAACGCGGACGGCAGCAGGTGGCGGAGCTTCACCACGATTCAAGTAGCCACGAACATTGCTGTAGCTTGCAGCGTCAACATCGATAGAGAATGTGGAGAGGGGCGAAGAACTGACAGAGCGGAAAGGGTTTTCGTAGATCGGTTCATCCGCATAATTGGCGGAGTAGGACTTACTCTCCTCCGCAACACCTTCGCCTGGATAAACTTCTTCATCACTTGCTTCGGAGAGAGCTGCAAACTGGTTCGGTGCTGACTCCGATTGCGCACTGCTGATTGCCATCGATTGGGTTCCCGGGGTTCCATCGGCACAGCCAATGACAATCAATGAAAGTGAGAGGAGTAAGGCCGCAAACAAAAACAACGTTGAGCGGAACGAAAAGAGCTTCATCATCAGTCCTCCTGATTTTTACAAAAGTGGGTTTGTTGAAAGTGAGAGCTACGGTCTTCAGTAGAATCTGTTGCGCTCACGTTGAGCAAGATTCAGTTGTAACAGAACCGGCTGTCTAAACATACGACAGACACACGTAAAAGGTGAGAGTCCGTTACTCCTATTTTGTAGAGAGATTCTGTTTTGGATAGAAGAGTCTGCACTTTATTGCGTTGGCAACTCAGAAGAGAATAAACACCAAGAACACAAAGAAGCACCAAGGAAATACTCATTCGATAGCATACACACTTCACACGTCGTCTCAGTACACTTCTATCTTACTTCTATCTTCCCACCTTTTGAATTCTCTCTCTACTCCAACTTCATATAGTTCCTGTGCACCCAGCCATTCTCGTTCTCGCTATCCTGCGTCTCGAAGAGAATATGTTCTTTACTCTCCCTCGTCACCATTTTGATTCGGTCGCTCACCTCTTCTTCTTCGGCAGTTGCATTTCCTGCCTCTATCAGGCAGTCCTCCACGACTTGAAGGCGACCAACAATCTCCTCTTCACCTTTCTCAGCTACTGCCTCTGTTGCGGCAGCGCGGAGAAGTTTCGGCCAAAGGCGACCGAAGAGTTCACTCGAAGCATAGATGTCAGCATTTTTCATCTTTCCGTTGATCGTGAAGGCGAAGCCGATCACGTCCCCCTGCCCACTAATAACATCGCGCAACGCTTCAACGTATGCGTTGATCTCCTCGGTCAACTTTTCGTTTTCCAAGCTCAGTTGAAGACTTGTAGTGTAGGCATCTCCACCATTTGCCATACTATTGTCATAACTCTGGAAGATATTTGCTTCCCCTATAATTCTGTTTGCTGGCAGACTCTGCACTTGAAGATCAACAGTGTTAGTGTTGAAGATGATGTCTTGCACCTCCTGATTCGTTTGCTGTAGTGCCACTCGATTTTCAACTGCCACTGCATTTTGCGCAATTGCATCTTGCACAACAATTCGGTTTGACCCCACGTTCGCCAGTGGCTCTACAGCTCGCGACAGAACGAGATTTCCTTCACTCCCATTGTCGAGCGCGTTCACCTTCACGCCAAGATTATCGCTCAACTTGTTTTGCACAACACTCACCTCGGACCAGACTTCGCTCTGATTCTTCGCCTTCTTCACCGCAAGGCGAAGACTGTTGGAGGTAACCATGTTATCAGACTTACTAAAGACTCCATCTTCTTCATCACCACGCTTGGACCACCTTCCCCGCTCAACGCAGAACGAGGCAATCGGTATCTTGCCAGAGTTAGGGGCGAGCGATAGATCTACGCCGAGCGTCCTATCTTGCCGTCCCCCCTTCACAATCTCACCAGCTTGAATAAACACCTCGTGATCGGGGGAAAGGTTCTCAATCGCAAGTTCGTTTACATTGCCGGTTTCGTAGACCTTCACAAGCCCTTGTTCTAAGGCCTCCTCCAACGTTAGGAATGGCATGGTGTGTGGAAGACTTTTTCCGTGAATCAAGAAGAGAGTGAGGGTCTTGTGATGGTATGGGCCAGAGATCTCATATTCACCGACACGAGACCTGGTTTGGCTTTGCAGCGAATGGGTGAAGAGAGCAAGAAGAAGCATTACACCGACTCCGTTCAGAATCCGACGTAGATTTTTTTGATAGTAGCTGGTTCTGTTCATAGCAAAACCTCAATAAAATGTTGTGAGTTGATGATTGTGGTAAACCTTCGGAGCGCGGCGCAACGGGGAGATGACGCAACGTAAAAATTGTGTGACACGATGTGTTTCTCTACCCCTAAAGAGTGAGTGAGGAGAGAGTGTTTGCTACTTTTGTGAAAGCCGAGAGTTGAGAGTTATGGGTCGGGAGTCGAGGATTAGAATTGACTCTTAATCGGTTGCGAGTGATTTTTCTGAAGTGAGTTCATGATGTCTACACAGAATCAATACAAATGAAATACTTTCTCTTCACATTACTTGGATTCTTTCTCTGCACTGTAGCACAAGGGCAGCCAGACGACGATTCAACCGATGTCTGGGATGACGTTGAGGTAACTGATCCCGAGTTGGCTCCCGGTCCCGGTGGATTTGGGGTGTATGGTGGGCCGATCTTCGAATACTCTACCCTGAAGACAACAGAGCTTGATCCAGATTTGGACTATACCTTGTTCAGTGCTGGAGGCTATGGATATGTGATTATCGCAAACTGGTTGATTGGTGGTGGTGGTGCGGGAGTTACGGTGGACAATCCGAATGAACGATACGACCGGTTTTCGATGGGATATGGTGGATTCATGACTGGCTACGACCGCTATCTGATCGACGATCTTTCGGGTCGCCTCTCACTACTGGTTGGGGGAGGAGGAATCGAAATGACAAAGAAGCATCCAAACATTCCAGCTCAGGATGACCGTGAGTTTCTGGAGCGTTTCCGCAAGGAAGATTTCTTTCTCCTACGAGGTGAAGCAAGCCTTGGCTACAAGATTCTCCCCTTCCTCGACGTTCGGGCAGCGGCTGCCTATTGGTTTCCAATCGGTGGCGCAAACGTAGCCGACCTCCGTCAACTTACGTTTGGTCTCCACGTGATGTTCGGCTTCCGCAATAATATCATGTAGAGCGCAGTTGGCAGATAGTAGATAGCAGTGAAGAAAAAAACAGGCTATATGACAGACGACATAAGGATTATACATATGAGAGCAATACTTCAACGTTTTTCGATTTTGCTTCTTCTGCTGAGCGTTCCACTCTTCCACCTGCACGGGCAAGATGAAGATGATAGTGAAGGCAGTGCAGATACTGAAGGATTCGACTTCAGTATGAAGCCTCGATTCAGCCGACCGAGTAGCGGGGCAGGAATTGCCCTCGGCTTCAATCTGGCAGGGGTAAAACCGGAAACTCTCGACTCAGAGTTGGGGGGAGATTTAGTTCTGACAAGTTTAGATGCCTACATCGTCAACAAAGGTCTTCTGCTCGGTGGGTCTTGGACAAGTGCCAGACTCTACGATGCTCCAGATAACTACGACGCGTTCGACTTCAGCTACGCAGGAGGACTCCTTGGCTACGAGCACAGTCTTTTCTACGGTAGAATGACTTTCCGCCCAAGTATCTTAATCGGCACGATGGATGTAAAGCTCATCAAATCCCGTTCTGACTTGACAGCAGATACGTTGCTGAATCCAGGTGGACGAGAAGTACTGGAACGTCTCTGGGAAGATGACTCTTTCGTTATTCGCCCCGCCTTCGGCATTGGGTGGTCACCGATTGACTTCTTTCAGATGAGAGCAGAAGTTGGGCTTCTCTACCCAACAAGTCGTGGCAGGTGGGAAGAGCTTCGCGAACCAGTCTACAGTTTCCAGTTTGTCTTCGGATCGAACCGATAAGGTTTGACAGGGCAAACTCCACCGTCGACATTCAGAAGTTAAACCGGTTTTGAGTGGACAGGTTCCAAGCCCCCGTTCCCACGCGGAAACGGTATATCTCCTGTACATTCACAATCAACGAGCACGACAATGAAAACGCTATACGTTCTACTACTTGGGCTGGTAACCTCCACATTCTTGACAAGCTGTGGACACACAAACAACTTAGCCAAGTATGACGTTGCCGGTAAAACCGCTCTCTTCCGCTCTTGGTCATCAACTTCTGGTTCCTCTACAACTGTTGTAGAGAGTCCAGATAACGAGAGCATCATTGCCGACATCGCAAGCCTCGTTGGTAGTGGACTGATGAGCGATCAAGCACAGAAAAAGCTGCGTCGTGCAATCAACACCGACTCGATTGCCGATGCAGTGGCCCAAGGGATGTGGCAGTCAACCAGTGACTACTTAGGAGTGCGGGAAGTGAAGAGTATGGCTGACGATCCCGACTTTATCGTTGAGACAGAGTTGACGCAGTTCAAACTGATCTCTAACACCGGAGGAATGAACGCACAGGTCTGCGCAAAATCTCGCATCATCGACCGACGTTCTGGAGGTGTCGTCTGGGAGAACTCCGAAGCACATACCATTAACGTCTCGAACACATTTCCGGCAATCTTCGGCCCAGATGCAGTCCGAAGTGGCGCAAGTGTCTTCAATGCGGTTCAGCTTTTGAACATGGACGAAGAAGATATTCGGAAAGTAATCAACGAGGCGGCACGGCAGGCAGGGCGTGAAATCGGGGAAACGTTGCGAGAAGATGTTGCTGACTTGCATGAGAAGTAGCTTCTACAAATGCAAGAACCCCACTGAAAGCCAAGCCATAGCAGAACAGATTACTCACAGACAGAAGCGACTGGAAAGATATTCAGTCGCTTCTCTTTTTGTATTCGATCAGCACTGAGCATCGTAATTCTTGACACTCACACACTCTCTCACTCATATACTCATACACTTATACTGCTCGATCCAGGAGCTTGCCCCCCAGCCAATCAGCAGCTTTGTTTCCGAGAAGAATACCATCTGTATATTAGCACTCCCACACTCATACCCTCATATACTCACACACTCTACCCTACCCAAAACGAAACAACTCCCGAAATTCAGTGTTAGTCCGAACATGAAACGACATCGCATACTTCTCTACAATCCTCGTTCCGACTTCTATACAATGCCTCTCGGGCTTCTTGCTGTTGCCTCGGCACTTGACCCAGAACTGTATGACGTGCAGATTATTGATGGACGGCTTGAAGAACAGCCCATAGAGGAGATATTGGCACAGGGGGAGGGTGCTCTCTGTCTTGGCATTACGGTACTTACTGGAATGCCGATCCGCGATGCTCTCACAATCTCCCGTTCTGTAAAACAGCACTTCCCAAATCTTCCGATAGTCTGGGGGGGGTGGCATCCCTCACTTTTCCCGCTGGAGACGTTAGAGGAAGCGAGTATCGACATCACTGTGCAAGGTCAGGGAGAGGTTACCTTCGCTGAGCTTGTCGAGTGCCTTGCCTCGAATCAGAGTATCGAAGGGGTTGCGGGGATCGCCTGGAAGCGTGAGGGGAAGCCAACGAAGAACCCACCGAGAGCACTGGTAGAGATGGATACCCTCCCGGCAATGAACTACAACCAGATTCCTGTACGGAACTACTACAAGCTGAAGAAGAAGGAGCAGCTCGACTACATCTCCTCAACCGGCTGTTTTTTCCGCTGTGCCTTCTGTGCAGATCCGTTTGTCTTCAAGCGTCAGTGGACCGGAATCAACCCAATCAGGATTGCGGACGAACTGGAAGAGTTGTGGAAGGAATATCGCTTCGAAGAGGTTGCCTTTCAGGATGAGACATTCTTCACCTACCGGAAGCGGGTGACGGAGATGGCAGAGGAGTTTATTCGGCGTGAACTCCCCTTTCGTTGGACCGGAACAATGCGAGCCGACCAAGGAGCACGAATGACCGAAGAGGAGTGGGAACTCTGCGCTCGCTCTGGCATGGATTGGCTGTTGATCGGTGTGGAATCGGGATCGCAGGAGATGTTGGACTGGATGCAGAAAGATATTACGTTGGATCAGGTCTTCCACTGCGCCCGCATGTGTGCTCGGTACGGGATTAGGGCACGGTTTCCTGTGATCGTAGGATTTCCGGGTGAGACAAACGAAAGTGTGCAAGCCTCACTCGACGTGGCGAAACAGCTTCGAGCAATGCACCCAAGTTTCGATACAGCAATCTTCTACTTCAAGCCCTATCCCGGTTCACGCATTACCGACGAAGCAATCAAGGGGGGCTACAGACTTCCGACAACCGTAGAGGAGTGGGCCGACTTCGACTTTGTTGACGGCTCATCTGGCGAATGGGTCAGCCAAGAGTGTTACACCTACGTCGAGCGATTTAAATTCTACAGCAAGTTTGCTTGGGGATACCAACCGGGACTTCGGAAGCCGTTGCAGTGGATTAGCCGGGCACGCTGCAAGCGGGATTTCTATCGCTTTCCGGTAGAAAAACGGCTCGTAGAACTTCTCCGCCCATCTGTCAGTATTTCTTGATCCCCTTCTTTATCATCTCCTCGACCCCTTGTATCTTTTGCATCGCTTTCCGTGTCATAGTGAAGATGTTGTCCGGCAGGCGTACATTAGACATAGTTGTTGAAACAATTACCACAATACCGCTGGCTTCAGTAACTGATATTTGAGACACGTACAACAAGACGAATCAAGTCGAGCGGATTCTAACTTTCAGACTGACATTGACTATTCTCGATACAAGCATTATTGATAGACCGGTAGAGGAGCTAACCACTGAGCTTCGCCACTACATTCTTCGAACTCTCCTCTACTACGATCTTTTCGACTATCCGTTAACTGGAAGGGAAATATGTCTCTTCCTTGAATCGGGTGACTTTGGTTTGGATGTAATCGAAGAAGAGTTGGAGTTATTAGCCGAAGAGAAGATCATTGGATACAACAATGGGTACTGGTTCTTAGGTGACCAGAATTCTCAGATTGTTGAGAAACGGCTCCGGATGGAGGAAGAGGGAAATCGAATGTGGAAGATTGCCGGTCGCTTCGCCCGGTTGATGAGAATGACCCCCTTCGTTCGAGGTGTCTTCATCTCCGGTCAACTCTGCCGATATATCGCTGATCAAAAGAGTGACATCGACTACTTTATCGTTACCGAGCCGGGACGACTCTGGATTGTACGAACACTCTTCGTCCTCTTCCGCCGGACAATTCTGTTCAACAACCGAAAGTATTTCTGTACCAACTACTACATCACCACCGATAACTTAGGGATAAAGGAGCGGAATATCTACGCAGCCTGCGAGACCGCATCACTGAAGCCTCTCTGGAATCAGGGACTGTTCAACAAGTTTGCTCGGGAGAACCAAAAGTGGGTTCGTGAATTCTATCCCGACTTCGACTATCGATTAATTGAACGCCGGAACGGGATTTCCGAGAGGAGATCGGTATTCCAACGAGTGGTTGAGGCTATCGTGCCGAAGTTCCTTGCCAGCAAGCTCGACGCATACTTGTTGGAGTCAACACGTCGATTCTGGCGCACGAAGTTTCCTAACCACGACGAGAACTTCTATCAAACGGCTCTCCGCTGCACTCCGAACGAATCCCGTGCCCACCCTGACGACCTCTCAACAGAGGTTCTTCGTCGCTACGAGGCATCGCTGAAACGCCACGGGATACGAACAACGAATGACTGATATTCTCTTCACACAGAGCTATTTTCTTCGATTCGATCCGAAAGAGTGGAAGGCTATGACCCCCTATCCTCCCCTCGGAACGATGTACGCCGCAGCCTGCACCCGCCAAGCAGGTTACTCCGTTGCCCTGTTCGATTCGATGCTCGCCGAATCGGAGAAGGAGTTGATCCCTTGGATTGAACGAACCTCACCACGCTACCTCGTGATCTACGACGACGACTTCAACTATCTCACCAAAATGTGCTTAACCCGGATGCGGGAGGCAGCCTTTAGGATGGCAAAGATGGGGAAGGAACGTGGCCTCTGCGTGATTATCCACAGCTCCGACGCAACAGACCACGTTGAAGAATATCTTGACGCTGGCGTTGACTACGTGATGGTTGGCGAAGCTGAGGAGACACTCGTGGAACTGCTCGAAACTCTGACAGGTAAGGCGAACGTTCCTGTGGAAGAGATTGCAGGTGTTACCTTCCGAAAGAAGGATGGGGTGCTCCACCAAGCTGGTAAACGGCAAGTTCGGCGCGATCTCGACCGGCTCCCCTTTCCAGCACGGGACTTAATCGACATCGAGCAATATCGAGCAATTTGGCAGAAGCGGCACGGCTACTTCTCGATGAATATGGTGACAACCCGAGGATGCCCATTCCACTGCAACTGGTGTGCAAAACCACTCTACGGCCAAGTCTACCACTCCCACTCTCCCGAGCGAATTGCTGAGGAGATGGAGGAGATCAAGAGAGGCTGGAATCCAGACCACATCTGGTTCTGCGACGATATTTTTGGGTTGAAACCGGGGTGGATTGAGAAGTTTGCTGAGGAGGTGGAGCGTCGCAAGAGTGCAATCCCATTTAAATCGCTCTCCCGTGCCGACCTGTTGCTCCGGGGAGAAACCGTCCGTGCGCTACGCCGCGCCGGATGCCAGACTGTTTGGATTGGAGCCGAATCTGGCTCGCAGAAGATATTGGATGCGATGGAGAAGGGAACAACTGTAGAACAGATAGAGGAGGCGGCTCGGTTACTGAAAGAGGAGGGAATCCGCGTTGGATTTTTCTTGCAGTTTGGTTACCCCGGTGAGGAGAGCGAAGAGATTCATGCGACACTTCGCATGGTTCGCCGAGCACTTCCTGACGAGATTGGGATTTCGGTCTCCTACCCTCTCCCCGGCACACGATTCTACCAACAAGTGTTGGCAGAGATGGGTGAGAAACAGAACTGGAGCGAGAGCGCAGACCTTGCAATGATGTTTCGCGGAGCATACAGCACTGAGTTTTATCGCCTGCTCTCGAAGTATGTCCACAAAGATCACCGATTGCGCTTAGGGCTGCAAGTACTGAAAGGGATGCTGAGGACTCATAGAGTGCCAACCCCAACACATCTGCGTCGGGTTGCCCTCACCCCCTACTACGGAGCAATGCGGGGTATCTATCGCCTGAAGATTTCTCGCCTGAGCCTCTCTTCGGCAAAACTATAGTTCAGTGAGTGTATGAGTGAGAGAGTGTGTGAGTGAAACAGAGATAAGGGGCGGAGAATGATTCTTTTATACAACCCACGAAGCTGCGACGCGAAATATCGTATTCCGAACACACTCCTCACATTAGGTGCAACTATCGAGGGGAAGTACGACTATCGCATTGTTGACGGGAACTGGATGCAGAACCCCCTTCAGGAATTAGAAGCAATCGTCCGAGAAACCGAGGCAACCATCGTCGGCATGACCGTGATGCCGGGACCACAGTTGATGCAGGCAATCGACCTGACGAAACATCTCAAGCAGAACTTTCCAAACATCATTGTGATTTGGGGTGGCTACTTCCCGTCGAACCACACAGAGGTTGTTGCCCGTGCAGACTACGTTGACTTCATCGTGACTGGTCAGGGTGAGGAGGCATTCCCCAAGCTACTTGAAGCTATCGGCGGAAATTTTCCCTTTGCGGAAGTGCCGAACTTGGTCTGGCGACATCAGGGAGAAACGATCCAGAATCCGAAAGCACCACTTACCCACCCAAATCAGTTACCGACACTCCCCTACCATCGAATCGATGTCGACCGTTACGCGATTCAAACAGTACTCGGCAAGCGAACGCTCTCCTACCATTCTTCCTATGGATGCCCCTACGAGTGCAGCTTCTGCGCTATCGTTCCTATCTACAAGGCGAGGTGGCTTGGTCGTGATGGGGAGAAGATTGCCGACGATGTGGAGATGCTTGTAAATACGTACGGAGCCGACTCGATTGAATTTCACGACAACAATTTCTTCACCTCAGAGAAGCGGGTGGCAACGTTTGCCCGCGAGATACTCCGACGTGGATTGAAGATCGGCTGGTGGGGAGAAGGACGCCCCGATCAACTGCTAAAGTATTCTGATGAGACCTTTGAGCTGATGGCTCGTTCCGGTTTAAAGATGGTATTTATGGGGGCTGAGTCGGGAGATGATGAGACGCTGAAGGCCATGAACAAAGGGGGAACGCAGACGAGTAGCACAATTGTCGAGATTGTCAAGAGAATGAAGAAGTATGGGATAATCCCCGAATGTTCTTTTGTCTTAGGGACGCCGAGCGACGACGTGGGGAGATCGATTAGCGTGAACATCGAGTTCATTCGGCAACTGAAGGAGATTAACTCGGAGACCGAGATTATCATCTACATCTACTCTCCAATTCCACTCGACGGGGCCGACCTTTATGAGACGGCGAGAGCAACCGGGTTCACCTATCCTGAAACGCTTGAAGATTGGCAACGTCCTGAGTGGGCCTCCTTCGATCTGCGGCGCAACCCACTCACCCCCTGGCTGAAGCCGGAACATATTCGTCTCGTCCGCAACTTCGAAGCAGTCCTCAACGCCCGCTATCCCACTAACTCTGACATTAAGTTGAAGAGTTGGCAAGTCAAGTTGATGAAGTTGCTCGGCTCCTGGCGCTACCTTGCACGATTTTATCACCTTCCCTACGAGATCAAACTGGCGCAGAGAAGTGTACGGTATCGCCAACCTGAGATAGAGGGATTTTGACCGAGATCCATATGAACTTCCTGCGCAAGATTCTCCGACGCACGATTGCACTCCCCTACCGGATTTACGCAACCCGGCAGTTGCACCGTTCAACGGAAGGAACCATTCGGGGCGTTACGTTGCAGACACATCCGGAAGTATTTCACCCAACCTGCTTCCTCAGCACTCCACTCTTTGCAGACTATCTGCTAACCCATCCCCTGTGGGGAACATCGCTCCTCGACATGGGAACAGGATCGGGAGCTATCGGCATTCTTGCCGCCCTTGCTGGCGCAGATGTTGTGGCGTGCGACATCAACCCACAGTCGATTGCATTGGCCGAACGGAATGCAACGGCAACTAATGCGAAGATTACGTTTTACCTCTCCGATCTTTTTGAGGCAATTCCACCAACAGAATTCGATTGGATTTGCTTCAACATTCCCTTCTATCCGAAAGTGGTGACAACGCCAATGGAGCAGGCCTTGAATGCTGGTGAAAAGTTTGAAGTCGTGCGACGGTTTGCTGAGCGTGCAGAACAGTATGTAGCTACGGGAGGACGTGTGGCGATTATCTTCTCGGAAGATTCAGGGTACGATCAAATCATCTCGATATTCCTTGAGTCGGGCTACAGAATAGTGGACGATAGAAGGCGATTGAAGAACCTTGAACTGTTTCACATAACAGTATTCGCCACAGAGTGAAGGCAATGTCGGAACCATACCGAATGCGCGCCGCATATATCCTCCCATCGTTCCCCGCCAACGATGCCGATTGGTGCATTCCGGTTATCCGCAATTTCATCGAACATATTTCACACCACGTTGAGCCGGTAGTCTACGCGCTTCACTATCCATATAAACTGACAACCTACACCATCCGTGGGGTTACCGTCCACTGCCTGAGCGAACGCCTTCGGAGGAAAGGGGGGAAACTTCCGATCTGGTTCAGACTAAACGAGATGGTGATTCGAGATCACAAGCAGACGCCCTATAATCTTATCCACTCATTCTGGGGAACTGAGACTGGATACCGTGGAAGTCGTGTCGCCCGGAAGCTCGGCATCCCTTCAATCGTCTCCCTTGCAGGGGGTGAATTTGCTGAAGAGAAGCGGGCAGCATATGGAGCGAAGCTCTCCTTCACAGGTCGCCTTCTGGTAAAAAGCACACTGAATAATGCGACTGCCCTCACCACAGGCTCCGATTGGCTTGCAGAGAAAATTCCGCAGCAGTACCAGCAGAAGGTGCGCACGCTACCGCTCGGTCTCGATCCAGCGTTTTTTACACCGGGGAACGTTCGTTCGGGGAAACGTCTGTTAAGTGTTGCCTCGGTGATACCGGTGAAGAACTATCCAACACTACTCCGCGCCGTTGCTCTCGCTCGCAACGATTATCCCGACCTCTCTCTTACGATTGCAGGGTGGAATGGAAATGTAGCGGAGCTATCTTTAGTTGAAGAACTTGTCAAGAGTCTCTCCCTTCAACAAGTTGTGGAGATACTCGGCGAAGTCCCGCACGAGAGAATGCCTCCCCTCTACCACGAACACGACCTTCTGCTCCACAGCTCACTCTACGAAGCGCAAGGGATGGCAATCTTAGAAGCACTCTCAACAGGAATGCCTGCAGTCGCCACCAACGTCGGAATTGTGCCAAGTCTTCCGGCAGAAGTTGTTTACTCCTTCACGCCAGAGAATGTTGAAGAGATGGCTCGGCAGATTGTTCGCTCACTCTCCAACGGAGAACATGCGGCGACTGCCTACCGACGTGGTCCAGAAGTAATCCGGGAGCGATTTGACGCAGCGACCGTTGCGCAAGGTTTTGCTAATCTCTATCAATCAGTTCAGAATGACAGAGCGGGGAATGGGTACTAACACTCTTCTGTCACTCTGAACGAAGCAACGCGAAGTGAAGCCCGCCGTAGGCAGCA
>JBFWSB010000074.1:0-1464 GCA_050248595.1 Kapaibacterium sp. (SeqCode)
AGCGTACACCTGCTGCTGAAAACTTTAACCCACCGAGTAAGTTGATACCAAGATCGAAGTTATCGGCTGTGTTGTTCGAGATGTAGAGTATCTGCAATCCTCCCCCGGCGTGGAATCGCAGGTCGCTATTTTCCGTTCCAAACTGGAAGTAGAAGTTCCCGTTCATACCAATCAGCGTAATGTTATCCCGCAGGTAGAAATCAACCCGAGGGTTGAGGTAGATTGGTGTGTTCCCTCCGCTTCCAACTGGAAAGTGTCCGTTTCCACCAATGAAGAAATCTTCGCCCTTAAAATTCACGCCGAGGTGTGGTCCAAGCTGGCTCTGTGCAGCCAACTTTGTGTTGCTGAAGAGGAAGAGAGGGGAGAGAATCAGAGCAAAGACTGCGAAACGAGCAATAAATAGGGCAATTTGTCTCTGTTGAGAATGTGTGCGTTGCATGGTACTCTGATATGATATGAAGTTACGGACGATTCAGCGAACGTTTCGGGAACGGTGTTTGCGTCAATAAAGTTAGTGCTGAACAGAGAATTTAGGGCTGAAATACCCCATACGAACAATAGAATTGCGAGAGTGATGATAGCCTCAAGCTCGTCAACGAGCTGCGGTCATGTCTCTTAAACGTCAACCACCAACGACAATTCCTGTAGATCGAAGCGGATAAACAGACTGCCCCGACAGGGGCTACCGATATGTGGCCGGGGACAAAGTCCCGGGAAGAAGAAGCCTGAGTATTTCTCACGCCCCGAAGGGGCAGAATGAACGAGTGGAGATGGCGACATTTCCAGTTCAGCCGTCACATCAGGGCGGACAATCAGAGAATAAATGAGAACCGGGGGATGAAGCGGCTTTCCCCACGGCCACGCAGCAATGCTCCCTTCGGGAGTGGCTCGAAGATTTGCGGTATATCGAGAGAGAGGAGTTGTACGATTATATCGCAGTTTGCCGGGAGCGAGGCATCAAAGGGGCTTGTGGTTTCGTTTTCGCATTTTCTGCATGTATACTATAGATGTGTGGGCATAAGCTGTAATCTATCCCAGCATCGAAAATTTTTATTGTGGGGGCTGGGAACATCCATAAAAAGCGTTCGTCATAGAGAGCGAAAAGTAAGAATTCAACTGTTCAGTTATCTGATCGATAAATTTTGTAGAGGTATTATGAAACAGCATTTTTCCTTTCTGCTTCTACTCCTGATGTCTGGCTCGTCGGCATTTGTTCAGGCGCAAACATCAGAAGTGGATGTGACAACGGAGACAACCGACTCCGATGAGAGCAACACTGCCGAGGGGCGTGTGCTGATCTTTAATGGTGAAGATGGGTCGAAACACACCATCACTCTCGGCAACGGTAAGCAGTCTGTGATTTCAGTAATGGGGGATGGCAGCGGGCAAACCTACGCAATGGCCTTCCAAGGTATGCCGACACCATTCATGCCGTGTGGGGGGAGTTTCCTCGGCGTCTACGGT
>JBFWSB010000074.1:1474-14352 GCA_050248595.1 Kapaibacterium sp. (SeqCode)
ACGGTGATGAAGTCACGAAAGAATTAGTCGAGAAGTTGAGTCTACCCGGAGAATATGGGGCACACGTCATCGATATTGCTGAGGGGAGTGCAGCTGAGAAGGCTGGGTTGCAAAAGGAAGATGTGATAGTAGGATATAATGGCTCCAGAGTAGAGAGTATGGCTCAACTTCGTCGCATGGTTGGCGAAACCCCAGTTGGACGTACCGTTGCACTAAAAGTGATTCGGAATGGCGTTGAGCAGGAAGTCCGGGCTGAGTTGGCAACACGTACTCCGAGTGATTTCCCATCGATGGAGTTCGACCAAAATTACTTCAACCTTGATAGCATTTACCATTTTGATTTCGACGTTGAGGGGGATGAGAGCTGGATACAGAAATTCCCAGAGGATGCTCGCGAGAGATTGAATGAGCAGATGGAAAAATTAGAGCTTCACTTGGAGAAGATGCCTGATCTTGGAGATGTTCAATGGGAAAGTTTCGGTGAAGGAGACAAAGGACCTCGCGTCTTTACCCGGATGCTGATGAATGATGGGGTGAAGCTTGGAGTTACAGTGCAGACACTTACTCCACAGTTAGGAAAATATTTCAAGCTTGATGAAGGGCAGAAGGGAGTACTTATCAGTGAAGTGCACGAAGGGTTCCCTGCTGCTAAGGCCGATATCAAGGCTGGCGATGTGATTGTCAACATCGAAGGGGAAGAAGTGGGTGGCCCGCTCGACATTATGCGGATTATCTCCACAAAAGAAGGGGTAGTTCAAGTAAACATCATTCGTAACGGAAACAGCCAGACTATTCCGGTCGACTTAGGGAGCCGTGATAAGGTAGACTCAGAGGAGAATCAGTTCTTTTTCGTCCCAAAAACTGACGAAAAGATGCTTCTCCGCAACAAGTAATTAAACTGTGCCGTAAGGGCGCAATCCCGAAGGCCTGCTTTCTAAGGGTTCTCCTCCTTGTGGCCACATATTCGGGAACGGCAGCACGCGATTCTATGTCAGTATAGAATCGCGTGTTGTTTTTTTTGAACCTCCACTCCAAACTCTCACACTCTCACACTCCCAAACTCATACACTCTTCGTAAACTTGCGACCCTATGGATAAATTCATTGTACGGGGTGGTAACCGCCTGAAAGGATCCGTTCGCGTTTCCGGAGCTAAGAACGCTACGCTTGAACTGATGCCGGCAGCATTGTTGGCTCCAGGTATCTATACACTGCGAAACACGCCGAATATCAGAGATGTCTGGACGATGTCACGACTTCTCTCTTCGATGGGAGCACATGCTGAGTTGAACGAGGATCAACTCTTTCTCGATACCAGCAACCTTCACAGCCAAGAGGCTCCTTACGAGCATGTGAAGAGAATGCGAGCCTCAATTCACGTTCTCGGACCACTTGTTGCCCGATATGGCTACGCAAAAGTTTCCCTACCGGGGGGGTGTGCTTGGGGACCTCGACCTGTTGACTTGCACTTGAAGGGACTTGAGCGACTTGGGGCAGAGATTGAGCTTGACGGGGGATATATCGTAGCGCGAGCAAAGCGGTTGAAGGGGAATACGATTACTCTCGATGTCTCATCGGTTGGAGCCACCTTTAACTTGATGGCTGCCGCTACCTTGGCCGACGGTGAAACAGTGATTTTGAACGCAGCAATGGAACCGGAGGTGACGGCTGCCGGTCGGTTCTTGCAGAAGATGGGAGCAGTGATTGAAGGACTCGGCACGTCACGAGTTGTCATTCAAGGGGTTACTGATTTAAAGCCAGTAGATGAGACGACAATTCCGGATCGTATCGAAGCTGCTACGCTTCTCGCCGCCGCTGCAATGACCGGTGGTGAGCTTACGCTTCAGGATGTGAATCCCTACCATCTCGGCTTTTTGCTTGAACGACTTGAAGAGACCGGTTGCGAGCTTGATATTAACACAAACGAAATTGTGCTACGTGCCCCCGACCGCCTAAAACCAATTAGCGTTACCACCGCAATCTATCCCGGATTCCCGACTGATATGCAGGCGCAGTGGACAGCGATGATGTCCTCTGCCGACGGTATCTCTACCATCACCGACCGGATATATGCCGACCGTTTCTCCCACATTCCTGAACTGGCTCGGCTCGGCTGTGATGTAGAAGTACACGAAAGCACTGCGACTGTGCGAGGAGGCAAGCGGCTGAAAGGAGCTTCGGTGATGAGTACAGACCTTCGAGGATCGGTTGCAATGGTGATGGCTGGCTTAGTGGCTGAGGGGGAAACACATGTTCTCCGTATCTACCATCTCGACAGGGGATATGAGCGGTTAGAACACAAGCTGAGTTCTCTCGGAGCTGATATATCGCGAGAGAAGACTGAAGAGTTCTGATTTTCAGACATTGCAGTGAATATGATGCCTTCAAAACATTTGATTCGTGGAGCAGTTGGACTTCTGCTGAGTCTCTCTCTTTTCTGCACGGCATTCTTGCTAATTGCTCAGGATGGCCGGAAGTCTCGGGGAGAACTGGAGATGCTTCGCCGCGAAATCCGTGAGTCAGAGGAACGGCTACTAACATTGGAGAAGCAGGCTAAGCAGTCTGCCACTGCTGCTGCTGAGAGCAGAAAGCAGAGTCGAGCACTCGACTCACTGATTACGCTTCTGGAAGTTCGAGAGGGAAAGATTGCGCGCGAGATGATCTCACTCCGAACTGTGCGCGACTCACTTGAAGGTGAACAGCAGAGGAGGAAAGAAGAATATGTGCGTGTGGCTCGCACTCTCTACAAACGCCACCTTCTCACTCCGTCGGCTTCTATGCTCCTGATGCCGGAAGAACACCGCAAACTTGCCTTGGCAGAAGTTCTGTTCAATCGCTACGGTGAGCACCAACGCCAAGTTGCCGCCGAAGTTCGCGCCCTAACCGATTCTCTAAACCAGCGTGACTCGCAACTCGATCGTCGCCGGGCAGAGCAGTTAGAGCTGTTACGTGAACAGCGGCAGGAGGCAACGAAACTGCACCAACTTGAGCGAAAGTACTCGACTGCTCTGCAACAGACCGAAGAATCGAAGGGGAAGGTGGAGAAGGTGCTCCGTGAGAAGCAGAGAGAGGCTCGCCAACTTGAAGATCTAATCCGGCGAGTAGCGGAGAAGGGAAAAGAGCAAGCTGTGCGCAAACAGCCTGAGAGCAAGCCAAAAGAAAAGAGAAGTCAGTCTACGCAGAAGCAGGCCACGTCCAACGAGAAAAAGAAGCAATCAGAAGAAAAGCCGAAGGGTGCTCAAAAGGAAAAGCGATCGGAAGAAGCTGTAGCGAAGGAGAAAGATGAAAGCGTAGATAAATCTGGACCATTCCGTCCGGGATGGCCAGTGGCAAGTCGGAATATCATTGAAGGATATGGTGAACGGAAAAATGAGAGGACCAATACCGTCACGTTCAATCCGGGAATCAACATCAGCGCGTCAAGTGGAACTCCGGTAGTTGCCTCTGCTTCTGGGCGTGTGTCACTTGTCTCCTGGATGGCGGGATACGGGACAATTCTGATTATCGAACATACCGATGGCTGGCGAACCGTCTACGCGAATCTCGCTTCGGCATCTCTCTCTGAAGGTAAAGTGGTAAAGAAGGGGGAACGAATTGGCACTGTGGGTGAATCGCTCGACGGCTCCTACCTTCACTTCCAGATGTGGCAGGAGGGAGATCGGAAAAACCCTTTACACTATCTGCGATAGTGTCAATTCAAAATTCAAAGGGCAAAATTCAAAAAAGGTGAGTTGGAGCTTTAGTACTTCGGGGAAGTAACACTCTTCTTTTTTAATTTTGCCTTTTGAATTCCACGGAATTCCACTTACAGTATTCGCTTTGCGAACAAGAAGTGTTCGCTGTAATACTTTTCTTCCAGACTACTAACGATGACGCCGCGCGAGGTTGAGGCGTGGACAAATCGTTTTGCACCAATAGAAATGCCAACGTGTGAGACTCCATTCCCGCTTGTATTAAAGAAGAGCAAATCTCCCGGAAGAATATTCTCCAGAGCAATTTTTACTCCCTGATTTGATTGTTCCTGCGACGTTCTCGGCAGTTCTACATCCACCTTCTTGAAGACATTCAGCACAAAACCGGAACAGTCGGTTCCCCCTTTGGAAGTTCCGCCGTATACGTAAGGTGTACCAAGCCACTCTTCGGCGGCAATCAGTACTTTCCGACGAGATGTAGAGAGTTCCGCCTCAGCGTTCGCATCCTGCAACAGCTCCGCATCTTGTGTTGAACGGTCAGACTTATGGCTTACGCGGGAGGCAGGGAGACACCCCACAATCCAGAGAGAGAGGAGGGAGAGCAAGATTAGAGTAGATAGTCCTTTTCGATCCATTGGCTGACGTTGAATGAGAGATGCTATTCTCCAATGATAGTGCTATTCAGGCAGCTTCAGGGTCGTCCAAGTGTTGCATCGGTTTAGATGGGATATCCTGATTTACTGGAGAGTGAATCGTGCGATTTTACCCTCAGTCTGCCCCTACCTATTCTCGAAAAATCGACCCTGAAGACGCCTTGTGACGAACGGTATTTCTTTCGAGAAGCCTTTTTCTCCTACACAACTTGCCGTATATTTGCAGGCTACTTTCTAAAGTAACGATTTGACAAATTAGCGCCATCACAATCTCGACAGAATTCTGGGCATTTGATTCTGACTGGGAATTGTGGTGTGTGTGCATTGATAACTAAACAAGAAAAATGCCGTTCTGAGGAACTACTGTATGTCTGAGACGATTCAACAGGAACAACAACACAACCCGAAGAGCACTTCGTCCAACGCTGATGCGGTGCTACAGCAAAAAGATGTATTTGGTGGAGCAGACTATTCCGATGCGGAATATGCTGCCCTTGCAAACATGTATGAAGGAACGCTCAATGATATTTCGGAAAACGAAATTATCACTGGCCGCGTGGTGCAGATTAATGATGGTGATGTGTCGATTGACATCGGCTTCAAGTCAGAGGGAATTGTCTCCCTCAACGAATTCTCCAATATCAATGACCTAAAGCCGGGAGACGAAATTGAAGTCTTCTTGGAGCGAGTGGAGGATCGTGAGGGTAAGCTTGTCCTGAGTCGTCGCAGAGCAGACTTCATGCGAGTCTGGGAGAAGATTCTGAAGTCATACGAAGAGCAGGAAGTTCTTACCTGTACTGTCCTTCGTCGAATCAAGGGTGGCTTTGTCGTCGATTTGCTCGGCATCGAATCCTTCCTCCCTGGTTCGCAGGTTGACGTTCGTCCAGTACGTGATTTTGACGCGTTGATCGAGAAAGCACTCGACGTGCGAGTAGTGAAGATCAACCACGCAAACGAAAACGTTGTTGTCTCACACAAGGTCTTGCTCGAAGAGAGCCTCGCAGAGCAGCGGGAAGAGATTCTCGATAAGCTCGAGAAGGGTCTCGTTCTTAAGGGTATCGTCAAGGCAATCACCGACTTCGGTGTCTTCGTTGATCTCGGCGGTGTGGATGGACTTGTACACATCACGGATCTCGCTTGGGGTCGTGTCAACCATCCATCAGAGGTTGTCGACCTCGACCAAGAGATCGAAGTTGTTGTTCTGGAGTACGACGAGGAGCGGAAGCGTATCTCCCTCGGCATGAAGCAGTTGACACCACATCCGTGGGATCAGATCGACGAGCGTATCGTTGTTGGTCAGGTTATCACCGGCAAGGTCGTCTCGCTCACCGACTACGGTGCATTTGTTGAGATTGCACACGGCATCGAGGGACTGATTCACATCTCCGAAATGTCTTGGACACAGCATATCAAGCATCCTTCACAGATCGTGGCACTTGGCCAGATGATCGAGTGCAAGGTGCTGAATATTGATAAAGAAGAGAAGAAGATTTCACTCGGACTGAAGCAGTTGGAGCCAGATCCATGGGATTCACTTCTGGAGAAGTATCCAGTTGGAACGGTTACCAAGGGCATCGTTCGGAACATCGCAAACTTTGGTGCGTTTGTCGAGCTTGAGCCAGGTATCGACGGCCTTGTACACATCAGCGACTTGAGTTGGACGAAGAAGCTTCGCCATCCGGGTGAGATGCTGAAGCAGGGTGATGAGATCGACGTGATGGTGATGGGCATCGAGCCAGAACAGCGGCGCATTTCGCTTGGACACAAGCAGGTGATGGAGAATCCGTGGGAGCAGTTCGGAGCGGACTACGACGTTGGTTCATTTACCAAGGGCAAAGTTGTTCGCCTGATTGACAAGGGAGTGATTGTTGAGCTTCCTCTCGGCGTTGATGGCTTCGTTCCAACATCGCAGTTGGCTTTTGCACCGGTGAAGGAAATCGCTGAGTACTTCAAAATTGGTGATGAACTGCCGTTGCAAGTAATTGAGTTTGATTCGGACTCGAAGAAGATCGTTCTCTCGGTAGTTGAGGCTCTGAAGGGAATGGATGCTGCTTCGCAGGAAGATTACTTCAACGCACATCCAGTGCCGAAGTCGGAGCCAAATTCGATCAGCGATAGCTCTTCAGAAGTTGCCGAGACTGCCGAACCAGTTGTGGAAGCTGTGGCAGAAGAGGCTGAAGCAGCACCGAGCGAAGCCGCACCAACAGAAGTTGCCGCTGAAGTAGCTGAGACTCCAACTGAGTCTGCTGAGGTAGTTGAGGCGGAAGCCGAAGCACCGGCAGAGGAAGTGGCGGCAGAGGAAGTGGCACCGAGCGAAGATGCACCGGCAGAAGTTGTTGCTGAAGTAGTTGAGGAGCCAGTTGCAGAATCTGCACCAGAGGCCGAGCCAGCTGAAGCCGAGGCTTCGGCAGACGAAGCGGCTGAAGAGGGAGAGGCTACAGAGGAAGTCGAGAAGGCTACTGAAGAGAACGCTTCCTAAGTTTTTGGTGAGATACCAATCTCGTAAAGGGAAGATTCTTGAAGAGAGGACAGAAATGAGAGCGACCCGAACTTGTAAATGGTTCGGGTCGCCTTGTTTTTAGGTGAGGGGAGACCTGTCTTCTCCGAATTGGGCGTATCAATGCAACGAACTCGAATCGGTATATTAGGGGTTCTGAGGAACAGGTGTTCGTACTCATGAGAGTTCCTATGCTCTCGTTCGTTGTCGGTCTTGTCAATACAACAATTCAACAACACAGTGACTAAAGGATCATCAGCACAGAAGAGTCCGGCCAACTCTTTCATTATCATGGCAATTGCCAATTTCTTGGCCACTTTTGTCTTTGGATTTCTCTATCTGCTCTACAAAAACGATGAGGGAGAACGCTATACCTTGTTGTTATTGGCTGCCGGTATCTCACTATTTTCCGGAATTATGATGATCGTTCTCTACGCCTACTTTCAGAAGCGATTGGAAGATGCAAAAGTCATCAGTGGGAAATAATCTCCCGAAAATCTGGAAAACTGCAGTTATCAAGTAATACATGAATGTTCTCATCACCGGTGCTACCGGTTTTATTGGAAGCCATCTTGCAGAAGAATTGCATCGTAAGGGGCACAACCTTCGCGTTCTAATTCGAGAGACATCCAACTTGCGTTGGATAGAACACCTTCCGATTGAAAAAGTAGTTGGGGGTCTTTCCGATTCAGCTTCACTCGAAAAAGCAGTTGAGGGGGTTGACTACATCTACCACATTGCAGGTGTAGTGGCCGCAAAAAATCGGGAAGGATTCTACCGTGGTAACGTTGACGCAACGCGCAACTTGCTGGAAACCACGTTGAAAGTGAACCCTAACCTCAAACGCTTCGTTCACGCCTCCAGTCTCGCTGCAATTGGTCCTGCTTTTACTGAAGATCAACCAGTTGATGAGTCAGTATTGCACCGACCAATCACCACCTATGGACAGAGTAAGGCCGAAGCCGAGCGAGTGGTTACCAGTTTTTCGGATCGTTTGCCCATCACGATTGTCCGCCCACCAGCTGTTTACGGACCACGCGATGTCGGTATCTACACCTTCTTTCAAGTGGTTGCCAAAGGATTTGCTCCACTAATTGGATTTGGCAGAAAAGTTGTTAGTCTGGTTCACGTTGACGATTTGGTGCGAGGGTTTGTTCTGGCAGGTGAACATCCACGAGGAGAAGGGGAGACCTATTTTATCAGTTCAGAGGATATGTACACCTGGGAAGAAGTCGGGGAGAAGGCAGCGAAATTGATGGGAAAGAAGCGCGTACGTTATATCCGCGTGCCACACGCTCTTGTATATACTGCGGCTGGAATAAGCGGTTTTATCGGAAAATTCCAGAAATCCCCACCAATTCTCGATAGGGAGAAGGGGAAAGACATCACCCAATCTTTTTGGATTTGCAGTGTAGAAAAGGCTAAGGAAGAGCTTGGATACCGTCAACAGGTATCCATTGATGAGGGAGTGAAGGGGACAATCGAGTGGTACAGAGAACAAGGGTGGATATAAAAACATCCTATTTTTCGGTACCATGCACGAGAGTGCCGACGCAGTTCGTCACAACGTGGCTGCTGATTTAGCGTAACATATCTCCTTCTTGCCTTGTCTTTTGCAAGTGGAGAACATATATTGGCAGATGTTGTGAGAAGGGGGGAAGTGAGGCACAAGAATTGCACCGTAGTTCAGAACATAGCTGAGGTAGTTATTGAACGTTTGCAGACCAATTACAAAACAGATCGCAATGCGGAAGCAGCAGATTCCCTTCTACTGCTGCTGGTATTTGCGGCGCGAACTCAACTAACTGAACTGATCCGATGAAGATTTCTGCAACGTCCGTCTCACCTAAAAGCGGGACAATACAGTGGCTTGCTTGTGCTTTGTTTTCACTTTCCTTCACTCAAACAGCACTTCTTGCGCAGACTGCCGGTGGCGGTTCCGCGGTTCCTTTCCTTCAGATTGCTCCGAACGCTCGCTACGCCGGTATGGGTGAGGCTGGAACGGCGATTGCCAGCGATGTTAACGCAACATTTTTCAATATTGGTGGGCTCGGCTTTCAGAAGCACACGCAGGTTAGCATCAACTACTCCAAGTGGTTGCCGCAGTTCAATGCAGACCTCCACTACGGGTTCCTGACTGGCTCAACTTTTGTTGAGGAATTGGATGGAACGCTCAGTGCCCACATTACCTACCTTGACCTTGGTGAGTTCCAGCAAACATTCGATAATGGAGACCAAGGGCAGCGCTTCCGCTCGCAAGAATATGCGATAGGTGCAGGGTACTCCACAGAACTTGCCTCCGATCTTGCTGCCGGCATTCAGGGGCGCTACATCGAATCTAACCTGTCGAGCATTAAAGTTGGTGATAACGAGGGGAGTGGTGTTGGACGAAGCTTTGGTCTGGATCTCGGTCTTCTCTGGAGACCGGAGACCGAGTGGGGAATGCCAAAGGACTTCCTGAACTTCGGTTTTATGCTCTCGAATATCGGACCAAAGATTCACTACATTGATATTCAGCAGGCCGATCCGCTCCCAACCGCACTCCGCATCGGTGCAGCTTTCCACGTTGTGCAAGATGAGTTCAACGACCTAACGTTCACAGCCGACATCAACAAGCTTCTGATTAACCGCACAGATTCTGGGCGGAAAGTTGACCCAGTTCCAATCTCGCTGGTGACAGCCTGGGGGAATGGTAAGGGTGTCGAGTTGAGTATCGGTGCTGAATATTGGTACGACGAAGCTGTTGCGCTCCGCGCTGGGTACTTTTCAGAGTCTGAAGTCAGCGGCAACCGTGAGTTCTTAACCTTTGGTGCTGGTGTCCGGTATCAAGAGTTTGGGCTTGACTTCAGCTACATCAACACAATCGAAGAGGCACACCCACTTGCCAACACACTCCGCTTCTCGCTGATTGTTGACCTCGATCACAAGAAGACAACTCCGTAAATAGGGAGTCTCATAGATCTTCTCGCGCTGCGAGGTGAAAAAATTACAAGCCCGACTGATATATCTATCAGTCGGGCTTTTTCTCTGCTCAGATTTTTGTGTGAGAAGAGAGCATAGATTTAACACCAAATTAGATTAAGGGAGACGTATATCTACTTACCCAAGATTGTCACTCAGAATGAAGCGAAGCCGAATGAAGACCGCCGCAGGCAGCACCACAGGTAATCTCACAAGGAGTGGGGAGAAACGAGTGTTGCACTACTGAGCCGGTGAGATGCTTCGGCAGCCTCTGCATGACAATCCTTTTTCACAAGGGCCTATGGCTGCACGACGATATCCGTCTTCCCCTTCTTTATTTAGTATAATTGGCGAAGCCGTTTACCTCTTTCCTTCGCCCTCTCACCCCGCCCCTCTCCCGATCCCGGGCGAGGGGAGCAATAGAAGAGTGTATGCACTCCTTTCTCTTCTAACAATACGTCTTCCTTACTTGAATTTGGTATTAACTTGATGAAGTCGTCCACCTACCAATTCAGGACTATCACCCAGAAGGAATTGTCGTGCCTCAATTCTCTACTATGTGTATTGCCCGATAAGGAAGTTCTTGCGAACGAACTCTCATCTCAAACAGCACATCTCCCTCTGGTGTTACCTCACGAATAATCTGACTTGTGCCGTAGCAAATCAACGTGTTGCCGTTGGGCAATCTGTCGGCAAAGCCCATGGCAAAGGCAAAGGTTGTGTCCCGGAATTCCCAGATAAGGCGTGCGGTCATTGCAGATTCATCGAGCGCATACTCTACAGCTCGTGAGACAGGAGGTGTGTGTTCGTTTCCATTGTCGAAGAGAATCACGTTCCCGTTCGGGAGCCGTCGGATTCCGTGCTGGCGAGCAAAACCGTTGAGAGGATCATCCACAAAAGTGAAATCGGAGCGCTTTCCTCCAAGTCGCCATACTACCTCTCCCGTCTGACTGTTCACTTTCACAACTTGGGAAGCGTTCCTGAGTGAAATCAACAGGTTACCATCGCTATCTCTGTCGATTGCGTTGAGGTGATAAGGATCTGCCGGACTCCCCTGGTAGTGGTCAAAGGAATCGGCATAATCCATCCCATCTGCAGTTGACCATGTGAAGAGCGATCCGTCGGGGCGACGATATTCAACGATGCAGTGCTGGATTTCAACAGCATCCCAGCCATCAAATGTAGTCATATCGACAATTGGGTGGATTACACCGTAGAGGAGAGATGAACCATCAGGATAGAGTCGAAGCTCGTGCACTCCAGTTTCAGGGGTTGTGACACTTTCGTGACGCCGAACGACTTTGCCAGAGGAAGAGAACTCCAAAAAATAGCCAATACGCTCAGCTTCAAATTGGAAGGCTGTAAAGTTACCCGTCGGTTGTTTTTGAAAGTCTATAAGGCGATTTCCGAAAGCGAAGACATTGCGAGGCGTTCCATCAGTGTTGTAGACAACTGCGGCAAAGTTACCAGAGTCAGTAGCACCAGCATAGCCGACAGCAAAGGGATAGGAGGCTGTCCCACTGACCTCAACGGTCGGAGTTGGTGGAAGAGACGTCGTGATTGGCCCATCCTCATGACAAGAGAAGAGAAAGAGCGAGAGAAGTGGAAGGAATCTATACTCTTTTTTCATACTCGGAGAACAAGTTAAGGAACGAAAAGGATACGGTTCGGTATCTCTTCCTATTTACTAAATCAGATCGGTTATTGCTCAATAGGAGTATCGATCAATCAGACTATCGCCCAAACGGAATCTGCAATCCTACCATTCGATTGATTACTCATGTTGCCAACATTTTCCCGAAGGATTAGTTGTCATCCGCTTACACTGCGCCCCCTTTTTCGTCCTTCCCGAGCACTGAACAGAAGTAGATGTTGATGAAGAAGATGATGATGCTTTGCTCTCACTTGATGTCTCACGCAGTTTTGACTCAGACCTTTCTCGAACCTCACCACTTGCCTGATGGGCAGCGTTTAACGTCTGAAATTCATCATGGTGGGAGTGGCTCACTGCGGTGGGGAGAGCATATCCATCAGCAATCATCTGTTGGTTCAGCATCACCGAACCGACGTAGACATAGCGTTCCAACGTATCACTACTTTGGTCGAGCAGAATCGTGTCGGCAACAAGCGTCACAGAGTTTATGCCAATCAAATGGCGTAAGTGTTCGCGGCAATCCGAAGCAGAAGTTGATGTAGGAAGGTCGATCCCGATCAACCGCACCACTCTTCCATCAGCAAGCCTTATCAGCAAAGGAGAGAGAAGCGAATCGACCTCAACAAGTTCACCCACCTGAGCTTGCAACGAAAGGGCAGGTAAAATCAAGAAGAAGAGAACAAACAGAAATCGGCCCACACCAACCTCCAGATTAAATAATGAGAGATAAATGCTGCGAGGATGAATAGACAAAGATAGAATAGTTAAAAGAAAAGTTGAAGTCAGCCTTAGAATAGTATATCGATATTCACTAAAAAATGAATAGCATTCTCTGTTCCTAAGGGAACGTCTGATCGATATAGGCTTTTCGATCGTGGGCAATTGCTTCAACATCCAATCCCCACAGGTGTGGTGATAGTATAGTAGCGAGATACTGTAAGTAAGTAAGGCCGGTCCGGATCACCCCCACAGGTGTGGGGATAGTAGTTCTGCGTTTGAGATCGAGCCATCTGCCAGCGGATCACCCCCACAGGTGTGGGGATAGTTCTTTGAACGTGTAGAAGCTCTCGACAAGTGCCGGATCACCCCCACAGGTGTGGGGATAGTCCCCTCCCGATCCACCGGGAGGGGGGTACTTACGGATCACCCCCACAGGTGTGGGGATAGTGGCGGGAGAATCGAGCAGACTTGCAAAAGCAGCGGATCACCCCCACAGGTGTGGGGATAGTTCTCTACATTGGGTGAGTCTCTCTCTCCAATCCGGATCACCCCCACAGGTGTGGGGATAGTATGAAGATCATCTTCACCGGCTCCCCCATAAACGGATCACCCCCACAGGTGTGGGGATAGTTTCGGCCTTCTACTCTGCTTCAATCTTTCGCTCGGATCACCCCACAGGTGTGGGGATAGTTTCTTCTGTGC
>JBFWSB010000075.1:0-14315 GCA_050248595.1 Kapaibacterium sp. (SeqCode)
TCTCCTACCACGTCGGGCAGATCACCTTCGCCACGAAATATCTGAAAGATGTCGACCTCGGATACTATGCAGGGATGGATCTGAACGCGCAGTAAGGGAGATGTTAGAGTTCGTAGAGAGGAGAGTGTGTAGAGTTCGTAGAGTGGGAAGTGTATGGGTTCGTGAGTGTGAGAGTGTATGGGTGATGGTAGACGGAACTCTTATACCAAATTCAAGTGTCGATAACCTCAAGCTTTCTCCCTCAACTTTCGGTACTTCCGCTCCGATAGAGTCCAGACAATGAGGCCGAAGATTGGCCCTCCTATCAAGAGAAATACTCCAAGAAAGAGAAGAAAGTCAGTAGAGAAGAACATCTCCTTGAAGTTTGCACCTGCAAAGAGAAGCTCGAAAAGCCGAGAGAAAGTGGCACTGAGAAAACCCCATACAAGCCCGACGATGAAGATATATCGCCACTTCCCTTTTGCTCGCGTTCCCTCCCACTGGCTCAGAAATTTTTGCTCTTGAGGTTTTATCATGATGTGTATCTATCCCGGTTGCAGATTTATGATCACGGATTAGGAATTCAGAATTCAATTCCTAATCCACAATCCCAAATCCAAAATTAAATGCTCCTCCTGCGACGCCACAACAGGATGATTACAACGGCTGCCAGTGCTGCCAGTGTTGGAACCAAGTGTTCTGGTTCTAACAGGAAGTGCAAAGGACTTGTGCTATTTGATTCACCATGCCCCGGATGCGCGCGTAACTGCATCGTGCTTGCGGCAATCAATAGAAGTGAAAGCAGGAATGGATGTCGTCTTCTGTTCATAGATTTGCGTTGGTTATTTCGATAGTCTGTTAAAGATTTTCTGCTTCAATTTCTTCTTCCTCACCTGATAGCTCTCGAATCTCGTAGAGATCAAGTCGCCGATCTTGCCACGTCCGCACAGTTCCATCCTGTCGGTTGCGTCGCAGTACCTCCAAGTCGATGTCGGCAATCACTACCGACTCAATATTCTCTTGACATTCTCCGGCAATGCCATCGCGCGAGAAAGGAAAATCGCTCGGCGTAAAGATACCCGATTGTGCGTAGTTCACATCCATGTTTTCGACTGATGGAAGGTTCCCCGTTACTCCGGAAGTGACAACGTAGACTTGATTCTCTATAGCTCGCGCTTGGGCACAGTAGCGGACCCGAAGATAGCCTTGCCGGTTGTCGGTGCAGAAGGGGACGAAGATAATCTGTGCTCCCTTCTCGGTGACAATTCTGCCCAGCTCAGGGAACTCGACATCGTAGCAGATGTTGATCGCAATCTTCCCCCTATCAGTATCGAACACCTTAATCTTATCCCCCGGCTTAATTCCCCACCACCGCTGTTCGTTCGGTGTGATGTGAATCTTTGCTTGCCGCTCGATAGTTCCATCCCGCCGAAAGAGGTAGGCGACATTGTAGACATCTTCATCGTATTCGGAGTAGTGCGATCCAGCTACAATGTTAATTGCGTACTTGATTGCGAGCGACTGGAAGAGGTTGATATAGTTCTCAGTGAATCCTGTCAAGCGGCGAATAGATGTGCCGGGACGTTCCTGCGGAAGGAATGAGAGGAGTTGAAGTGTGAATATCTCCGGGAAGAGTACGAAGTCACTCTTATATCCGCTGGCAACATCTACAAAGTACTCGCACTGGTTGGCGAAGTCGTCGAACGAGGTGATCTTCCGCATCTGATATTGTACAGTACAAATGCGGACAGGTATTGTGGGACGTGAGTGCTCAGCAGGGTTTGGTGAGTAGTGCAGGTTCACCCACTCCAGCAATAATGCATATCCACGCGACTCTCCATCTGCCCCGAGGTAATCTTCAAGAATGCGCTTGAGTACAAATCCGTTGGCCAACTGAAATGTGAGTATTGGGTCGGAGAGACGTTGGGCAACCACCTCTTCTACATATTCGTAAATCGTTAGCTCGTCGGCATGTTCGTGGTAGTTCGGGACACGTCCACCGATTACTATCCGCTTCAGGTTTAGCTGGCGCGCAAGTGCTTTCCGAGCTTCGTACAGTCTGCGCCCGATCTTCATCCCGCGATAGTCGGGGTCTACCATTACCTCGATTCCGTAGAGTGTGTCTCCCTCTGGATCGTGGTTCGTGATATAGCCGTTCTCACAAACCTCCCCCCACGAGTGAACATCCCCATATTCATAGAAATCAATGATGAGGCTGCTGGAAGAACCGATGATCTTGTCTTCATAGACAACGCAGAGTTGTCCTTCAGGAAAGAGGCGAAGCTGGCTTTCGATTTGATCGCGTTTCCACGGCTTCATGCCGGGAAAGATTTTTAGCTGGAGAGCAACGATGCCGTCGAAGTCTTCAAGCTGAATCGGACGAATAGTAATCGATTTTTGAGGTTCATCAAAATGAGGATGAGGCATAACTCCTCACAGGTCAACTTGAGTTGTTGAACGGAATCAAGAAGGTATGGGTTTGCAAGAAACTTGTCCAAGTCTTGCAAATAAAATATACCAGCTTTAAAAACAAGAGTCTCTTTACTATGTAAGCTTGGGAGAATTGGATGGGTTACGGTGACGATTAGTCAATTTTCGATAAATGCGATAATACATGCGTTTTAGCAAAGAATGATTTCTTGAAAGATGCCAACTCCGTATACTGGGCCAGTATTTTTCAACATATGCTTTTAGCTCACTACGATCTTCCTCTTCGGCTGAAAGAATATTAAGATGATACTGGCATAATCGATCTATAGAACCATTGTCTATACCCAAACGACGAACACTCTCACAGACATACAAAAATTGCAATGCTTTCTCGAGTTTGGTTATGGCTTCAATCTCTTTGCTACTTAAACGAGAAGGCTTTTGAAGTGCGGGGCGATATTTTTCCAGATATGAAGAAGAATACTCAATTTCAAAAAACGTCTGAACATGCATTTTGTACTCGTCTTCAATCTTAAGTAGAATCTCAGCTGCTTTGATTTTGTTGTTACGACGAAAAGTACTAATAGCCAGCAAGGCAACTAGTACACTTGGAATAAGTGCTGCTGCTTGAGGGTTTTGCGTGATAAATTCAAATAATGTTTCCATGCTGCCACACACTGAATTTAGATGAAGTTTTTCTTCCTTATATAGAGGCTAACTTATCTGATTCTGATGTGATTTCCTAATCACACGACCGCGCTACCCTCACTGCAATTCGCCTATTCTGTCGCCGAATGTTCTCCAGCTCTTCCGGGTTCATCTTCTTCGCCTCTTCTGAATTAGGATCCGGTTCGGGTGCTGCATTCCTCACGCTTCCGTAGCCGATTGTTCCCTCAACTTTCTCCGACGAAACTCCTCGCTCTATAAGCCACTCCTTCACTCGGTCGGCTCGCATCTCACTTAATAGGAGATTCCGTTGGTCAGACCCTTCACGGGAGGCGTGCCCTTCAATTAGCACGCGAAGTCCGGGACACTGGTTGATGTAGGACATGATCTTCGCCAAACTTTCGGTTGTCTCCGGTCTGGAAAAATCAAACTGGTCCGTATTCTTCAAGAAGTAGACAGCCGGGAAGTCAGTAATCGTCCCGACTTTTGGTGGAGCCGGACAGCCATTTCGCTCCGGTACACCTCGAACCAGAGGGCAGGCATCTTCCCCGTCGATCACGCCATCGTCGTCGCTGTCTGGGTCGTTCGGGTTCGTCTTGTAGGTTTGCACTTCTGCTCCGTCTGCTAAACGATCATTGTCTGTGTCGGGGCTGAGCGGATCAGTCTTCCAGATAGTAATCTCCTTCCCATCAGTCAACTCATCGTTGTCAGTATCGGCGTCGAGTGGGTTTGTGCGATAGGTTAGCACTTCCTCTCCGTCGGTCAACTCGTCATCGTCGGAGTCAGTATCGCGAGGATTTGTTCTCCGTTCAATCTCGTCGCCGTCATTCAAGCTATCCTTATCAGTATCAGGCTCTAACGGATTTGTGTTATAGCGTCCTATTTCGTCACCATCGTTCAGTTTATCTCCATCGCTATCTGCAGATAGTGGATTCGTTCGGTGTACTTCTACTTCGTTTCCATCTGTCAGGTCGTCGTTGTCGCTATCTATTCTCAGAGGATTTGTTTTGTACTCTCGAAGTTCTTCGGCATCTCCAAGTCCGTCGCCGTCGGTGTCGGGCTTTAGTGGATTCGTTCCGTAGGTACGCACTTCCTCAATATCGGTCAGTTGGTCACCGTCGGTGTCGAGGATGCAAGGATCAGTCCCCACCTGCTTCTCCTCTCGGTCACTAAATCCATCCTCATCGCAGTCGAGTTTCCCGAAGACGTAGTAGCTGACGCCAACTCCCAATGCTCCATATCCATCTGGAAGTCCTCCGTCGTCGAAGTCATCTAAGAAGTCACTCAGCGTCAGATTCAATCGGCCCTCAGCAGTTAATGTCAGATCTGGCGTCAGGTAATATTCGGCTCCAACTCCGATTGGAACTACTAATGAAGTGTTCGTGTAGAGCGAACCTTCTTGATTGTTCGGCAACTTTGCTCCCTGCTCGCTGTTGCGGGGATCGAAGGTAATAAACCCAAGGCCAGCAGTTACGTAGGGGACGAGACGCTCCTCTGTTCGGAAGTTCCAGGAGGCGGCAACCACCCAGTTTGTCATGCTAATCTTGTTCGTCTCCTCGCGGTTGATGCTGCCGTTGGTGGTGGGGTAGATGGTATCGTTCGGAAGACCAAAGTACCCAGGGTGGGAGAGGATATTATCTGATGAGATCGCATTGCTCAACCATCCTCCTCCAAGGCGGGCGAAGAGGGAGAACTGGTCAGTGATGTTCCAGCGAGCTACAAACATCCCTGCAAAACCGAAGTCGCTGTTGAACGAGCCGAAGTATCGTGTCAGGTCAATCTCTCCTCCAACAGAAATCCGGTCGGGAGCTGTTTGAGGTAAGAGAGTAGTTGTCGAGATGCAGAAGAGAATCGAGAGGCTGAGAACGTATCGGTGCAAGCTGAACATCGGTTCGATTGTTGATTAGATAGTAGATCGTCGATAGTTGTTGTGCAAAGTCTTAGCAAAAATAGCGAAGAGTTCACGCAAAGCCGCTCACGCAAAGGGGCAAAGAGCGCGAAGTACGCAAAGAAGAAGAGTGACTGCAACCACTCTACGAACTCTTCTCTCTATAAACTCTCAAACTCATACACTCCCACACTCATAAACCCATACACTTCCAACTCTATAAACTCTACGAACTCTCCTCTCTATGAACTCTCCTCTGCCTCATCACTTCAAATCCAAGGATGCTGGCTGCCGAGGCTGCTCCGAGCGATTGGCGGAAGTCACGTCCGTAAGGGATTTCCAACAGAAGATCGGCACGGTCAAGGAACGATCGTTTTACACCACGCCGTTCGCCACCAATTAAGAGGAAGAGGGGAACTGTGAGGTCTGTTTCGTAGAGAGAGCGGCTGTTCTTCTCCTTCGTCGTCACAGCGATTTTTAGTCCGAGAGAGCGAAAGATTTCAGCCCCTTCATCTGGAGAGCTTACCTGTGCAGTCGGCATCAGTTCAGATGCTCCTGCGGACGAGCGAGCAATTACTGTTGTTGCACTCGACCAATCTCTACGGCGGAGAATCAGTCCGTCAACTCCGGCTGCCCAGAGCGCGCGGATTGCAAATCCGAGGTTGTAGGGGTCTTCGATTCCATCGAGCATGACGATAAAGGGAGAACCGGTATCGGGGAGAAGCTCTTCTGGTGAGGGTGAACGTCGCTGGCCGACGAAGGCCAAAACTCCGCCGTGCCCTTGATTCTCGGCAAGTCGGTCAAGCTCTTCCCGCGTCTGGTTCTTCACCACCACGCCACGCCGTTCCGCTTCCCGACGGAGCCAGGTTATTCCACGATCCTCTCGTTTTGGGTCAATTAGGATCTGCCCCATTTCCCGAAAGCCTCCAGTTAAGGCCCCCTTCACCGCAGCAAACCCTTCCAAACAAATTGATTCTTCCATAGGGTGACAAGATAAACCGGAAAATCTCCTCGTCACAAACGGCTCGTGCCGTATCTTCTGTTCTACTGAGTATTTTTGCCTCATCAAATTGGAATGCAGAAGCCGAACGAATCTTCCACATTGGATATGTCGTCACTGAGTCGTTATCGTCGTGCTCGCAAATGGGGCTACGATCTCGTACAGTCTCCAGAAATTGATTCGCGATTGGAGTCGTGGGTTCGTCACGGCATCACAGTTCTGATTGTGTTGAACGTGATTGCCGTCATGATCGAGACGATGAAGGAGGCCTACAACGAGTATCACGTTATCTTTCAGTGGATTGAGATTCTCTCCGTCGTCGTCTTTACGGTTGAATACGTTCTTCGTCTCTGGGTGATTGTGGAGGATCCTCGCTTTTCACGACCCATTCGTGGTCGTCTCCGCTATGCCGTCTCGTTTTTTGCCTTGGTCGATCTCTTCGCCATTCTCCCCTTCTACCTTCCGATGCTTTTCAAGATCGATCTTCGGACGATTCGTGTACTTCGCCTCTTCCGGCTCTTTCGTTTGATGAAGCTGGGACGTTACTCGCGAGCTGCACAGGTAATTGTGGAAGTCTTTCGCAATCGACGGGAAGAGCTAACCATGTCGATCGGCACAATCATTCTTCTTCTGATTATCTCTTCCACAGTAATTTTCTACCTTGAACACGAGGCACAACCAGATTCGTTCCCGAACATCCCCGCCTCCCTTTGGTGGGGTGTGGTTACCCTCACAACTGTCGGCTACGGCGATGTCTACCCGATAACAGTTGGAGGGAAAGTCTTTGCCGCATTTATCTCAATTCTGAGTATTGGTCTCGTTGCGCTTCCTTCTGGCATTATCGTCTCTGGATTTGTCAGAGAAGATGAGGAAGAAGAGAAAGAGAAAGAGGAGGCTGCTGCGATGCAAGAACGCCTTCAGGGCAAGTTTGAACAGGAGGTAGGGATGGGAGGAATCGTCTGCCCCCACTGCGATAATTATCTAACAATGAATATCTATCTATCCAAACATGATACAGAAGGGAGTGAATAACATGAACTTTGATGCACTTGAGCAACGTCTCGCTCGACTTGAGCGGAAAGAACAGACTTGGCGTCGAGCCTTCTTCGGTCTCCTTGCCTCAGTTACTGCGGTAGTTTTGATTGCAGCCGGCCCAGGGGGTGTTCCCGATCTCATTCAGGCAAAAGCTTTTCAAGTAGTTGACAACGACGGGAAGGTACTGGTAAACCTTACCAGTAATCCGATGGGAGGGATGGTAATGGTGATGAATCAAGAAGAACAACCGGTGGTGTTGGCAGGGGCTTCCGGACTTGGGGGAGTGATGGGAATCAGCAACAAAGGGGGCAATCCGGTTGCTCTCTTGGAGGCAACTGGATCGGGAGGAGCCGTTACTACCAAGAGCAATGCTGGGGCAAACATGACGCAGATTGGTGCGCGGCCTGAAGGTGGAGCCGTTGTCGTGAACAATGTTGAGGGAGTGAACACGATTGTGCTCCGGTCGCAGGGGAGTGGAGGGCAAGTAGATCTAAACAGCAACGGAGGGCGTCCTCTCTACTCGGTTCTGGCAACTCCAGCCGGTGGGGGCATGGTGCTCCTCGACACTGCTGGGGCTGCACGCATGACCGTTGTGACAGGAGAATTGAGTGGTGTGGCGACACTCTACAATACGTCGGGAGAGATGGTCTGGCAAGCTCCCAATCCAGGCTTTATAGGCAAATAGTTTATCATAGTTCGTAGAGTGCATAGAGTTGTGAGTGTGTAGAGTGGTAGCCGTAGCTCTTCAGCCTGCGCCCGGATAAGTAGAGATTGTCATGTCTATCAACACAGAACTCAAACGATTTTCAGAAGATTGGGGTAGTAGATGAGTTTGTGAGCGTGAGGGTGTACAAAGCCGGTAGCCCCAGCTCTTTCGGCTGCGCTCCCCACCAGTTGTTCCCTCAAATGCAGGTGAACTCATACACTCACGCACCCACACACTCATATACTCTTAAGTACTAAAACTGCATGACGTTATTCAATCTCCTCGCCGGACTAATCGGACTCTCAGCCATCTTCAGCTACATCAACTACCGCTTCCTGAAGCTGCCGATGTCGATTGGGTTGATGGTGATGGGGCTTGCATTCTCGCTGGTGATTGTTATTCTCGGTGCATTTGATTTAGGAATTCACGACCAAGCGCGGGAGATTCTGTTGCAGGTCGACTTTAACGAGACACTCATGCAGGGGATGTTGGGCTTCCTTCTCTTTGCCGGTGCTCTCCACGTGGACCTGAATGACTTGCGCGAACAACGAACATTGATTCTTTTGTTAGCAGTCTTCGGCACACTCCTAACTACGCTTCTCGTTGGTGCTGTCCTCTTTCTCGTTCTTCCCCTTCTCGGCGTCACGCTCGGTTGGTGGTACTGCCTCCTCTTCGGCGCGTTGATTGCCCCAACCGATCCAATAGCTGTTCTCGGTATCCTGAAAAAACTTGGGGTTCCAAAATCGTTGGAGGTTCAGATTTCGGGAGAGTCTCTCTTCAACGACGGTGTTGGCGTTGTCATCTTTATGGCAATCTGGTCGTTAGCTGGAATTGGTGGAGGACATAGTGGAGAAGTCTCGGGAGGGGGAATTGCTTTGCTCTTCGTGCAGGAGGCACTCGGCGGGGCGTTGTTCGGTTTCGTGATTGGCTACCTCGGCTACAGAATGCTGAAGAGCATCGACAACTATCAGGTAGAGATTCTGATTTCCCTCGCCCTCGTCTTTACCGGCTACGCAATCTCCATGTGGCTCCACCTGTCTGGGCCAATTGCCATGGTTGTTGCCGGACTTCTCCTCGGCAACCACGGGCGTGCCTTCGCCATGTCCGACAAAACGCGCGAACATCTCGACATGTTCTGGGAACTTGTGGATGAATTTCTGAACGCCATCCTCTTCGTCTTAATCGGTCTGGAGATGTTGATTCTCTCCTTCGTTGGAGAGTATTTGCTGGCCGGAATCATTGTGATTGCCATCGTCCTCTTGGCGCGGTTAGGAACCGTTGCCTTGCCTGTAAATATCCTTCGCTGGCGTGGGAAGGGAGAAGACCTCCCCCGCTACACCTCACGCCTGATGACTTGGGGCGGGTTGCGAGGAGGCATCAGCGTTGCGCTTGCCCTCTCGATTCCGGTCACCCTCAACGGAGCACCATTCACCGAACGGGAGACAATAGTTGCCCTCACCTACATCGTCGTCCTCTTCTCCATTATCGTTCAAGGTTTAACAATGGGGCCGTTGTTGAGGCGGTGGGGAGTGGTGGGCAAATAAGAGAGAATTATTTTGGCATTAGATTCTTTGTCTGTGATTGCTAAGAATGTACATTGAGAGCCTGAGTATTTATGATTACAAGAATTCAAATAGAGAACTACCGCAGCATTGAGAAGGTTGATGTCTCGCTTGAGAATCTTACTGTGTTAGTAGGGCGGAATGGTGCGGGAAAGAGTGCGTTTATTGATGCAATTCGCTTCCTTCTTGAAGCTGTTCGGTTTGGTCTCGACAGGGCAATAGATGAAAGAGGAGGAATTGGACGATTGCGCAAGTGGGGTGCTAAGGGTTTCACGGATATTATAATCACTGTATGGATTGGACCCAATGCCAAGGATCAAGGTATTGATGGAGATTCAATCTGGATATATCAAATTGCGTTAAAGAGTCTTTCTGAAAATGAATGGTTCGTTGGGTCAGAGTCTTGTTGGATTAATGTAAAGTCTATAGAAGATCAACCGATCTATTCTGTAGAAAACGGACAATGGCAGAATCAGCTGGAGAAAGTATCCAACTTTTTGAAGAGCGATCCAGAGCCGAATGAACTAGTTCTGTCGAAAGTTGGTCTCGTTGATGGTAGAGTGGCGTTGCTTGAGTACTATTTCAGGCAGATCCGTTGCTATTCCATTTTTCCATTAGATTCTCTGCGTGTTCCACAAAATATACTCAACGAACCATTTCTGAGAGAAGATGGGAAAAATATGGCGCAGAAGCTGTTAGAGCTTATGCCTTCTTCTCCTTCAGTACAGCTGGAACTTATTCCTTCGCCTTTATCACATTATCGGATGATCTGTTCCGCTCTCAAGTCGATTCTTGGTGATGTTGATAAATATGCTATTGACAAGGTTAGTCGGTATTTAGTCGTGAAATTACGACATATTTCTCCTGACCATCCGTATTACGAATTAAGCCAAGAATCAGATGGTACTCTTAGAGTACTTGCCTTACTTACGGCCTTGTTTCAGGCTAACCTCCCATCACTCCTTGCTATTGAAGAACCAGAGCTTCACCTGCACCCTGGGACGTTTCGTGCCTTGGCCGAAGTTATCAAGGAGGTGTCACAGAAAACTCAAATTATCCTCACAACACAAAGCCCTGATTTTATTACAGAGTTCGATCCGAATAATCTGCGAGTCGTAGAGAAGCGTGAAGGGAAAACATATATCGGCGGGATAGAGAACTACCAACTTGATGCAATCAACAATGAACTGTTCACTACGGGCGATTTGCTGAGGATCGAAGAACTGAAAATTAATGGTACCCCTAACGACACGAATTCATCCGATGATCAGACTTCTCCCAATCGTTGAAGGTCAGGGGGAAGTTGAAGCCTTCCCAACATTGTTACGAAACATCCTCTACTCAATGGAAAGGTGGGATGTTCAAATAGAGTCGCCGCTCAATACGAAGGGGAAGCCAAACCTGACTCGGGAAAATGGACTTGAAAAGTTTCTCAAGCTTGGTTTCAGGTCAACAGTTTCTGGCATCCTTGTTTTGCTTGATGCGGATGGAGATTGTGCAAAGGAATTGGCATATAATCTTGCGGAGAGAGGACGATCGTTGGCTCCGCCCGTACCTATCGCAATTACTTGCGCTACCCGATGTTACGAAGCCTGGTTCCTCGCAAGCCTTTCTACAATTGCAGGTGTTTCCTTGAAGGGGACTCCTGGCCTTCCAACCGATTGTCAATTTGATGATTCACCTGAAGAACGTTTGAACCCAAAGAAGTGGATTACTGAGCAATTGCCCGAATCTCTTATCTATAAAGAGACCCTTCATCAAGCCGCTCTCACTGAGTTAATTGATCTTGAAGAAGCCAGTGTGCGCTCCCGTTCGTTTCGACGTTTAATTCATGCAGTCGAACAATTGCTCGCGTGCATTGAAAGAGGAGATGTGATCGTTACTCCATAGTCTTAATACATTCAATGCTCATTAATCATGGAACAATTCTTCAACACCTATCTCTACAACCCGACAGTGGGAAAGTTGGTGGCGGTTATTGCTGGAATTCTTCTGGTGGTTGTCCTCGTTCGCTTTGTTCAGAAGGTGTTGGGGAGGCGGGTTGCGAGTACGGAGATTCGTTACCGTGCCCGGAAGTTCGTTTCCTTTGCCGGGTACGTTGTCTCGATTCTGGTAATCACCATTGTCTTCAGCGACAAACTTGGGGGACTAACCGTGGCATTGGGGGTTGCCGGTGCAGGCATTGCCTTTGCATTGCAGGAGGTGATTGCTAGCGTCGCCGGTTGGTTGGCGATCTCTTTTGCCCACTTCTACAACACCGGCGATCGCGTTCAGCTTGGTGGAATTAAGGGGGATGTGATTGACGTTGGCATTCTCCGCACCACGCTGATGGAGGTTGGCCAGTGGGTTGATGGTGATCTCTACAATGGTCGAGTGGTCCGCATTGCCAACAGCTTTGTCTTTAAAGAGCCAGTCTTTAACTACTCGGGTGAATTTCCCTTCCTCTGGGATGAAATCAAAGTGCCTGTCCGCTATGGTGGAGATGTGGCTTTGGCAAAGCAAATTATGAACGACGTTGCCGAAGAGGTTGTTGGGGAGTATACCGACCAAGTGCAGGCTGCGTGGGATCATCTGGTGCGATCCTACCTGATCGAGAATGCACAGATTCACCCGATGGTAACCCTTGTGGCAACCGACAACTGGATGGAGTTTACTCTCCGCTATGTTGTCAACTTTAAAGAGCGGCGGAGAGTGAAGGATATTCTCTTTGCGAGGATTTTGGAGGAGTTCGCGAAGAGTGGCGACAGAGTGGAGTTTGCTTCGGCAACGTTTGAGTTGACTATGACTCCAGATTTCAATGTGCGGCTAATAGATCACCTGAAGGGGAAGAAGGTAACGCCGGATGAAAGGGAGTAGTTCTGAAAGGGAATTGGAGTAGATCGGAGCGTAATTCGTGACATCTTCCACCTCCTCAATTCTTTAACTTTGCCGTAATTCATTCCTGCAATGTGTCGTACCCGTTACAATCGTTGAAGCAACCTGTCTCTTTCCGACACAGAAATACCAAGCCAAAGAGAATCAATCCTGATCCTATAAACATTATTGATCACGTATGAAGAAAAATTCAATGAAACGTAATTTCATTACCACGATACTCGCAGGACTTTTCCTGTTGATGGGAGTGGGGAAATCAATCGGGCAGACACCGGGCGAAGAGGCCGAGCAGTGGGCCAGTTGGTGGTTCGGAGTTTATGGTGGTGTAAACTACAGCACTTTCAGTGGTGAGCTTCGGAACTTCGGAAGCATTCCCGGCTCATCCTTCACTGAGGGGAGTGGCCTTGGCCCGACCTTCGGTGGTCTATTTGAGTATAATCCCGGAAAGCTTCTCGGCTTTACTATGATGGTTGGCTACGATGGACGTCCAGTCGGTTTCGATTCGGCTGTTACTCCTGTTTCGGAGACTGCATCAGTGACTGAAGGTCTTTCCACAAGCTTGTCCTACCTGAGCGTAGAGCCAAGCCTTCGTTTGAACTTAGGCAACCGGTTCTTCCACCTTCTTCTCGGCCCTACCTTCAACTTTAATTTGGGGAAGGGGAGTGAGTATACCACGGTCGACACCAACGGTGCGGCAAATACCACAACATCTGATTTGGTAGGAGTTCGTGGCTTTGCAATTGGGGCGCAGGGGGGAGTTGGCTACGATATTCCGCTGACAAGTTCGGAGTCGAGTACGCAGATTTTGCTGACACCATTTGCACAGTTTCACCTCGGGTTCCAAAACTTGTTGGAGAATCCAGCAAACGAAGTGAATCGGAATCTTGACTATACGATCAACACAATCCGCGCCGGCATTCAACTCAAGTTCGGTGCGCGACCAACTTCTCCAGTGATAACCGACGCGAACGGCAATCCGATTGCCTATGACTTCAGGGTTAACGCCCCGACGGTTGTTGCAGAGAGTCGTCGAGTGGAGGAGACCTTCCCGCTGCGGAACTACATCTTCTTCGATCCGGGATCAACGGCACTCCCTTCGCGCTATAAGAAGCTCTCTTCGGCGCAGGCTGGATCGTTCCGCGAGGAGCAGTTGTTGAATCATGAGAGCAACCCAAATCCTGGAACTGGTGTGAAGCAACGCTCGCAGCGCCAGATGGAAGTCTACTACAATGCGTTGAATGTCTTCGGAGATCGGATGAAGAGAAATCCGTCGGCACGCATTACACTTACCGGCTCAGCAAATGGCGACGCAGCGAAGGGGAAGGAGATGGCCGAGAATGTGAAGAGCTATTTAGTCTCTACGTTCGGACTCGATGCTTCCCGGATTACAACGAAGGGATCGGATATGCCTCCGCACAAGTCGGGGAGTGGTGGTTCCAGTGGTGAGGATAAGGCATTGATCGATGCCGAGAACTGGCGCGTAGAGCTTGACGCCGAGCCACCGAGCATCCTGATGCCAGTAGAGATTGTGACGCTTGAAGAAGAGCCAATCGGAAACGACGTTATCTTCAAGTTCAATAGTGACGATAGAGTGGAGTCTGCCTCAGTTGCAATCACCGAGCGTGATGGAACAGTGAAGACGTTCGGTCCATACCGTGGCGATCAAGACGTTCGCATCGACGCTAACGAACTGTTGGGTGGAACAGAACGGGAAGGACGTTACACAGCCAAGACAGTCTACGTTCTGAAAGATGGTGGCACGTTCGAATCACAGTCACGCGAGTTCCGCTTGGTGCGGGCTGATCCGGATGAGCAACAGACTGGCGTTCGCTACTCGATTCTCTTCGAGTTCGATAAGTCGAAGACGGTAACCACATACGAGCAGTTCCTGCGCGAGACGGTTGCCCCTGCTATACCGAACGGATCAAACGTTATTATCCACGGTCACACAGATGTGATTGGCAAGCCAGAGTACAACAACGAGCTTTCCGATAGTCGTGTCGACGAAGCTCGCCGTATCCTGACCGATGCGCTGACCAAGTTGGGACGCAAGGTCACGTTCGACTCATACGGTTTCGGTGAAGATGAGAAGCGAGCACCGTTCGGCAACGGCCAGCCGGAGCAGCGCTACTACAACCGTACCGTTGTGATCGAAATCGTTCCGGGTGGATAATA
>JBFWSB010000076.1:0-14201 GCA_050248595.1 Kapaibacterium sp. (SeqCode)
GTTTGATGAAAACACCAGTGAATCACCTTGCGCGAGAAAACTGGGAGGAGGTGATTCCAGGCCGCGACGATGTGATGTTGAACTACATCGCGATGTATAGTGACTATCTGGTGCTCCACAAGCAGACGAAGGGATTAACGGGAATATCGATCTATGAGTTCGAAGCGCAGAAGTGGGTAGATGTGGAGTTCGACGAAGAGGTCTACACAGCGTTCGTTAAGCAGAACCCAGAGTTCAATTCAGATCTACTTCTCTTCAGCTATACCTCTTTGACAACACCAGATTCAGTCTACGAATACAACATGCGAAGTGGTGAGCGAAGATTGCTGAAGCAGAAAGCTGTGTTGGGTGGATACGATCCTACAGACTATCACGCCGAACGCATTACCGCCTATGCTCCAGATGGTGAGGAGATACCAATTTCTTTAGTCTATAGAAAAAATCAATTCAAAGGTGATGGAACGAACCCTTGTCTTCTCTACGGGTACGGTTCCTATGGCTACAGCATGGATCCTTGGTTCGACAGCGACCGACTTAGTCTGCTGGACCGTGGGTTTGTCTTCGCTATTGGGCACATCCGTGGTGGCCAAGAGATGGGGCGCAGGTGGTACGATCAAGGAAAGTTCTTGAAGAAGAAGAACACCTTCACAGACTTTATTGCCTGCGGTGCAAAACTCGTTGAAGAGAGATATACCAGTCCTGAGAAGTTAGCGATAGAGGGGGGAAGCGCGGGGGGATTGCTTGTTGGTGCAGTAATTAACATGCGACCCGACTTGGTACGCGCGGCCATAGCTAACGTCCCTTTTGTCGACGTTGTGAACACAATGCTCGACGCAACGTTGCCCCTGACAGTAGGTGAGTACGAAGAGTGGGGGAACCCGAACGAGAAGGAGTACTTCGATTACATGCTCTCCTACTCACCTTACGATAATGTCGAGGCGAAAGAGTATCCTGACCTGCTTGTCTTAGCTGGACTGAACGATCCTCGCGTTCAATACTGGGAGCCAGCTAAGTGGACCGCAAAACTTCGCGCAACGAAAACTGGACAGAATGTCTTGCTACTGAAAACAAACATGGGGGCGGGGCATGGCGGCTCATCAGGTCGGTACGATTACTTGAAGGAGAAAGCCTTCCGATATGCTTTCCTGATCGATCGATTGGGAGCGGAGTAGCGATACTTAGTAAATCCTTTTGCATCTCGTGGCTTGGTAGTGATCGCGCAAAGGGACGCAAAGAGCGCAAAGGAGAAGCGGATGAATCTCTACCATATCAGCGACACTTCCGGCATTAGGCTCTTTGAGCCTCGTCCAGTACCATCCAGATCGGGTGCTGAGGGTAATATGGTTTGGGCTATTGACCGCGAACACTTACCCAACTATTTACTTCCGCGCGATTGTCCTCGGGTAACGTTCAAGAAGACAGAGCAGAGTAAGCGAGAGGATGTGGAACGCTTGATTGGAGCGACGAGTGCAGAGCGGATTATCGTTGTTGAGTCGGGATGGGTAGAGCGCATTTTGGCTGAGCAGATTGTTCTCTACACGTTTGATCCCGCTCGGTTCAAACTTCAAGATGAAGGGGCAGGCTACTGGGTTTCGCTTGAAGCTGTTGTGCCGATTGCCGAAGAGAAGATTACGTCACCACTTGCATGCCTACTTCAAGAGAGTGTGGAACTGCGCATCACTCCCTCTCTCTGGCAACTCCGCGAAGCGGTTGCCGACTCATCTCTCGAATTCTCGATCATCCGCATGAGAAATGCCGCACCACCCCCCGAAGGATTTATCACGAAGTATCCCGTTCCAACCTGAGGTAAGCGAAGCAACTACTTTCTCGTTATCCCCCCGACAAGCTGAGGCACAACTTCCAGAATGCAGTTCACGTAGAGGTCGATCAGACGCTTTTTCAGAAAGGCTCTTCCGTATATCACCGAGACTTCCCGATATGGAACCGGTGGGGCGAACGAGCGAATCAGCTTCTTCTGTTGAGGGCTAAGAAAGAGTGTCGCAAGTTTTGGGAGAAGTGTCATACCGCCACTTCGTTCCACCATGTGCCGAACCGTTTCCAAGTTTCCACTCTCGAAAAGAATTGAACGCCTCGGGCCACATGAGTGGTCATCCTCGTGGCAGAGATCCAACACCTGCTTGCGAAAGCAGTGTCCTTCGCTCAGAATCCACATGTCCTCAAGGTCGAGGTTCTCTACCGACAGATTCTCAACCTGCGACAACCTATGGTTGGGAGCAATAAAGGAGACGAACTCTTCGCGGAAGAGGGGGCGTGTTGCCATACCAACCTGTTCTTCCTTCGTTGCAATGAAACCAGCATCGAGTTGATCGCGGGCAAGGTCAGTTAGGATATCTGCCGTCGTCAGTTCTCGGATTGAGAGAGTTACCTCAGGATAGCGTTCGGTAAAGGTCTTACTTACTAAGGGGAGAAGGTAGGGGGCAAGTGTTGGAATAATGCCGACGTTCAACTCACCAGAGATCGTATTCTGCGCATCCTTCAGAATATCGTCTACCCGATCCCGCTCCCGAAGGATCACCCGCGCCTGCGCAATAATCTCTCTCCCAAGGTCGGTCGGGATTACCGGCTTTCTCCCACGGTCAAACAACTCCACTTCCAACTCTTCTTCTAATGTCTTGATCTGCATACTCAACGTCGGCTGCGAGATATTACACTCCTCTGCTGCCCTCCCAAAATGACGGTGCGTGTCTACCGCGACGATGTATTGAAGTTGTGTGAGTGTCATCTTTAAAAAATCAATGATAGAAAAACTCTATGTGAATATAGAAACATTCGATTTGATTGATGATGATGCTCCTTCTACCTTCCATCACTTCTCAACAGAAATTCCTATCAATTCTTAAAAATAATTAAGGTGTCAACCTATGGATGAGCAAAAGAAACGACTAACCACGGCTGAGGGTGCTCCGATAGCCGACAACGAAAACTCGATTACTGCCGGACCACGTGGTCCTCTGCTCATGCAAGATGTGCAGCTTCTGGAGCAGATGCAGCACTTCAACCGTGAACGGATTCCAGAGCGTGTAGTTCACGCAAAGGGGTCGGCAGCATTTGGAACGTTCACGGTGACCAGCGACGTGACCAAATACACGAAGGCAGCCTTCTTATCAGAAGTTGGAAAGCAGACCGATGTCTTCCTCCGCTTTTCTACAGTGGCAGGGGAACGAGGCGCTGCCGACGCAGAGCGTGACGTTCGAGGCTTTGCCTTGAAGTTCTATACAGAAGAAGGGAACTGGGACATGGTAGGGAACAACACGCCGGTCTTCTTCGTGCGCGATCCGCACAAGTTTGCCATGTTCATTCACACGCAGAAGCGTCACCCGAAGGATAACATGCGCGATATGGATATGCAGTGGGACTTCTGGTCACTCTGCCCAGAATCGCTCCACCAAGTGACGATTCTCTTCAGCGACCGTGGACTTCCGGCAAGCTATCGTCACATGAATGGATATGGTAGCCACACCTACTCACTCATCAACGCGAAGGGGGAGAGAGTCTGGTGCAAGTTCCACTTCAAGACAGAGCAGGGGATCAAGAACATGCGGGATGAGGAGGCAACGGAGTTAATTGGGAAAGATCGCGAGTCCCACCAACGTGATCTCTTCAACTCAATTGAGAGAGGAGAGTTCCCTCGCTGGAAGTTCTACATTCAGGTGATGACACAAGAGCAAGCCGAAGAATTCCAGTGGAATCCGTTCGATCTAACAAAGGTATGGCCACACGGCGACTTCCCGTTGATCGAAGTTGGAACATTAGAACTCAACAGAAATCCAGAGAACTACTTTGCCGAAGTTGAACAATCTTCGTTCAGCCCGTCGGCACTGGTTCCGGGAATCGGGCCAAGTCCAGATAAGATGCTTCAGGCTCGCCTGATGAGCTATGCCGACGCCCACCGTTATCGGGTTGGCAACAATTTCCAGCAGCTTCCAGTGAACAAGGCGCGCTGTCCGGTTCACAACTATCAGCGGGATGGTGAGATGGCAACCGCGGCAGAGTACGGGTCAGAGCCAAACTACTTCCCGAACACTCTTTCCGGTACTCCGCAGCAGAGTCCAGAGTACAAGGAGCCAGCTTGGCATTTAGGGGACGTGACGGTAGATCGCTACAACTCGCGCGAGGGACATGACGACTACACGCAAGCCGGAAATCTCTATCGACTTTTCGACGAAGGTGAGCGAGATCGTTTGGCAAAGGCAATTGCCGGTCCACTCAGCCAAGCCCGTGAGGAAGTGCAGAAGCGGCAGTTGAAGCACTTCTACGCAGCCGATACCGACTACGGCCGCCGGGTTGCCGAAGCATTGAAGGTGGATGTTGAAACAATCGAAGGTGAGCTTGGCGTGCGGGATGTGCAGGTAGAGGAGACAGCGTAAAGTCTCGCTCTTACGGAATTCCTAATTGAAGTGAGAAGAAGAGACCTCGCAGGCAATTCGTCTGCGAGGTCTCTTCCGATAGATGAATACCGTTTTCAAATCTGGAAAACATATCGATGAAGAGCCATATGTCTTCCACAGCCTAACTCGATGTAAATACCAAGTGTTCCCCAGAGAATCGCACTCTTCTTTCCCGTTCAAACTCGAAGAGAAGCGTGGAAGAGTTGGACAGAATATCGGCAAGATGTTCCCTCATCGTATCTTCACGTCAGCAGACATATTGAACAATCGGCACTATGACACCAATCAAATTTTCCAGACTCTATCGATTCGATCCTCGCATCGTCGATGGCTCATACTTTAGTGGCGATGCTCTCCAGCTTGAGCGTGGAGATGTTGTCGGGGTTCTCCTGTTGAATTTAGGTGGCCCCCACAAAGGGGCAGATGTTCAGCCCTTCCTCTACAACCTCTTCATGGATCCAGCAATTATCGACATTCCGTTGAGGGGAATCACACGGCATCTTCTCTGCAAGCTTATCTCCACGCTTCGGGCAAAGAAGGTTGGGGAAGATTATGCGCAGATCGATCCGAATGGAGGATCACCTATTAATCGGTTGACTGAAGGGCAGGCGCAAGCACTTCAGCAAAACCTGAACGACCGTTTTGGGGATCCGAACGGAATCACCTTTCGCACCTACACAGCGATGCGTTACTGGCATCCGTTTAGTGAGGAAGCGGCTGAGCAGATGAAGCGAGATGGAGTGACCAAGTTGGTCTTCCTTCCCCTCTACCCACACTATTCCAAGACAACAACAGGAGCTTCACTTGTCTACTGGAAGGTGTTGGAAGAGTTCGGAGAGATTCCGGTCTGGCCGAGCACCTACGTGCAGGAATATACACTCCACCCACGCTACCTTCAAGCACTGAGCAAACGAATTGACGAGGGCTTGGCAAAGTTTCCAGAGGAGGTTCGCTCCCATGTTCACATTCTCTTCAGCGCACACGGTACGCCATTGAATGAGATGTTGGAGAGGGGCGATCCCTACTGCTGTCTGGTTCACTCAACAGTAGAGGGATTGATGAGGCTTCGCCGGAACGATCATCCGTTCGATGTTGCCTTCCAGAGCAAAGTCGGTCCGGCAAAGTGGTTAACCCCGAGCACACCTGCCAAACTGAAAGAGCTTGGTGAATCTGGCAAAACGGCTGTGTTAGTAGTTCCGATTGCCTTCGTTACCGACCACATCGAGACAGCCTTCGAGCTTGACGTGGAGGTGCGGGAAGAAGCGAAGCATTTTGGTATCGAACACTACGAAGTGACAGGTGGACTTAACGACCATCCTGAGTTTATTGCTGCCCTGACCGAATCTGTGGCAGCCCAGTTGCGCTTAAACGGGATAGCCTTACTCAACGGAGTTCCGGCCTGGCCAGAGAGGTTAACTGGAAGAGAGAGCGATAGAAAAACCCGCTGCGAGAACTGCCAGTGCATTGCCGAGGGGCATTTGTGGCCGGGGGAAGCAGTTGTAGGGTGATTGCGGATAATGAGTCTCATACTCTTCGCACCACTTGTGGAGTATAGAGTGCTGTTGTAATCTTGCGGGGAAGGGTGTTTCGTATCACAAGGTTCATCATCACCTGTTTCCAACGTTTATGGGTTCTTTCATCCAGATTATTCGCCCAACTCTTCGCGAAGTCTATCACACCTATAAGAAGGGGGGGAAACCTCTCTTCATCACATCCTTGATTTCAGTTGTCCTGACAGAAGTTATCAGCCTCATCGTTGCTGTCAGCTTTACGTTGGTGGTAGACCAGCTCCACAGCTTGAATCATTTTGCAGACATTACGAGAGCATGGGACTGGATATATCAACTCCTCTCATTGCCTGAGTTTGCCGGGTTAAGTTTCGGACTTCACTTGCTTCTCTACACCCTTTTCGGAATTGCGTTGTTCCGAGTTGGTGGAAGTGAAGGGGAAGAAGAATTCAGCTTTCGAAGAATCGTCGCAAACGTTCACCGGAGTGAGTGGAATGCCCTCCTTCTCTTTGGTCTTCTCCTCTGCCATGTGCAGGGTTTGTTCGAAGGCGTAGGGGATCAAAGGGAAGCGTATGGCACTGTGGGGCAGAGTGATCTCCTTAAACAAGTTAGCCTGACGTTTATTCTTCCTCTGTTTCTTTGTCTCTTGCTAATTGTTCGATCTCGGGAGAAGAAGCCTAACGTTCAATTACTCTGGAACTATAAGGTTCCGATTTGGGCTTCACTCTTTCTTCTCTTTTCTCTTGGCAGCATTGTGGGTGAGGGACAACGGCTATACTTCTTTTTTTCTTCTCATGTGATGACAATCTACTCAGAAGTTAAGGGAGGGAGTGATTATTCGGGACAAGCTCCCCTGCCAGAGGTAACCCCAAGTCCCGTTCCGATTGAACCCGATTCGTCCGAACCAGAATCGTATCGTCTGCCAAAGACCAATCAATCAGATATTCGAATCGTTCCGGTTGACTTTGATCTATCCCAAAAGAAAGAGCCGGGGATTTTTTCCTTCACAGATTCTTTACTTGAAGATTTCCTTCTCGTCTATTTCATCGGTTTAGAAATTCTCTTCCACCTCGTCATCGGTGCCTTGACAGTTCCTGCGTTGGTTGTGTGTGGGATCAAACCGTTGGTTATTGCCTTTGATAGAGAAGATCGCGAGCATAGCTCGGTTGATTTACCCAACATTTCAGCAATTACAGGAGAATAGTGTGCACCCACTCACTGCAATATTCCGGCAAACTCTTCAAGAGCTTCTCGATTACTATGCCCAGTTCAAGAAGAGTGAGTACATGGAGTTCTTGCGGGCGTTCATTCCCCAAGTTCTCGTTATGGCTCTGGTTGCTCTGATCTTCGTTGTTGTGCGAGACTTCCTATCCAGAGGGGTATTTATTGACCAGATTGTGATGCGGGCAGAGTTCCGAAATATGTTCGGAGCACTTCTGATCCTCGGGCTTGGATTCAAGGGAGGAGTTCTAGTACGTAAGGGGAAGGAAGGTGACGAAGAGTTGGTCAAGCCGAGCCAAGAAGAATTGTTAGGTGCTGACCGAACATCAATCATTCTCCTTTTCGCCTTGATTCTATTGGTGCTTCACGCCCTTCTCTACGTGAACCCGTTCTATCATGCGCCAAGTAATTTGTTCGAGGCGTTTGCCCCGAAATTGGGGTGGGAGCATGTTCTCTACACCCTCACAGAATTAACAAAAAACCAACTTCTTCCCCTCTTTCTTGCGGTTCTCCTCATACTCTATCGGATGTGGGGCAAGGTCAACCTCGATATAATAAGAGAATACAGGTGGGCTTATCTGGCAGCAATTCTCTTTCTGTTCGCATTCTATACAATTTTCACATCCTTTGTTGAAATTTGCCGAGTGATGTTAGGGGTACAAGAGAGTGTGAGCCTCAGGTTGTTCAACCCGACACAACTTCTTGCTTGGCTTCTTTTTGTTGTGAGTAGTTTCTTCCTTCTATCGTTGTTCTATCCAGTTTTTAGCAAAACTCTTTCCTTTTCGTTTAGAATCGAAGATGAGATGTTAGCCAAAGAAGAGATTGAGGAGAGAGACGAACTCTCTGAAGAAGATGAGCTTCCTTTAACAGGAGAATAGAAGGTGTAATACCTTTGTCATTTAGATGTTCTAATGAGAGGAACACCATTTTTCTATAGTCCCGACTTGCATTCTCCCCACAAAACACGATAACTTCCAGACTTGTTCGTCACAATCTGCCCGCAGATACGATTCTGAGTCTGTAGAGATTGACATTAATCCGACACCACTAACACATAGGTTCAACGGAAGATCATGAAACAACGCTATGCCTTCGGCATTTCTCTAATGGGAATTCTGCTTGGAATTCTGCTTGGAACGGGGAGAGTTGCCGCACAAACGACAGATAACCACAATCACAGCAGTGCAGACCAAAGCCATGGTTTTACTGTTGATGGGAAGTTCTATGTATGTGGTTCCCAGTGGGCAGCCGACTACGATTACGATGCCGCACTGGAGCGTACTCGTATCAATAACCCTGCACTATACCAGAGAATGGAGGTGAGGGCTGCTGCTCGCGAGAAAGGAGAACGGTGGGCGCGAACGCAAGGGGGAGGGTTCTTTTTTAACATTACAGATCGGACGAATCCTGAAAATGGATTTAAAGAGATTGAGGCGACATTGCGCTATAACGGAGATTCCATTCTGATCTTTGTTGATGATAAAGATAACGCTACCATCACTGATGCAACGATTGAGGCGTTAGCAAAAGGTCTTACAAAGCAAGTGAAGGCGGGACCAAACACCCGCAATCCTAACAAGGGCATTGTCTTCAATGACATTGACATTTTCGGTAATCCACCAATAAATCAAAAGTTTGAAGAGCACATTGCCTCCTTCTTGCTGACCGATATTGAGGAGCCACCAGGTCTCGGCAGTGGTGGTGTTATCGAAGGGTACTTCAGTCCGTACGACCAAACAAATCGAATAGGCTCAAACGAAACCAACCTCCTCTATATCGACAGTCGGCAATCCTTGATTAACAAAGGACAAAGTGCCACAGCGATTGAAGGCGTTATCGGAACAATGGCTCACGAGTTCCAGCATCTGATTAACTACAACCGCTATCAAACTGCCGGTGGAGATGTTGGTGCGCACTGGATCTACAACGAGGGACTGAGCGAAGTGGCAAGTCTGCGGAACGGATACTTTGAAAGAGATGCACGGCTATTTCTTCCGAATCCAAATCGCTTCTCATACTTCTCGCTTCCATCCGGTAATGCCGACACGATTCTACGAGGATATGAGCGGGCAATGCTCTGGGTTCACTATCTCTCCGAGCGCTTTGGAGATGAGTTCCTCTACAGGTTGACAGCAGCATCAGGACAAGGAATTGAACCGGCGAAAATTGCACTCGGGGGACCCGACCCAACAGCAATTGAGAGTGTGTTTGCTGAGTTTTGGGTGGCAAACTTTATTCGGAGTGATTCCAAGTTCCAAGGTGATCCGAAGTTCCGTTACCAGTTGGACATAACAGGGACAAAAGCTGGTACATCAGGTCAACAAATACCAACGACAACGAAATCGAGTGATGTGCTACTGAAGGGATATGCAGCATATCTGCCAAGCTACAGTAGGTTGAATCAAAATGATCCAGACGCGATCACGATTCGCTTTAATCCAGCCGCCCGAAACTATATTGTCCACGCAGTTAAGGTGACGAGCAACGCCATAGAAGTAGAGCGTTTGCAGATAGACCAGGAGTATACTTTCGAGAAGTTCAATTCGATGATCTTCGTGATTGTGAACCTGTATGGCGATGGCAACACAGTAAGTTGGACAGTTGAAGGCTTTACGTCGGGTGTGGATGACTATGCAACGAACGCAGGAAGATTGAATATCGCCTCAATTGTGCCAAACCCTGCACAAGGTGAGGCGCAGTTCAACTTCAACACGGCAGTTGCTGGTTCTGTTAACCTTACTCTATACGATGTTCGGGGGGAAGCTGTTCGTCACCTGCTCCGCGATGTTCGCTACGAAGCGGGTAAGCACAGCCAAAGCATCAACCTCTCCGATCTTCCAGCCGGTCTCTACACAGCCCGACTGCAAGATGAAACTGGAGCAGTTGCCGTTCAACAGTTTGTTGTTGTGAAGTAAATAATATGCTTGTAACTCTTCCCACGTAGTTGGGGAGGTATACAAACGTTAGAGCATAGAGAAGGCGTGACTCAGTGGGTCACGCCTTTTCCTTTTGGAGAGTCCCCTCTTACCACGTTCATTGCTTCACCTGAAGAGAAAAGAACTCTTGAGCGCACGCAATTCAATAATCCCCAAAATTTTCTTGGAAAGGCTCTTCTGTATCATTTAGGGAACTCTTGTGTCACTCACGTAAGGAGATATCTAACATCAAACATTTCTCTCCGTGCATTCTATCGTTGAGGCGATTTTGCTTTCAAAACCGCCTCAGCATCCGTAACATTGCACGGGCTTGAGGGTTTGAATACCCGTGATTCAATCTTCAGTATCGAACGTGGGGCACAAAACCCCAATTTGGTGTTCCCACGACAACAGTTAGCATCCTATGAACTACAGCGACGCTTTACGAAAACTCATTCTGCTTACCCTTTTCGGGCTTTCTACTCTCGCTACAGTTTCGGCACAGCGTGTCGACCCTCTCAACTTCGGAGAAGTGCGATGTGGAGAGTCAGCTTGTGAAGTAGTACAAATTCGCTCCCTCAATTTAGGGGAAACAATTGTCCAGATTAGTCTGCGAGATAGCACAACGTTTCTTCTCGGAGCCGATCCAGTTCTACCGCGAATAATTCCCAACCAAGATTCTGTTGAACTCTCTCTCTGTTTCTCCCCTCTCCGTACTGGCAACTTCACGGACGTTTTACAGCTGATTATTACCGATACGGTCGACCAAGATATAGATACTGTTGAGGTTCAACTTAGCGGGATTGGTATCGGCCCAAATCTTCAACTTGATCCACCTATTCTGCGTTTCGCAGAGACCGAGATTGGAAAGACTTCTACTCAACAGGTTGTTGTTCGCAATGTGGGTCAAGATCCTATCGATCTCGACCTGAGTCAACTTGCCGGGATTGTCGACCCCTACCGCATTGTTGACGATTCGATTTTTCCAGTAACGATTGATCCAAACGGTTCAGTTGTCATCGAGGTAGAGTTTGCTCCAACAAGTCAGGGATACATTTCTGTCTACACCGATATTCGTACTGGGTGCAACCAAAAAGCACGCCTTCTGATTACCGGAAATACTCCCGATATGCTCGAAGAGGGATTTGGAGAAGTTCCGTGTGACGAGGTGGCCTGCGACACCGTCTGGGTGAAAGGAGAAGGACCAAACGACAGAGTTCGAAGTATTAGGATGCGGGACAGCGTTAGCTTCTTTGTCGGAAAAAACCTTTCCTTCCCAATAACATTACCTGTTGGAGACTCCATTGGTATTCCGGTCTGCTTCCAGCCGTCACGTCGTGGGAATATCATCGACTCGTTGGTGGTGAATATTGAGAGAGGGGGACTCGATGAGGCGATTCGCGTTCGTTTGAAAGGGACAGGTATCGGCCCTAATGTTGAGATTGACCCAATCGTTCTCAACTTCCCCCGAACAGCTATTGCCGGAACTTCGCAACTAACCACAAGATTCACCAACTCTGGTGAGCGTCCTCTGCTTGTGACAGAGGCTGATTTAATGATTCCCGCGCCGTTCCGCTTGGTAACTCCTCTGCCGATTGAATTAGCACCGGGTGAATCGATTGATATTGAGATTGAGTTTGCTCCAACCGAAACTGGAATTTTCTCCAGACCGGTTGATGTCACAGTTGGATGTAATCGGCTTGTGCAGATTGGTCTGAATGGTTCTACCGACTTTATTGGAACAGGTGGCGTGCTCCGCGTTACGAAGATTGGATTTAACCCAGCGAACGACGAACGTGTGCCGTGCGATGTCTCGCAGTGTACAGATGTCACTCTCTCGAACGTGGGGAATGCAACGCTTGTTGTGGATAGTCTCTACTGGTTCGATGGAGGACTTGGCTACACTGCTGTTCCGTTTTCTCCAATTCGATTGACAATTCCTCCGAACGAGAGTACTGTCGTGAAAGTCTGCATTGATGCAAAGCGAGCCGGAACCTTAGTTGACTCGTTGTACCTTCGGTCGAACGATCGCCGCTCGATAGCATTTGGTATCGTTTTCGACGCTTCGCGCAGTATGGTGCTGGACAGCATTAGGTGTTCTCCAAACACCTATACCAGATTACGTGAAGCTAAAGTTCAGGCGAAAGCCTTTATCGACAACACGCTGCTCTACCTTCCATCACTTGATATTCAAGATCAGTTGGCTATCATCCACTACAGCAGTGAGCGGAAAAGTCCTGGATCCCAAATTACGCCAGTGATTAACACCAGCTATCCACTTGAATTTATCACAGACCCGGGTCGCACCGTCGCGAAGGCTTCGATCGATGCGATTACCGAGATTGGTGGAACCTATACCGGAGCAGCACTCCGGGCAATGATTGATACGCTGAAGAAAAGCCCCTTGAAAGACCGAGTGATTGTACTGATTTCAGACGGGAAGACCGATGATAACCTGAACAACCTAAGCCCGGTTAGTACAATTATCAACGAGGCGAATGCGGCAGGAGTGAAGATATTCTCGATAGGTATTGCCTTATCTGAACTCGCACCCACTGACTTTCAAGATGCCCGTGACTATCTAACAACACTTTCGCGCAGAACAAATGGTAAGGAGTTCCTGATTGAAGATTGTGGTTCGCTTCAGGATGCCTTCGCTGAGATTACGGAGATTGTAAGCCAGGGTGGAACCTGGGTCGAGCCGTTCAAGATTACAGTATCAGCACCGCAGCTAATTGCCGACAACGTTCGGTTTGACTCTCTCTACATCTACGACGATTCCTGCATGACGGTGACTCTGACAAATGTGGGAGAGGGGACAGCCATTGTCAACAAGATTGATCTGCTAACGTTGGCCGGCGATCCTTCAACAGAGTTTACGCTCGATGGGGCTTCCGTTAGCTTCCCAATTCAGATTCCAGAGAATGGACAGAGAGATGTGGTAATCTGCTTCCGTCCTGAGAAATTGCGTGAGCGGGAAGCAGCTCTTCGCGCTGTCTACAATTCCTGTTTCGATGAAAACGCGACGGCAGTTCTGAATGGAACAGGATATGCCGAGGCAAACCTTCGTATTACTGATGTTAAGACCGCGTTGCCGGGAGATGTTGTGACCTTGCCGATCTACGGAGACTCTTCACTGGCGAACTACGATGTCAACTCGATTGTCTGGACACTGCGTTGGAACCGGACGATGTTAGAATTGCAGTCGGTGCGTCCCGGAGCCGAGGCGAACGGAGCATCAGTTGTGCAGAGTGGACCTATTGTGGAGAATGGACGGTATGCAGAAGTAGAGTTGCGTGCCGATGGACCGGCACTCCTCTCAGCCGGTGAGCTTGCTCAACTCGACTTTGAGTTCTTACGGGGAGATTCACTTGCTGCCTACGTTGAGATTACCAGCGGAACATTCGAGGATGCAAATCCGAAGATGCTGGTGAAGAATGCTGGCGTTGTAATCCACGACAGCATCTGCTTCCGTGAACTCCGAGCGATAGAGTTCAGAGGTACACCGGCGAAGATTGCCGTCACCTCAGTTTCGCCGACACCGGCAACTGGCGACCGTATTGATCTTGAACTGACTTCGACAAACAAAGAGCGAGTTTTCCTCGACCTGTATGACGCTCAGGGAGCTACAACAATCCTGACCGAAGAGTATGATTTGCCGGAAGGGGACAGTCGTTTAACGCTCAACGTCTCCTCGCTCACACCCGGAGTCTACTATCTACGGCTGCGGGCTGCACGTAGTAGCGAAACGGTCTATCGGAAACTTATCATCCAGAAGTAACGACCGACGGAGACCCGGCAAACATATGCCAACATCCTTTTGCACTGAATGATCTCAACATATAATTGATGATGAAAATTCGAGATACAATCATCCGAGGGGGAATGCTAACTGCACTTCTCCTCCTCCTTACTTCTCCGCTTCTCAAAGCGCAGGGAAGGGGGAGCGACGCACTTCTGCACGAACCAGTGGTTCGCTACCAGTATATCGGTGGTGGGGCTGGCTACGGCTACTGGAAGAGTGAAGCAAGCTTTGGCGTGACTGACAACAGTCTGCCCTGCGCCTTTTTCTCAGATGGTGAGGGGGACGGGCTAATTATTGAGGCGAAGGCGATTCTCTACCCACTTCAAAGCACTTGGTTCCTTGT
>JBFWSB010000077.1:0-14101 GCA_050248595.1 Kapaibacterium sp. (SeqCode)
CTGTTAGTAGAAAGAATAGATCGCGCAAAGCCGCTAAGGGTTTCTGGGTGTTCATGATGTTTTGGGAGAAAGTGGTGGTGAAGGTTGTTATCAGGTGATGTCTGCTCCGAAGATGTGATGAAAGGAGGGAATCACGCAAAGGCGCAAAGAGTTTCTGGGTGTTCATGATGTTTTGGGAGAAAGTGGTGGTGAAGGTTGCTACCAGGTGATGCCTGCTCCGAAGACGTGGCGGAATCCGAGTGGGTCTACCCACGAACCGCCGTAGTCGACGATGATGTTCCCAGTCCGAAATCCAATTCCAAATCCAACAGTGGAAGGTTCCGATGCGATGCCACCTCGCACAGGTATATTCTCTATCGGCTCTACTTCGACTCCGATAGCAAAGCCAAGGTCGTGACGCAGCTCTTGCACAATATCTGCAGAGAGAGAAAGGGTAGAGTCAGGTCTCCAAGCAAAACCGAGTGAGAGTCGTTGCGGAATATCTTGATCGGAGACAGCACTGCGCGTCACGTTCACAAAGGATGCGCCGAACACTGCCTCGGGAGAGACTTGCACCTGCGTTCCAATGTCGAGCAACGGGATAACGCTCGAGCCATATCGTTCAATTGAAACGCTCTGAAGTAAGAGTGTGGCTCCAACCCTGAGGTATTGTTCAAGCTGTGTTGCCACCACAATTCCTCCAGCCGACTCGCTATATTCACCTGCACCAAATGCAGCACCATTCAACCCAACACTAAACGATTCGCCAAACGACATACTACCGATAAATGCTCCCTCCTTGTATCCTTCAATGCCGAGGGCAGATGGAGAGTAAGAACCGAGAAGGCTACCTCCTTTCACTGTCGGCAAAGGTGCCGGGTTTCGGTGAACAAACCATCCACTTCCGGTTCGCGCAGTGGTAGAGCCTGCAAATCCTGTTTCGAGTGGGTCAACACGTTGGAGAGTTTGGGCAGATAAAATCTCTCCTGCGAAGAAGAGTAGTATGATTGAGCAGAGAGAACGAACGACTGAATAGTATGCCATAATAGATTCATAAGGGTTGATGGAACAGTCAGGATGAGTTCACGTCAATAGTGCGAAACAATTCTCATTTATGCAAGACATTATCAAGATGAATATCCTCGTTATTGGTGGTACGATCTTTCTTGGTCGCCACTTCGTTGAAGCTGCCTTAAAGGCAAACCACACAGTTACCCTCTTCCACCGGGGTAAATCAAATCCCGATCTCTTTCCAGAGATTGAGCATATCTATGGCGACAGAAGATCAATCGATGACCTGAAGAAACTGAGTGGAAGATCGTGGGATGCGGTCGTCGATCCGAGTGCATACTTCCCGAACGATGTTGAGCTTCTCCTCAACCAGATTGGCCAGCAGACCAACCACTATACTTTTATCTCAAGCATTAGTGTTTATGCTGGTGAAGGGACGGAAGGTCCAACGGAAGACTCTCCAGTTGGTGAGTTGACTGAGGATATGCCGCTGGATAGAATTACCCACGCAAGTTATGGGCCACTGAAAGCTGCCGCCGAGAAGAGAGCAGAAGAGATGCTACCGGGGAAAGTGCTGAATGTTCGTCCCGGCCTAATTGTTGGACCAAACGACCCAAGCGACCGCTTTACATATTGGCCGTGGCGGATTGCCGCTGGGGGAGATGTGTTCGCACCAGGCAAACCTGAAGAGTCTGTTCAGTTCATCGATGTCCGTGATCTTGCTGAGTGGATGCTTCGCATGGTTGAAAAGAGAGTCACGGGTCTGTACAACGCAACTGGTCCTGAGCAGCCGATGCCGATGGAGACTTTCCTTCAGACTATCGCAAAGGCTTTTGAATCGGATGTGCGATTCATCTGGGGGAGTGAAGAGTTCCTCGCCGAACATCAGATATCACCATACATGGATATGCCTCTCTGGGTTCCCTCCGAAGCAAATGGGATGAGTCGGACCGATATTTCACGCGCAGTGAATGCTGGATTAACGTTCAGGTCTCTCGAAGAAATTGCGCGCGATACGCTCGACTGGTTCAAGACAACAGATCGGTTCGGTGGTGAGTTGCGAGCTGGAATATCGAGAGAGAAAGAGGGGGAGTTGCTTGGGTTGTTAGGAGTGGAAGAATCCTAATCGGCACTTGCTCACGACACACCTGAGTTGTCACTCAGAACAAAGCGAAGCGGAGAGAAGAGTCTCGCAAGTGTTGTGGAGGAACGTGGTATCACAAACAGTTCAGGCGCGAGGCTTCGGCAGCTCTCAGCATGGCAGAGGGGTTCCCTCATCAGTGATTTGTCTTTTTTCAATCATCCCCTACATCCCCAACAACGCTACAGCTATTGTCGCAAGTCCAATACCGATCCAGGCTGGGCGTGACAGCTCTTCGCGCCAGAAGAGAATGGCCGAGAGTGTGATTGCAACTACGCCCCCTGCACTGACGATGGGGAAGACAGTCGATGCGGGGAGATCGTGGAGAGCGCGGATAAGAAACAAGCTGCTGAGATAGTTCGGTATACCGAGAACTCCACCTAAGAGAATATCTTTTTGCGTGATCTTCTGCCAATTCTTTTTTCGTATCCAGTTTATTCCGATCAAACCCCAGCAGATTATCGCAGCAGTTCCAAAGAGCAAGAAGAATAACCTCGCAGTATCAATCCTATTAACTTCAGCAATCTTCATCCCGAAGTCGTTAAAGGTCATCACGAAAAAGAGAAAAGTCAGCAGTAGAATTTTCGATTTCTGTGGAGAACTGTTCAGAGGTTGCTTCCTCTGCGAAAGGCCGAGAAGAATGAAGGCAAGAACTCCGCAAACGATTCCTGCGATGCGGAGAATGTCCGGACGCTCGTTATAGAAGATGATGGAGAGGAGAATCGGACCAATAGTGGCCGTTCGGGCAACGCTTCCAGTGATTGCCAGACCAGTCTCGCGAATTGCCTTCATCAACAGGAGAAACCCGGCAACAAAACCTCCTCCAAGGAGGACCGCAAACCCTACCTCTCTGAGAGAGATAAGGGCGTCAGCCTCTCCCATAACAAGTCCAATAAGTGAGGCAACAACGTAGTTCGCACCAGCCACAGCCATACGGTTCCCCTCTTTTGTCTCATTGAATTTCAGGATCAGAGCAATAGTCAGGGATGAGAGGATTGTCAGCAGGACAAAGATCATATGGATAGGGGAGGTATCAGTTCAGGTTTGTTGGCATCAACCCTTGCTGCTTGCGGCGGTAGTGGAGAAGGTCGTGCAAAACACTCCCCAACACAGAACGATTTACCACTTCTTCCCCATGTTTCTCGTGGCGAACTCTGAACGTCGATCCATCAACCCGACCCTCATACGGCTCAATCGTTAAGCCACCATATCCCATGTCGTAGTAGTTCCCTTCTCCCCGCAGGTAGGCTTGCACTTCGCGAATCTCCTCCATCCCCAGTTCTTCGTTTAACATCTTCCAAAGGATGTCATCGTTCCTGTTGATCTTTTTCTTCATGTTGTTCTACGTATATGAGAAGGATGAAATGGTAGTTCTGAGAGAGCTTGATTGGTGCGAAGATAGTGAACGAAGAGGGATTAGAGTTCCGCTCCAATCTCTCTTCTGAATGATAGCTCATCTCTGTATGATCTTCAGCGAGTAGATCTTCCAGCAGATCATTTATTCGTGCGACTTTTCGTGTTTGATGACAACCATGTGCGCGCTATCATTTGCCATAGTTCCGATAACGGCTATCGTGTAGATGCCCCCATCTTCTAATGTGAATGGAAGGTCTGGCGTAATGACTTTGTCTGGACCACTGCCACTCATTCCGCCACCAGGTATTCCCACGGCATGTACGCGCATTGTTACTCCGCCAGTATCAACTGGAATGAAGGCTTCTGTCTTTCCCATGAAGGGGACATCGTTGAAGAGTGGTCCTTGGCCAGTTGCTCGGAAGGAGAATTTGATCTTCGATCCATCGGGAACTAAGTGAGCAATGCGGATATGTGCTTTTCCCGGAGCAGGTGCTATCAGGTTGTCTGTAAAGAGAAGCGCGTCGATAGCCGTGCCAGCTACGTTGTTAACGGCAAAGATTGTGTAGTGATGATCTTTCGTGAAGTCGAGCGTTGTGTCGACCAATGGCGTTGTTGTGCCAGTCGGGAAGACCCGAACCTGACGTGAACCTGCCTCGATCTCCGAGTAACTTGTGCCGAAGTCGCCAAAGGCTGCGTTTGTGATGACAGTTCTGTCGTCAATCAACAGATCAACTCCAGGACCTGCTGGCACAGCCTGCATGAAGAGAATTTCTGCACTGTCACCCATATCCGTGCTATCATCCACTACAACCGGCGGTTGTGTTGTATCCTCTTCACAACTACTCAATCCAAGAGATGTTGCGGTAGCTAAGGCAAAGAAAAAGAGAAGTTTTAGAACTCTCATTGTCTGTGATTTCTCCTAATGTTTTATAGATAGGTATAGGCTTAGACCGTCTTTGCCAAACCGATAATGAAGCGGCCTCGAGAAATATCCTCGAGGCCGCTTTTATGCCGATCAATTGAAGCTCCATGTAGCTCGTGAGAGCCATGGAAGGGGACTGAACTATTGATAACGCTTCGATCTCTACTATCACACGCCAATGTAGATCGTCCGAATTAGATACAACAGATGTTAGTCGTGACTTTCCACATGCTTTATCACCACAATCTGCTCGTCGTTGTTTGCCACCGTTCCAATCACGGCTATCGTATAGATACCCCCATCTTCTAATGTGAATGGAAGGTCTGGCGTAATCGTGCTGCTGGAGCCACCACCACCACCGCCGCTGCCGCCGCCAGATGGGCCTGCAGTCTGTACGCGCAACGTTACTGCGCCAGCATCTACCGGAGTGAAGAACTCCGTGTTATCCATGTAAGCCACGTCGTTGAAGATTGCCTGTAGACCTGACCCTTGGAACGATAGCTTGATCTTCGGCCCATCGGCAACTAAGTGGGCAATCCGGATATGTGCTTTTCCTGTTGCCGGAGCTGTCAGGTTGTCGTTGAAGACAAGTGGCATTACACCAGTGCCAGCGGTGTTTTTGACAGCAAAGATTGTGTAGTGTTGATCTTTGGTGAAGTCGAGCGTTGCGTCAACCAGTGGCGTTGTCGTCGTTCCGGTCGGGAAGACCCGAACCTGACGTGAGCCTGCTTTGATCTCCGAGTAACTCGTGCCGAAGTCACCAAACGCTGCATTTGTGATCACCGTGTTGTCGTCAATCAACAGGTCAACCCCAGGACCTGCTGGCACAGCGTGCATAAAGAGAATTTCTGCACTGTCAACTACTACAACGGGTGGTTGTGTTGTATCCTCTTCACAACCGACCACTCCTAAAGAGGAGGTAGCAGCAAAGGCAAAGAAAAAGAGAAGTTTCAGAATCTTCATTGTTTGTTATAGCCTCCAGATATTAAATGTTCTGTTTGAACTGATGTCTGTTGATAGAGTTTCGTATCAGTTAGTTGTTCGAGATAACAACTAATTCTGGAGAGGCAGCCGTTCCAATTGCGGCAAACGTATAGATCTTCCCAGCCTGCAACGTTACCTCCTGCTCAATAATTGCGTTTGCCCCACCACTCTGATTTCCCCCACCTTGCTCCTTCACATCCATGATGCGGAGAGTATATGTTCCTGCTGGCTTCGGGTTAAAGAACTCAGTCACCTGTTTGAACGCAATGCTGTCGTAGAGGGGAGCACCTGTTCCCTTAAAGGCTACCCGTACTTTCGGTCCATCGTTAATCAGGTGAACAACGCGAACAAGTGCTTGACCCGAAGGTGGTGCTGTAAGATCATCCCGGAACAAAAGAGCACCTATAGTTCCGTCGGTCTCATTGTATGCAATCAAGCTGTAGTTCTTATCCTCATTGAAGAAAAGATTCGTTGCCAATGCAGCCGAAGTTGTTCCGGTCTCGACAACTTTCACGCTTTGTGATCCTGAAGGGACATCAACGTAGGTTGCGAACTCACCAAATTTCTTGTTCTGAACAACTTCTTCATCTCCAATGAGAATATCAACTCCCTTGTCGGCAGTGATAGGTGCTGCGTGCAGGAAGAGAATGCGTGGCTTTGTAGGAGTTGGTTCAACACTATCTTCACCACACCCACTAACGATGAACGAACTGGTGAAGAGAAGAGCAAAGAGAAGGAGAGCATAATTACGTTGTGTCATATGTGCATTACTCCGAATGTTAATGGTACTTCTGGACAAAAAATTTGTTCTAACAGATAGTTTTTTGACTCTACAAAACACTTCAACTCTCAGGGAGTAACACTGCAGAAGGTTAAAATGTTTACCTCGTCAAGCAGACCATACTGATTCTTAGAAACTGATGAGTTGATCGATCCTCTCCACAATATCCTCGACACCGGGGACGACGGCAGCCATGAGCGTTGGATTGTAGGGGATTGGAATATCTGGTGTTGCCATCCGCTCTACAGGCGCATCTAAGTAGTGGAAAGCTTCCTGTGCAATAGTTGCGGCAATTTCTCCACCGAAGCCGCAGGTCCAGTTATCTTCATGCAGAACAATACATCTACTGGTCTTCTGAACTGAGTTTAGAACAGACTCCTTATCCCAGGGGGAGACCGTGCGCAGGTCGATAACCTCTACGCTCTTCTGACTTTTTTCTGCTGCGGCTACTGCGCGGTGAACCATCTCTCCCCAGGTCACAATGGTAACGTCGGTTCCCTCGCGTACTACGTTTGCTTTTCCGAAGGGGAGAATGAAGTTGTCTCCCGGCCATGGACGGCGACCATCCCGCGTGTCGAGCAGAGCGCGATGCTCGAAAAACATTGTCGGATCGTTCCCTCGCAGTGCAGACCGGAGCAGACCGACAGCATCTTCCGCGTTTGATGGGATGGCGATCTGCCACCCGACGAGGTGAGCGTAGAGTGCCTCGCCTGAAACTGAGTGCCACGGGTCGCCAGTCTTCTTGCCGTAGCCAACAGGAATGCGAACTACAAGTGGAGCAGCAAACTTCCCGGCTGTTCGCCAACGAATTGTGCCGCAGTCGGTGATTTGCTCGTGGGCAGGGTCAGCATACTTCCTGAACTGAATTTCGGGTACTGGCATCAGTCCAGCCATTGCCATACCAACTGCCCTACCGATAATGCCCTCTTCGTTCAGCGATGTATCGAATACCCTTTCTTGACCGAACTTATGTTGCAAATCGACTGTTGCCCCGTGAACTCCCCCTTTCATCCCCACATCTTCACCGAAGAGGAGCACGCGACTATTTTGCTGAAGCTCGCTTTCAAGTGCTCGACGAATCGCGTCAACCATATTCATTCTGGGACCTTCAGGCTTTGCCTCGAACTCCCCACCTCGCGAACGCTCATACTCTTCTTCCCCAACTTCCGCCATCAATCCTCCTGCAACTTGGGGCATCCCTTTCTGGTAGAACCGACCGTTCAACACTCCTTCCGTATCTGGCTCCTTTGCGTTCTTTGCGCTCTCTGCGGCTTGGCGTGCGATCTCTTCTCCCTCTTCCTCCATCTTCACCCACTCTTCTTCCGTCACAATCTTCTTCCCAACCATAAACTCACGAAGCTTTGGCAACGGATCGTTTGCCTCTTCCTGTGCCACCTGCTCTTCCGATTTATAGGACTGATTATCGGTGTAGGAGTGTCCACTCAGGCGTGGAACGCGAAGGTGGAGGAGGACTGGGCCACTTCCTGATCGTGCAAACTGCACAGCTTCAGTAATAAGTCGTGAAGTCTCCTCGGGGTCGACTCCGCTACCGGAGAGAACGTTCAGACCAGTAAAGGATGCGAGGTTGGCGGAAATGCTACCTCCCGGAGTCTGAAGGTCACCAGTGACTGAGATGCCGTAGCCATTATCCTCAACGAAGAAGAGGTAGGGAAGCTTCAGCGTTGTTGCAATTGTCAGTGCCGACCAGAATCCGTTGGTAGCGCAGGCTGCATCGCCACTTAGTGCGACGGCGATTGCTCCATTCCACTCACCTTCTTTCAAGACATTGCTCCGATACTCGATTGCCTGCGCCCACCCAATCGCTGGGGTAAACTGTGCTCCAACATCTCCACTTGTGGGGAGCACCGTTCCGCGATCTCTGCGGGGCAGGTTGTGGACAACGCCAATATCTCGTCCTTCACTGATACCTCCGGCACGCCCCATCGTACTGCAGAGAGCTTCGGTTGCCCCCAATCCTTGGGTTAGAACAAATGGGCGTGAGCGGTAGTAGAGGGTTGCCCCGTCGTGAGGGTGTGTGATCTGCTCGCCTAAAATGATCTGTGCTAAATCGTGTCCGCGCGAGGAGAACTGATAGGTAATCAACCCTGCTGGCACAAGCTCCTTTTCTTCGATTTGGTCGAGTGCTCTGGAGAGGAGGAGGGTGCGAGCCACGCGCTTCCAGTCGATCTCCGCAGCGTTATGGCTTCCGTTGAGTTGATTCTGCTTTGTAGCGGTTCCATTTGTCATTGTCCGCTTCTTCGTCGCCGATTTTTTCTGTGATGTCCCTTGCGCCATGATTTTGTGAATATCGATTTTCAGAGATTTTCTTCAGTTACAAGAGCGTAAAGATATACAATCGGGAAGGAAGTTCAGGGGGAGAGGAAACCTTGAAACAAGGTGAGTCAATGGTTGTTATTGCGCGTGAGATTTCTCTTTACTTCCCTCACCTCGTTCCCGTATCTTTCGCCCGCCTTTTCAACCAGACAGAGCACTATGGCATACCACTTCAACATGCAAAATCAGAATATTCTTCGCCTTCCCTCTCTTGCAGGGAAGGTTCCTCACAGCTATAGTGCCGTTCACACCATCTACCGTCGACTCATAGCGAGTCACCATTCAAGGTAATTACAACTGACCTCACGTCTCGCTGATCGAAGCGCAGTACCGGAGGGGGAAATCTCTCCAACAATGCGCGCTTGGTTCAGGGCGTCGTGTGGAACCGTCAACACATATACTACAGGGGAAATAACTCTATGAAAATCTCACGTCTCTACACGACCGCAGGAAAAGATGTCTACGACATGTTTGAGTACAGCTTGCGCAAGTCAGTGCTCCGCAATCCGGACGGATCGGTCGTTTTCGAGATGAACGATATTGAAGTTCCAAGCCAGTGGTCGCAGATGGCTGCCGACATCTTAGCGCAAAAATATTTCCGCAAAGCAGGTGTGCCGCAGTTCGACGCTGAGGGAAATCAACTCTTCAACGAAAAGGGAGAGCCGATCTTAGGAGCAGAGAAGAGTGCAAAGCAGGTGATTCACCGTTTGGCCGGCTGCTGGCGTCACTGGGGGGAGGAGCATGGCTACTTCGATTCGCAGGAAGATGCGCAGGCATTCTACGATGAAATCGCATACACTCTCTTGAACCAGATGTGTGCTCCGAACTCGCCGCAGTGGTTCAACACCGGTCTCCACTGGGCTTATGGCATTGAAGGTCCAGCACAGGGACACTACTACGTTGATCCCGTCAGTGGCAAGTTGACCCGCTCGAAAGATGCTTACACCCACCCACAACCGCACGCGTGCTTCATCCAGTCGGTTAGCGACGATCTTGTGAATGAGGGAGGAATCTTTGACCTCGTCACCCGCGAAGCTCGCATCTTCAAATATGGTTCGGGAACGGGGAGCAACTTCTCTGCCCTTCGTGCCGAGGGTGAGCCTCTCTCCGGTGGTGGCGTCTCTTCAGGACTGATGAGCTTCCTGAAAGTGAACGACCGTGCAGCCGGGGCCGTTAAATCGGGTGGAACAACACGACGGGCTGCGAAGATGGTGATCTTGAATATCGATCATCCAGATATTGAAAAATTTATCGACTGGAAGATGGTGGAGGAGCAGAAGGTTGCAGCACTGGTTGCTGGGTCGCGCATCTGCAAAGCTTTCTTGGCCGAGATCGCCGAGGTTGGACGTGCGGAGGGAACAGATTTTGCCGATCCTTCATCGGAACTTCACAGCTTAGTGCAGCGTGCTCTCAGTCGTGGCATTCCGTTCAACTACATCGTTCGCGTTCTCGCGTTGGTGGATCAAGGTGTGGAGAAGATCGACTTTAACGAGTACGACCTGAACTACGAGGGGGAAGCCTACAACACCGTCAGTGGACAGAACTCCAACAACTCCGTTCGCGTCTCGAATGACTTCATGAAGGCTATCGCAGAGGATAGCGACTGGCACTTGATGTGGAGAAAGAAAGAGGGGATTGCGAGGACGGTAAAGGCACGCTATCTCTGGGAGAAAATCAACTACGCAGCCTGGAGCTGTGCCGATCCCGGCCTACAGTTCGACACCACAATCAATGAGTGGCACACAAGCCCGAAGGAAGGACGGATTAACGGAAGTAACCCGTGCGTAACGGCAGATACGTTTGTGACTACACACGAGGGACTGGAGCGGATAGGAAGTCTTATCGGTCAGTCGCGTGGGGTAAAAAGTCTTGATGGAAAGATGCACTGGGTGGAAAAGATTTTCCCAACAGGTGTCAAACCTGTATATGAGTTGAAGACCCGGAGTGGCTATCGGCTGAAGTTGACAGGTGACCATCAGGTATTTACAGAAAACAGAGGAGATGTTCCGGCTTGTGAACTGACGAAAGATGATGTCGTCCGTCTTGTGCCGGGAGAATTTGGAAACGGATCGACTGGATCAGCCGACATTGCTCAACTTATTGGATTGCTTGTTGGTGATGGTTGCATTACAAGCCAGAACCTCTATGATTCTCAGGGAAGTCGTCGAGAGGTTGCCTTCCTCACCTCTGCTAAGTCAGAGTTCTTAATTGCGGATTGGGCAAACAATGTTGTGAACTCTCTTCGCCCGGAGTTAGGGGAGCGGAATAAAACCAGCGCAGTAACTGAAACCGAGACAAGTTTGCGAGTCCATGTTGGCAGCCCACGGATTCTTGAATTATTCAGAACCTTCGCTCTGTTGGATCAAGGGAGCCAAGCAAAGTCCTTCTCCGATCAGGTTTTTAAACTCAATAAAAAAGAACAGGCTGCACTCCTTCGTGGGTTGTTTACTGCGGATGGAACAGTTGCCAACTATGGTGAAAAAAGTCAGTATGTAGCTCTTGACTCTACTTCGTTGGAGCTGTTACAGCAGGTGCAGATGTTGCTTCTCAATTTCGGAATCAAGGCAAAGATTTACGAAAACCGCCGTGCAGGTTCAACGAAATCTCTATTACCTGACGGTCATGGAGGTATGAAAGAATATGAAGTGCAGGAGATGCACAGTCTGCGAATCAGCAGAAGCTCTCGTTTGCAGTTCGAGTCAGAGATTAACTTCATGCCGCAGTCAGAGAAGTCAGCGAAGTTGCGAGAGTTGAATGAATCGGTTGGAGCATACCAAGATCGATTTGTCGACTATGTGGAGAGCTTAACATACCTTCAGGAAGAGCCTGTATTTGACCTTACCGAGCCTGAGACAAGCCACTTCGTTGCTAACGGAATAGCAATCCATAACTGCTCTGAGTACATGTACTTGGATGACACCGCCTGCAACTTGGCTTCCCTAAACTTAGGCCACTTCTACAATGAAGAGAGTGGCGTCTTCGATGTAGAGAGCTACAAACATGCTACTCGCATCTGGACACTTGTGTTAGAGATTTCAGTTCTGATGGCGCAGTTCCCGTCGAAAGAGATTGCGCAGAAGAGCTACGACACGCGGACTCTTGGTCTCGGCTACGCAAACCTCGGTACGATATTGATGCGGGCAGGCATTCCATACGATTCAAAGGAGGGACGTGCGTGGGCCGGAGCGATCACTGCTGTTATGACAGGTGAGTCGTACGCAGCCAGTGCGGAGATTGCTGCAAAGCTCGGAGCTTTCAACAAGTACAAGCGGAACGAAAAAGATATGCTCCGCGTGATGCGAAATCACCGTCGCGCGGCATACAATGCACCGAAGGGTGAATACGAAGGGTTGACCGTCACACCGGTTGGTATCGACCACGAGCTTTGCCCAGAAAATCTTTCTGCTGCGGCAAAAGAGTGCTGGGATCGTGCCGTTGCTCTCGGCGAAGAGCATGGCTACCGGAATGCGCAAGTGACAGTGATTGCTCCAACCGGAACAATCTCCTTGATTATGGACTGCGACACAACCGGTATCGAGCCTGACTTCGCTCTGGTGAAGTACAAAAAACTTGCCGGTGGTGGATACTTCAAGATTGTCAACCAATCTGTCCCGAAGTCGCTGGCTCACCTCGGCTATAGTGATGCAGAGATTGCCGAGGTCTCTTCCTACATCAAGGGATATGCTTCGTTGCAGGGATGTCCGCACATCAACCGCGCATCGTTGAAGGCAAAAGGCTTCACCGACGAGAAAGTTGACGCAATTGAGGCCGGACTGGAGACTGCCTTCGACATCACATTTGCCTTCAACCGCTACACGTTGGGGGATGACTTCTTGAAGTCGATTGGTTTCACTGACGCGCAGGTGGAGGATTCATCTCTCAATGTTTTAGCCGAACTTGGCTACAGCAAAGATGAGATTGAAGAGGCCAACCGGTACGTCTGTGGCACAATGACAATCGAAGGTGCGCCATACCTGAAGGAGGAGCATCTGCCGATCTTCGACTGTGCGAACCGGTGTGGAAAGATTGGTGAGCGATATATCGCCTACATGGGGCACGTGAAGATGATGGCGGCGGCTCAGCCCTTTATTTCGGGGGCGATCTCCAAGACAATCAACATGCCTCGCGAGGCAACGTTGGAAGATGTTGAGAAGGTCTACACCGAATCGTGGAAGCTGATGCTGAAAGCTATTGCCCTCTACCGTGACGGCTCCAAGCTCTCGCAGCCGCTGAACGTCTCTTCTGATACAGAATTGGTGGAGCAGGTGACGCTTCGAGACATTGACGTGGATGCCTCGCACATGATAGGAAGTGGGGAGTACTTCAATGAGGCGGTCGGTCCGCAGCAGGTACAAGAGAAAATTGTCGAGAAGGTCTACCACCGCGCCGACCGTCGGCGTTTGCCGAAGCGGCGTCACGGCTTCGTTCGCGAGGCAACAGTTGGTGGACACAAGGTCTTCCTCCGTACAGGTGAGTACGAAGATGGTCAGCTCGGCGAAATCTTCATCGACATGTACAAGGAAGGTGCTTCCTTCAAAGGCTTGCTCAACTGCTTTGCCGTGCTCGCATCCAAGGCGTTGCAGTATGGAATGCCGCTGGAGAAAATCGTTGACACCTTTACCTTCACACGTTTCGAGCCATCGGGGCCGGTGCAGGGACACGAGGCAATCAAGAATGCTACGTCGATCATCGACTATGTCTTCCGCGCAATTGGTTATGAGTATCTCGGTCGTGAGGACTTTATTCACATCAAGGCAGTGGACGAGACAGAGGGGATTGAGTATGGTCCGGGTGATGAGGAAGTCGGTTCGGCTCGGCTCTCGCCCGGTCGTGAACTCTGGGAACGCCAGCAGAACCGGAAGCGGGAGACGAATGGAGGAACCAACGGTTCGGCAAAGTCGAACGGCACAAACGGAACCAATGGGACAAACGGAGCCGCCCGTGCTACACAAGTGACCAAAGCAGCAAACGACGTGGAAGTAAAAGTCGCAACTGCTAAAGCTCACGGCTACACCGGCGAACAGTGTGGCAACTGCGGCTCGATGCGCGTAAAGCAGAACGGAGCCTGCCACGTCTGCGAGGAGTGCGGAACCACAAGCGGATGCTCGTAAGGGAATTCAAAAGTCAAAATGCAAAAATCAAAAAGGGGAGAATCGGGCAACCGGTTCTCCCTCTTCTTTTGAGAAGCGAGGTGAACATACTCTGTTGTACATCTTTCTATTCAGGACTGTCACTCTGAATGAAGCGAAGCGGAATGAAGAGTCTCGCAAGTGATGTAGAGCATCGAGTTGTTAATCTACTGAACAGGCGAGAAGCTTTGTCTGCCGTGGCCGATCAACGTGACGATCTTTTCGAGGGGGAGAATCGGGCAACCGGTTCTCCCCTTCTTTTGAGAAGCGAGGTGAGTATAGTTCTGAGTGTCTGTGAAGATTGTGCCAACTATGACAAGGATCATAGTTTCTCCCTTCAGGTGATCGTAAGTTCAAAATGTGATGATGGCGACAGGTCTTTCCCATTTCTACTGTGAAGAGGGAATAATTCCAGTACTACAACGACAGAGCCTTCGTTCCTCTACTCATAGTGATAGGTAGAG
>JBFWSB010000078.1:0-13935 GCA_050248595.1 Kapaibacterium sp. (SeqCode)
GGTGGCTTGGTGATAGTCCTTCATCAAAGATGATTTCAACACTAAGTCATCAAGGGCACACGGAGAGCAGATAGGGTGCTCTCACCCACTGGCACAATCAAGCATCTTCCACTATACTTCTTGCCACTGCGACTTTTCTCATCGTCAGGACAATACTTGAAGATGCTCTTCTCACACTTTCCCTTGTTGAGCTAAGGAAGCAGACAAGAGATTCTTCGACAATCAGACATGAAAAAAATAGCTACTACGCTCGCGATTCTTCTTTCACTCACCTTCTTTGCAGAAGATGGTAAAGCACAGCATCATGCAAAACCCGATTACCTGAACGACTGCCTCGCAAAGCAAGTGAAGCCATTGCAGAGTGGTTATCTTCAACTTGCCTATCGAGGGAGCGAGAATAATCTCTACCACTCATCGGAGCCGTGGCAGACTGCACACTACGACCGCAGGGGGAGAGTTTCGTGCAGTCGAGTGAGATTTTTCAGGGAGGATACGATCTCGCAGAACGAGCGCAACTTTGTCACGAACATCCAATACTCTCCAACCGAGCTTCTGATACGCCCCTACTGGAGCGAGCAGATTGGGAACGCTACGGAAAGCCAACTGGCTGAATATCCCCTCAGCATAGCATACTACTCGCCGATTCCCCTCCTCAACTACGCTCACTCTCAAAAGACTACTCCCGATACGAACTCCGATCCCAACTTCGCTATCTACAGTCTTAAGGTTGGCAAATCAACCGTTCGACTCTACATCGGCAAGTCTGATCGGCTTCTGCAAAAGGTGACAAGCAGTTGGGGCGATGACATGTTGGGAGATATGACCGAGACATTCATCTACACCGACTTCACAACGTTGAAAGGTCTCCACTATCCGCAGAAGGTTGAGGTCGTTAAAGTTCACGACATTCGAGATTCAGTCAAGGTCACGGCAGCTAACATTGTAGAGGAAGTCACCCCTCTATTAGAGGAACCAGAAGGCTATGCCGTCGAGGTTGAAGAGGATGTGATTCTGGAGATACATGTGGAGCGGTTATCGGAACATCTCTATGGACTTAACCTCCCGCAGGCAGAGTCGAGAGCAATTCTTGTCGAGTTCAAAGATTTTCTGATGGTAGTTGATGTCCCCTTCAACAGCGAGAATGGTGAGTTGGTGTTGAGAGAAGCGGAGAAGATTGCCCCCGGAAAGCCAGTACGCTATTTCGCCTTCGATCACCATCACCCGTGGTATCTCGGAGGGGTTCGTCCATTTATTCACCGTGGAGCTACGGTTATCTGCACAGAGGAAAACCTTGACTACGTTCGCTTTCTCGCAACGGCCCCACACACAATTGAGCCTGACAGTCTTCAACTGAATCCCTCCCCCCTCATCACGGAACTTGTCGACAGTGTTATGACAATCTCCGATGGGAAATATGAAGTCAAAATCTGCCATATCGGGAACATATCTGCCCACACAAGCGACTATCTCATTTTCTACTTCCCTTTAGAAAAGATCGTACTGCAAGGAGACTTAGCCTGGATACCAGCCGAAGCCCCAATCAAGAAGGCAGGACCGAGGCAGGTGGGTCTCTACAACGGAATTAAGGAGTTTGGGTTAGAAGTGGAGACGATTCTACAGACGTGGCCAATCTCAGAGAAAAGGAAAGTGAAGAGTCGTTTTCCATTCAGTGATTTAGAAGAATCTGTTCACGCAAAGGCGCAATGAGGCAAAGGCGCAAAGAAAAAGGGGTAAAGGAGAGAAGGGCAACCATCGACTCCTCAGCTCTCAACTAAAAAACTACCCTCAGGTTTCTTCTTCTGTAACCACTTCCCCTGTAAACGTAACCCCTGCCGATTACCTTGATTTTCGCAAACGAAATCGAGGGAAAAGGGATGAATTGGCAAGAACAACTCGGAACGAAGAAATCAGTTAGAGTCGCGAGGGGGATATGCGGACTCCGAGGGGGGTGCGTTCTGTTGGCAGTATGTCTGCTCCTCCTGTCTCTACCTGACTCGCAACTTATCTCGCAAAGTCGGATTGCTCGGGGGACGTTCGGAAGTGGAGGTGGATCGACCGGATCAGGAGTTTCTGGTTCGCACGGTACACTATCGCAGTCGATTGTCGGTAGAACTGCAGGGGTCTCTCAGGGAGAAACCTTCCACGAGGCTGGGTTCTGGCGGCGAGGAGTTCTGCCGAACTCCGAGACTGTTGTCGCAATTCCGGCAACCGAAGCACCTGTCGGCCTTCTCCTCACAATCCCAATCGACCTGCAATCGGTTACCGGTTCTCTCGTTGGGGCAACCCGTCCCTACAAACTCCGCATTCGCTACAACGCAACGTTGTTGGAACCAACGGGCGGCACACCACAACCTCTTCGAATCGGGGACACATGCTTTCTCGAAGTAACTGGAACTGCAGTTCTCCTCCCCGGCACATTTGCTGAACTTCAATTCAGGGCAAAGCTTGGGAACGACACTTCCACTCCACTCACAATCGAAGAATTTCAGTGGGAGACATTAGCTGAAGAACGGAACCGGGTCACGACTGTTGACGGAACGTTCACACTTCTCGGTGTCTGTCGCGAGGGGGATTCCGTCCGCCTTATCCACTCTGGCCCTTCTGCTGCCCGCATCACACTTCAACCAAATCCAGTACGAACGGAGGGAGTTGCCACCTACACCGCCGCCGAGTCTGGACAAACCGAACTAATCCTCTTCGACATGATGGGGAAAGAGGTAGCTCTGCTTGCCTCCTTCAACGGCGAAGCTGAGCACATTTATCGGGTTGAACTTGACGTGCAGAGCATTCCGAGTGGCGCATACACCTTGGTCTGCCGAACACCAACCCAAACACTCACCGAACGATTGATGATAAGCGAGTGATGGACATGAATTCAAAAGGCAAAATTCAAAATTCAAAGTGGATAGGAGTCTTCTCCCTCATCCTCCTAATCAACCTTTGTGGTGGTGGTGGGCAAAGCAGCGCACAAGAGTTCAAAATTCCAATCGACAGTCTCAGCCAGAAGTATGACACCTCCTTTGTTATGGGAGAGATCACTCATCCACTCTGGCAAGCTGGTCTCTACACCGGAGCCGCACCCACATTCTTCACTGCCGATATGCGGGGTCTTCCAGGTGTTCCAAGCTGCTGCCCGACCTATGATGGCGGGAGTGGTTTTGGTCTCTTCGCTGGAGTTCTATTCGACTACCCTATTTCAACAGATCTTCAGATTGGAACTCGCATCGGCCTTCGGTTGACGTCGGGGGAGTTCAAAGCGGAAGAGGTGCAGTTTCTGGACAATGGTGTGGGGGGTGTTGAGGGACAGGTTGAGCATACGATCGCATCGGAACTCATGAGAGTTGAAGTAGAGCCGGGAATCACCTATCAGATTATCTCTGGCTTGAGAGGACGAATTGGCCTTGGAGTTGATCTCTTCGCAAAGGGAACATTCGAGCAGCAGGAACGATTGCTTGCTCCGGGAAACGTTCGCTTCGAGAACGATCAACGGGAACGGATGACATTCAACGGAAAGATTCCTGAACTAAACTCCGTTGGCCTCACGCTCGCCCCCTCGCTCAACTACACTCTGCCGATGAACCGGCAGGGTTCACTTCTCCTCACCCCTGAACTTGGTGGCCGCATCGGGTTAACAGAACTGGTCCCCGGAACGTCGTGGCGGTTGAACGAAATCCACCTCGGCATCGGTCTGCGATACCAGAAGGTGCGGAGAGACCAAGTTATCGTCGACACAATCTTGATGCCACGTCCGGCTGATTCTGTCGAGATACGACTGCGGCAACCGGTGATTAATATCCTCACGTTTGAAGATGGCACAGAGCGAATTCTGGACACTCTTCAACTTGAAATCGTCCGGACAACAAGTTTAGTTCCTCTGCTGACACACATCTTCTTCGATGAAGAGAGTGCCGACATCCCGGACCGCTACCATCGTATCTCCACTGCTGAAACTGCAACGTTTTCCGAAACAGAGATCAGCGGCGAAGCTTTCGATGTCTACTACCAATCGCTGAACATCATCGGCGAGCGAATGCGCCGTTACCCAGAGGCAACAATCACACTTACCGGATGCAATGCAGATGTTGGCGCAGAGAAGAACAACGTAGAACTCTCGCGCAGACGAGCCGAGAGCGTCCGCTCCTACCTGACAGAGACTTGGGATATCCCACAAGAGCGTATAGAAATCGTTGCCCGCAATCTCCCTACAAATCCATCACCAAGTCGGAACGAAGATGGGCGTGCGGAGAACCGTCGCGTTGAGTTCACATCAAGCGATCCACGGGTTGCTTATCCGGTCACTACCGGCGACTCAACCATGCGCCCAGACAAGTCAGTAGTCTGGTTCGACATCGAGGCGGATGAGCGAACCGCCAGTTGGAGTGTGGAGGCAACGCAAGGAACGCGAGTGATTCTACAAGAGAACGGGAGTGGCCTTCCTCCAAGCCGAATCCCCTTAGCACTCACCAGTGGGGCAAGTTCCGTTGAGTTAGGAGACGAGAACATTCGCTTCACAGTAACTCTGAACGACCGAAACGGGAGGAAGAGCGAGCAGGGGGGATCAATCCGCGTCTGGAGAGAACAGAGGATTCGTCCCGGAGCCGAGAGCTATTGGATGGTTGTGTTTGGCTACAACAGTAGAACACTTGGCGAAGAAGGAAGGCGGACAATAGAGGCAATTCAGAAGTGGAACAGTGAGCGTGAAGGATATGTGGCAGAGCTTGTGGGGCAGACCGACCGAACAGGAAATGCAGACTACAACCGAAAGCTTTCCGAGGATAGAGCCGCAACTGTTGCAGCGCAATTAGGAGAGGGAACCGAGAAGATGCGAGGTGTGGGGAACGCACTGCTGGAGTACCCGAACGATCTCCCCGAAGGACGCTACTACTCTCGCAACGTAAAAGTTGTCACTCGAACTGACCGAGAAGATTGACGAAAGGCTGAGTGAGGAGTGAGGGAGATTGAATAGAAAATTCTTACAACAACGGGCTATAGCATCAACGAGAAAATGATGAGAGCAATGAGAGACGCAGGCAAAACAATTGGAACGTTGGGATTCTTTCTCTCCCTCTTCCTTCTCACACTTCACCTTGAAAGTTGGGGACAGAATATTCCAGAACAGTTCTCCTACCAAGGGATACTCGTCGACAAGGATGGCATTGTCTATCCCGATGGGAACTATCAGTTAACGTTCCGACTCTACGACCAACCGGTTGGAGGTGCGCCACTCTGGGAGGAGAGGCTTCAGGTCATCCTCAGCCAAGGGGTCTTCGACGCAATCCTCGGCGAAACACTTCCGTTCGACATCAGCTTCGACCGGAAGTATTGGTTTGGGATAACGCTCGCCGGCGAGGTAGAGATGTCCCCTCGCCTCCCCCTTCTCTCCGTCCCATACGCACTGAGTGCGCTTACTGCTCAACAAGCCGAGAGCATCTCGCCAGATGCAACGGGTCTGGTACGAAGTATAAATGGACTTCAGGGTGACCTAAAGATTCGTGGCGAAGGGGACGTTGCGATCAACGTAGTTGGAGACACTATCTCGATTGCTGCTCTATTCGAGCGATTGCCACAGGGGAATCAGAGTGGCGAAGTTATGCGTTGGAACGAGGGGGCAAGGACGTGGGAGCCGGGAGAGATCACCGTAGCAACATCTCCAAGAATCCTCGGTGATGGAAAGAGTGCCACTCCACTCGACATTGCGCAGATGGGGGCAACCGATGGACAGGTTCTCACCTGGGATGAAGGGGCAGGAGTCTGGAGGCCGGGCACAATCGAGGAGAACGAGCGTCCGGTGATTACGTCGGCTCCGATTCTCGGCGATGGCTCATCAAGTAATCCGGTTCGCATTGTAGAAGGGAAAGTCCGAGGAGAGATGCTCTTCTGGGATGGAACGTTGTGGGTAAGCACGGGTGGGGGTTCTCCGCAGGATGGGGATCAGTTGATTTGGGATGATGGCGTAGGCCAGTGGAGACCGGGAAAGAGGAGAATCTCTGTATCGACCACACCTCGACTGAGTGGTGATGGCTCTACGACATCTCCTCTCGACATCGCACAGGCTGGAGCAACCGAAGGGCAGGTGCTCCGCTGGAATAACAGTCTCGGAATCTGGCTGCCAGCCGACCTTCTGGTTGTACAGAGTCCACCACTGATTGGAGCAGGAACCAGCGATCAGCCCTTACGACTTGCCCCCGGATCAAACGCCGGGAACATACTCTTCTGGACAGGAACCCAATGGTCAGTTTCAACAGCGCCGGCAGCAGTAGAGGGAGATATTCTTCAGTGGAATGAGGGGACGGAGCGATGGGAACCATCAGGTGTGGAGGTCACAAACCGCGCTCCCCTCTCTCTCGGTTCCGTCTGGATTGGGGATGCTGCGGGACGTGCGCAGCAACTTGGTATCGGTCAGGCAAATCAAGTGCTAAGAGTGAATGCCGCCGGAACTGGGCCAGAGTGGTCAGGAACTTTGCGGCTCGATTCGATTGACGTTGAAGAGTTGAGTGTCGGCAATGACCTTGTAGTAGATGGTGATCTAACAGTAGGAGGAGCGAACGTCAACCTACCGAACGGATCGATTAATAACGCTGAGCTTGCGAACAGTTCAGTGAGCCTCAGCTACGGAGCCGGGCTTTCGGGTGATGCCTCGGTTGTGCTTGGGGGAACACTCAACGTGCAGAACACCGGTGTCACATCCGCCAGTGCTGGAACTGGCATTGCCGTCGATCAAGCGACTGGTGGGATCACCATCTCAAACAGCGGTGTGACTGGATTGACTGCCGGGAATGGGATATCACTCGATCAAGCTACCGGTAACGTCACCGTCACAAACAACGGGCTTCTATCGGCAAGTGCTGGAACCGGAATCAACGTGACAACCACAAACGGTGCAGCGACGATTGCGAACAGTGGTGTTCTCCCACTTGCTGGGACTGCGAACCAAGTCAGCGTCGATCAAGCTACTGGTGCGATCACACTCTCACTGCCGCAAGACATCCACACCAACGCGACACCGACGTTTGATGGATTGACGCTCGACAACATCAACACGACGAGCACGGCAAATCAGATCGTCGTCTCCAACAACGGCAGTATTGAATCACGCAGCTTCGCCTCTCTCCTCCCCGGTGGGTTACTTCCACAAGGGAACAGCGTGAGCGCAACGCTTCGGTGGGATGGAACTGCCTGGGTGGAGAACGCAGGACTCTCGGCTGACGCATCTGGCAACTTGACAACAACAGGAAACGCAACGGTCGGCGGGAATCTGACGGTAAGTGGAACAACTGTCAACCTACCGAACGGATCGATTGATAACGCAGAACTTGCGAACAACTCTGTCAACGTTAGTTATGGGACTGGGCTTTCGGGTGATGCCTCGGTTGCACTTGGGGGAACACTCAACGTGCAGAACACCGGTGTCACATCCGCCAGTGCTGGAACTGGCATTGCCGTCGATCAAGCGACTGGTGGGATCACCATCTCAAACAGCGGCGTGACCGGATTGACTGCCGGGAATGGGATATCACTCGATCAAGCTACCGGCAACGTCACCGTCACAAACAACGGGATTCTCTCTGCAAGTGCTGGAACTGGCATCAACGTGATAACCACAAACGGTGCAGCGACGATTGCGAACAGTGGTGTTCTCTCACTTGCTGGGACTGCGAACCAAGTCAGCGTCGATCAAGCTACTGGTGCGATCACACTCTCACTGCCGCAAGACATCCACACCAACGCGACACCGACGTTTGATGGATTGACGCTCGACAACATCAACACGACGAGCACGGCAAATCAGATCGTCGTCTCCAACAACGGCAGTATTGAATCACGCAGCTTCGCCTCTCTCCTCCCCGGTGGGTTACTTCCACAAGGGAACAGCGTGAGCGCAACGCTTCGGTGGGATGGAACTGCCTGGGTGGAGAACGCAGGACTCTCGGCTGACGGATCCGGCAACACAACGATTGCCAACGACTTGACTGTTAGCGGAACGAATGTCAACCTACCGAACGGCTCGATTGATAACGCTGAGCTTGCGAACAACTCTGTCAACGTTAGTTATGGGACTGGGCTTTCGGGTGATGCGTCGGTTGCACTTGGGGGAACACTCAACGTGCAGAACACCGGTGTCACATCCGCCAGTGCTGGAGCTGGCATCTCTGTCGATCAAGCGACTGGTGGGATCACTATCTCAAACAGTGGCGTGACCGGATTGACTGCCGGGAGTGGTATCTCACTCGATCAAGCTACCGGCAACGTCACCGTCACAAACAACGGAATTCTCTCTGCAAGTGCTGGAACCGGAATCAACGTATCGAACACAAATGGTGCAATCACCATTGAGAACACTGGACTTCTCTCAGCAAATGCCGGAACCGGAATCAACGTGACAACCACAAACGGTGCGGCGACGATTGCGAACAGTGGTGTTCTCTCACTTGCTGGGACTGCGAACCAAGTCAGCGTCGATCAAGCAACTGGTGCAATCACACTCTCACTGCCGCAAGACATCCACACCAACGCGACACCGACGTTTGATGGATTGACGCTCGACAACATCAACACGACGAGCACGGCAAACCAGATCGTCGTCTCCAACAACGGCAGTATTGAATCCCGCAGCTTCGCCTCTCTCCTCCCCGGTGGGTTACTTCCACAAGGGAACAGCGTGAGCGCAACGCTTCGGTGGGATGGAACTGCCTGGGTGGAGAACGCGGGACTCTCGGCTGATGCATCGGGGAACTTGACAACAACAGGAAACGCAACGGTCGGCGGGAATCTGACGGTAAGTGGAACAACTGTCAACCTACCAAACGGATCGATTGATAACGCTGAGCTTGCGAACAGTTCAGTGAGCCTCAGCTACGGGATCGGGCTTTCGGGTGATGCGTCGGTTGTACTTGGGGGGACACTCAACGTGCAGAACACCGGTGTCACATCCGCCAGTGCTGGAGCTGGCATCTCTGTCGATCAAGCGACTGGTGGGGTCACTATCTCAAACAGCGGCGTAACCGAATTGACTGCCGGGAGTGGTATATCACTCGATCAAGCTACCGGTAACGTCACCGTCACAAACAACGGAATTCTCTCGGCAAGTGCTGGAACTGGCATCAACGTATCGAACACAAATGGTGCAATCACCATTGAGAACACTGGAATTCTATCGGCCACTGCTGGTGCTGGGATCAACGTGACAACCACAAACGGTGCTGCGACGATTGCGAACAGTGGTGTTCTCTCACTTGCTGGGACAGTAAACCAAGTCAACGTCGATCAAGCGACCGGTGCTATCACACTTTCACTGCCGCAAGACATCCACACCAACGCGACACCGACGTTTGATGGATTGACGCTCGACAACATCAACACGACGAGCACGGCAAACCAGATCGTCGTCTCCAACAACGGCAACATCGAATCACGCAGCTTCGCCTCTCTCCTCCCCGGTGGATTACTTCCACAAGGGAACAGCGTGAGCGCAACGCTCCGGTGGGATGGGACCGCGTGGGTGGAGAACGCGGGACTCTCGGCTGACGGATCCGGCAACACAACGATTGCCAACGACTTGACTGTTAGCGGAACGAATGTCAACCTACCGAACGGATCGATTGATAACGCTGAGCTTGCGAACAGTTCAGTGAGCCTCAGCTACGGAGCCGGGCTTTCGGGTGATGCGTCGGTTGTACTTGGGGGGACACTCAACGTGCAGAATACTGGTGTCACATCACTTGCAGGAACAACAAATCAGATCAACGTCGATCAAGCAACTGGCGCGATCACACTTTCGCTGCCACAAGATATTCACACAGACGCAACGCCGACGTTTGATGGATTGACACTCGACAACCTGACAACTGGAAGTAGCTCCACCGATGTTCTCGTAAGCAACAACGGAACAGTTGAAGAGCGGACGTTTGCCTCGCTTCTCACGAATCTTCCTCTTACCGAGAACGCAATTTTCGTCGGAGATGGCTCGAACGTTGCTGCAGAGCTTTCAACAACGAACTCACCCGGAGCAGTGCTTCAACAGAACATCTCAGGCTCACCAATCTGGACACCACTCACCACGCTCGTTTCAGCAGTTAGCGATTCCTTAGGAGGAGACATCTGGCTGACCAATGGGAATACGGGAACGAATCCTGCGCTCGACTTTATTGGAACTACTGATAATCAACGGTTAGTCTTTCGAGTAAACAATGCAATTGCGATGCGCTATATCCCAGATGCAGTTGGGCCAACAATCATTGGTGGACATAGTCTGAACTTTGTTGGCACAACTTCATCGGCGTCGGTAATTGGAGGAGGAGTAAACAACCGAATTGAAAACAACAACACACACGCTGTGCTCGGCGGAGGATTGTTGAATCGGATCGCCGACACATCGGTATTTGCAGTGATCTCTGGAGGACGATCTCATCTAATTGACTCCTCACAATTCGGAGCTGTTGGCGGAGGGAGCTTCAACAGAATCCTTCGCTCACAGTTCGGTGTGATTGGTGGAGGGGCGAGCAACTTAGTAGACTCTGCCGGTAACGGCACAGTTGCAGGAGGTGGAGGGAATCAGATTATCACCTCTATAGCAAGCTCTATTTTGGGAGGTACAAACAATCGAGTTCGGCACAATGCGCTGGGGGGAGTAATTGTCGGAGGACAAACGAATCTTATCGACTCTTCGCAGTTCAGTTCAATCGTTGGAGGACGATTGAACTATATCCGTCCCGGTTCAAACTTTAGCGTTATTGCTGGAAGTGATCGCGATACGATTGATGCCTCCCCCTCTTCTACTATCAGCGGAGGCATCCTGAACGTGATTCGGAATAACTCTGCAAACAGCACTATCGGAGGAGGACTCCTTAACCGAATTGACTCTTCATTGCACTCAACAATCGCTGGGGGACGGAGCATTACCATCATGCGTTCTGCCACGGCTTCGGTTGGTGGAGGATTCAGCAATCAAATCGACTCTTCGAACACTTCAACAATCGGAGGCGGATCAAGCCAGATGATTCTGAACTCTCCAACATCAACAGTTGCAGGGGGAGGGGGAAATCAAATCCGAAAGCTCTCAACAACCTCAACAATTTCGGGGGGAGCTACCAACATCATCGACTCTTCACAACTCTCCGTGATTGGTGGAGGCCGCTTTCACGTGATCGCGAACAACTCAATCGTTGGAACAATCGCTGGTGGTGATCGGGATAGCATCAACAATTCAACAAATGCCACGATCGGTGGCGGCGTGATAAATCGAATTCGGAAACTATCACCAGCAAGTACGATTTCAGGGGGAGCCAACAATCAGATTGATTCTTCATCCCGAGGGACAGTTGGTGGAGGACAGAATAATATGATTCGCATCTCATCAGTTGGAGTTATCGGTGGAGGGAGTGACAACCTGATCGATACTTCTGTAGTGGCGACAATTGGCGGAGGATCGAGCAACCAGATTGTTCTTTCGCCGGGGAGTGTAATAGGGGGAGGAAGTGGAGGCAAAATCGAACGCTCGACGTCGGCAGTCCTCGCAGGTGGAGGATCAAGCCAGAGCCTTACGGTCTCTTCATTTGCAACGATCTCGGGTGGAAGAACTATCATCATCGATTCATCTGACTTCGCAACTGTGAGTGGAGGAACAACGAACAGCCTTCGGCGGTCAATATCGGCAACGATTGGAGGAGGCTCCACAAATTCAATCCAGGGCACAACGAACGGAACGATTGGAGGAGGTTTCAGCAACCAGCTCTTCAAGACAACCGGTTCGACAATTGGTGGAGGGAGTCAGAACAGAATCGATTCAACTACTCAGAACGGAACAATCAGCGGTGGAAATCAACACTATATCGGAGGAGCCGCTTCTACGAGCGACAATGTGATTGCTGGTGGACGAGGAGATTCAATCACAAATTCAACGGCTGCAACGATAGCTGGAGGACTGAGCAACGTTATTGACAGTAGTAGTGGCGCGTCGATCTTGGGTGGGTCACTCAACAGAATCACAAGTTCAGCAACCCACTCTTCTATTCTGGGGGGACGTGGACTTGTGCTGCAAGGACAGAAGAGTGTCGGCTATCACGGTAATAATGGATTGGGAACAACCGATATTACTGTCGCGAACTCTAACGTTGCCTTTTTCGGGAATGTTGATATGTGGCTGGGAAACAACAGGAGTCAGGCAAGTAAGTTGATCTTCTTTGAAGCCCACAGCGGCACTGGAACGTTCCCCGGAACAACAACGTTCTTCTCTTCGTTCGAGGCGGGGAACCAGACCGACACCATCCGCTATATCCTCCCCACCACGGCTGGAGCCGCTGGCGATGTGTTGGAGATTGCTGGCGTTGTAGGTGATGTTGTCACACTTGAGTGGGATACCGACGACAACTCCTCCGACGCACGCTTCAAGCAGAACATCCGTACGCTCACCGGCGCGCTCGACAGCACGTTGATGCTTCGAGGTGTTCGCCACGACTGGAGACGTTCAGAGTTCCCCAACAGAAATTTCCCTGAAGGTGAGTCGATTGGATTTATCGCGCAAGAGGTAGAGCAAATCTTCCCCGAGCTTGTAGAAACCGAGAGTGATGGGTTCAAGAAAGTGCAGTACGCGAAGGTGACAGCACTACTGGTTGAGGCGCTGCGCGAAGAGCATTTGAAGAACGAAGCGCAGGAAGAACGTTTAGATCAGCTTGAGCAGGAAAACAAAGAACTGCGGGAAGCACTCCGAGAGATTCTCGTGAGGCTTCGTGAGAATGAGGAAAAAGATGTGAACCTTTCTTCGGCAGAAAAGATTGGAGAGTGATCTGAAGGCTTCGGGAGGGATCGGCATCAATCTGTGCTCATCCCTCCCGATTCGTCTAATCCGTCTACAGAGTTTTGAGGAGTGAGGAGATGGAGTGACCACGTTTTCAATGTAGTGACCTCGACTTGCTCTACTGATCCGGGCGCAACCTGAAGAGTTGCGGCTACCACTTTCAACTGGCAGGAACGAATGCCGAGGGAGCAAAAGTTTTTGCTCCCTACAACTCTATGAACTCTCAACTCTACACACTCTATAAACTCAACGAACTCTCAACTTTCTTCCCACAGTGTGGACAGTAGTTTGCAACGGAGTGAAGAATCTCTTCGGAGCAGTGAGGACAAGCCCGCTTTGGCTTTGGATCATTCATCTGGCTTCCGCAGCAGACACAGTATGCCTCCCCGGCGTAGCCGACAGTAGCACACTTCCTACACTCAACAAGGTTGTGCAAGATTCCCTCTGAGTTCTCTCTACGCTTCATCTGGAGTTGGTGAGACCCAATCATATCTTCTAAAATTTGCATGTAGCGATTCTATAAACGTCAACCCTGTTGTTAACTCGTAGACGCTTCCTCCCCTACACCTTTGTGCCTTTGCCTCTTTGCGCCTTTGCGTGAACCTCTGTCATCGTAAAGCCTCAGAAGGAAGAGACCTCCGATTGCTCTCCTTCTGATCGCAGCATCTCTTTCATCTTGAGGAGCATCTCGCGCAACTCGTCGATCTCCCCCCGTTGTGCGTCGATCTCACTCTGTTGCTCGCGGAGAGCTTCCACTAAGAGTGCTGTCACCTTCGCATACTCCACCTTTTTGAAACCGTCACTCTCGGTCTCGACAAGCTCAGGGAAGATTTGCTCTACTTCCTGCGCGATAAATCCAATCGACTCGCTCTCAGGAAAATGTCTATCGGCAAACTCATCCCGACGCCAGTCGTAGCGGACACCACGTAGCATCAACGTACTGTCGAGCGCACCGGTTAGAGTGCGGATGTTCCGCTTGAATCGAATGTCGGAAGAGTTGTCGTCGGTGTCCCACTCGAGTGTGACAACGTCGCCGTTGACAGCGGCAATCTCAAGCACATCCCCCGCAGTCCCCTTTGTTGCCGGGAGGATATAGCGGATGGTGTCGGTCAGACCGGGGGCTTCAAACGATGTATAGAACG
>JBFWSB010000079.1:0-13883 GCA_050248595.1 Kapaibacterium sp. (SeqCode)
ACCCCGATTCATCGGGGTGTTCTGGAGGGTTAGCAGAAAGGCAACGGCTTGAAGCCGTTTTTAAGCCGGCTTCCTCTTCACTTCCCCCGACTGGAAGTCGGGGGTTAATGAGAGCTCCTACTTTGTTTCGGTGGTTTGGTGCATTTACACAGATTGGCCTGTTAGTGTTCAGTTTGCGTAGAACGTGAAGGTCTTTGAGCAATGCGTGGGGTAACCGTCAACTCACATTAGCACCCCGATTCATCGGGGTGCTCTGGAGGGTTGGCAGAAAGGCAACGGCTTCAAGCCGTTTTTAAACCGGCTTTCTCTTCACTTCCCCCGACTGGAAGTCGGGGGTTAATGAGAGCTCCCATCATATCTAACCTGATGGTTCTATCATCAGGATTTTGCGTAAGTCCTAACTCTATGCTAATCAATAGATGCATAAGGAAACAGCCAGTGGAGGGCAGATGCTCTCTACTGGCTGTTTTCGTCTACAAACCGTAGCTCTATCTACTGCCAGGTTCCGATAAGGCTAATCGTTGTCAGTGCGTACGTGGCCGTTACTGATATCGTATTTCCCTCCGTCGGAAGGTTGGGAGCATTGAGATCGAAAATTTCTAAAGCAGATGTCTCCTCTGCAGTTATCACTCCTCCAGATTGGAAGATCGTGGCAATCGAGGAGTCCAGTGTCAGCTCTACATCCAACGGCTGATTGGTTGGCTGATAGATACGAGCGACTAAGTTGCTATCGTTAAATGTTCCCATCTTCAATGCTGTGACTATCGCTTTCGGTTCGGAAGTCGAGATAATACTCATTGAGTTTGGCAGGGAAGGGGAGTTCTGTTCAGCAGGGAGAGGAACTGCGGTGGGAGGATTGTTGAACTGCAACGATTCACGGAGCGGTCCTCCCGGTTCGCCACCCACTTCTGGTCCCTCTAAAGTTCCGGGAACGCGGAGTGCATAGTTCGCTGTGTGGGCTGCGTTGTCCGAACCTGAGGCAGCATTGTAGTTGTGGTATGGAACGTTCCGAAGAATACATCCTAAAATTGCCCCCTCAGCAATTGCCCAAGCAGGCGTACTCTCGTGGTAGATTGCCCCTTGCCGATTTCCATTCTCATCGAGTGGAATCACGAACCCATGCGTTGCCTCGAACGTCATCAGTTCCTGAGTGGAAGAACAATCATATCCCGGAGTTGTCCAGTATTGGCGCGGTGATCCTGTCTCATAATGATATGCTGTGCCGTGAGTAAGTTGCGCAGTCTGCTCGGCAAAGGTGAAGGCTATCATCACAGAGTATCCCTCAGGAGCTGTTCCGGTGGTCGACATGCGAAGATATTCCTCGTCGGCCACCAGAGAGTATGTTGTGGTAAACTCAATTTGCTTGCCGTTGAATTCGTAGTACCCGCTTACCTCGACAGTCATCCTCAGCAGTCCATGCTCTGTAATTGTGATCGAAGGGTTCTGCAGAGTGGAGGACACTTGCTGGAATGGCACACAGGTTCCCTCTCCAGTGTGGGGATTGATGGTCTCCGTGTAGGGAATTTCGTTGCCGAAGCGGTAGATGTTTCCTCCGTCGGCGTAGAAGGTGACGACGTTGCTGGTTTTCCCCAGCACATCTGTTCCGCTGGAAAGGTCTGTCAAGGAGAGAAGTCCGTCCAGGCCGATGACAGCCCGGAGGAACTTATTCTCCAGCGTGTAGGTGTTCTCCTCCGAATTGTGGTTGGCTGTCAGCTCAAGGTTGACAGTTGGTTGCTGGGTACTCAACGCCAGAGTGTTGTATCCACTTTGCGGAACAGAGTCTTTCTCAGTGAAGAGAAGTAGATTGCCCCCCGCGATCTGTTGCACCGGCCAATTCTGTCCGTTGTAGAGTGCGCTTCCCCACGACCCTGTTGGGGGTGTGAACTCAACTGGTCCTCCCTGAGGTACACCGATGCCATTGAAAAGAACTACCGACTCACCCGCCTGATTGTCGAGAGGAGGAATTGTTGAGGTGATACTGTTCAGAATAGATGAGAGGGTACTCTCGGCATTGTTGAGTGCTGTCTGTAAATCAGGTTGCTGTTCTGTACTGTAGATGGTGTCGGGAGATGTGCCGGTAATATAATCGTGGTGTGTTGAGGGCATCAGATCGTTCCAGTTACTGGCCAACGCTTCTCTGGCGTTTGCGGCGATGGTTCCCCAGGTGTTCGGGTCTTGAGCGGCGAGATACTCCAATATGATTTCCATCGACTCAGCCTGTACCAACGTTCGCGTTGCCGCATAGTGCATCTGCTTCAGGTCTGGGTGGGTGGCATAGCAACCGGAGAAGTATGGGTTGGGGAGGAAGGGGAGTGTGTTGAGGAGAGCTCCTCCGTTCCCTTCATTATAGGCTGCAACCAGTTCCATGAAGTCTTCGAACGTTGCCGCAACAACGTAGGCTCCTTCAAGTTCGGAAGGGATCGGACTGCCGGGACACCCATTCCCTGTGCCACCCCATCCGTTGCAAGCATTCCAGTTCTCAACGGTCTGCAGCAAGTTGCTGTAGGGGGTGTTGAAGTCGCAATCAATTGGGATGAAGGAGTAAGGAGTCGGGGAGAGATTTACATTATCGACAAAGTTGGTTGTGATTGCGTCCTGCAACGTGGCCGACCAGTAGAGAGAAGGGTCACCATAGCCGAGAATGTTGTTCCCTCCACAATATCCAATGCTCAACCAGTGAGCCTGCACCTGCGAGTTATCGTCGGCCTTCCAGATAAAGTCGAGGCCGTTCTCTGTCAAAATTTGGGAGGGGGTTTGCGGGGTGGGTGTGGCTCCGTTGAACTTCCCGGCAATTGGCGCGCGCCAGAAGCTGACCCCTTGATATCCCATTGCTCTGGCTACAATCGGCAACTGCCCATCGGAACCAAAATCATCTGGTATCCAGAGTTGATCGATAGAGGTATATCCTAACGTATCGAACAGCCACTTTTGTCCGATGAGGTAGTTCCGGATGAAGGCTTCACCGTGGGTCAGCAGATTTTCAGCTGAAGTGATTCCACCACCGGAGATTGAAAGTTGGTCTCCAAGCTCTTTCAGCACTCCGATCTGATCGGGAAAATCTGAAAGGTATTGGCGAAGGTAGGCCATCTCGCAAATGCTGTAGTAGTAGGTTGCTGTGGTTGACCCCTGATTATTCTGCATGAACCCGATAGCCGTCGCGAAGGTATCCTTCACCGGTTGATAACTACTTGCTATATATCCATCGTTATAGTACTCGAGGAAGGTCTGCATCCAATCCCAGTCCAAGTGGGCCGCCGCCTCGAAAATCAGCACCTTAGTTGCCGTGTCAGGGATTCCGAGTTTCTGCCGAATCGTCTGTTCTTGTTGATTCATGAAAGTGCCTCTTGTTTGTTTGGTGTTTGGAAGAGATCAGGATTCGATGGATTGTAGCAGCCTACGTGAAATAGAAGAGAGACAAGCCATCGATCTACTTTCATAGTAATCGATTATTTTCTCCCTTCTGGTACTACTTCCGTACTACATTTTGAGTCAACAGGACATGACTTTACGTTAGTGTTATTCTCTTTCTTTCAACAAGGACAGCAATTGTTAAAGTCAATGTACAATTGATCGAGTCTTTTTCTGATTGAGTTTGCGGTGAGAGTGCGATAAATTTGTTCGTTTAACAAGAGAACGAATGAATGATATGAGAATGTCCTATTTTGATCATCATTCACAAGCCAATTGTAATTAACGAAACGCAGATGACCATTCAACAAACTCAGCCCTTTTTTACGACTTGGGGAGTTCTTTTCCTCGTATTCTTTTTGCCTTCTCTACTTTCAGCTCAGTCAGAATGGGAACATGCTAATGGTTCACTTAGTGGAGTACGGGTTACAGGGATAATGTTCGCTTCGGATGGAACACCAATTGTCATCTCAGGACATGGAATTTATCGTGTGGAGGAGATCACAATCAATGATGAGCTTACCCCAGTTGGAGTGCGGGTCGATTCGAATCTGACTGGATCAACAATCGATTCGTGGGGAAAGAAGCTCTTTGTGGCTACGGAAAAGGGAATCTATTGTTCAAACGATGATGGTTTTACCTGGACTTTGCATATCGTGCCAATGCCGAACTCCCCAATGCGACTCTCTGCAGCTAAAGCGGCTGAAGGATTTGTTGTAGTTCCAAATGTTGGTCAGAACACGTTTAATATATACGACTCCAGAGGGTGGTTCGTTGAAACGCGTCGCTTTCCAAGCCTTGGTGGTCAACTGACAATTACTCCGTCCGGTACTCTTATATGGCTCCAGCTAAGTATGCAACCAGTTACTATGTATCAGTCACATGATACAGGTCGGTCATGGCAGAAAGAGGAGTTAACTGGCGATGTTTCCAGACGGTTGGTTTTTGGGGTGAGCGCGTTGAGTGATTCCATCCTGGCCATCAGTTCCGATAGCGGACTGTTCGTTTCAGTTGATGCAGGCCACACGTGGAGTTTCTCGGATCTCTATGCATATACTGGTCTACGTTTCACTGTTGATGGGACTTTGTATGCTATAGGTTTTGCCGATTCTACTCGAGCTGAAACGAGGATTATGCGCTCAACTGACACAGGTAAAACCTGGGTTTATTGCCAGAAATTCCTGACCAACGTTGGTTTTATCTATACCTCACCCGTTGATCCTCACGGTGTTGCCTACATGCTAAATCATGGGCAGCTTGTGCGTGCAAAAGATTGTAGTTCTTCTTGGCAAGTCATTCGAGAAGGGTTCCTAAATCTGAACTTCAAACAGCTTATCACCGACGGGGTGAGATTCTATACAACAATTGAACGTAGAGGAGATGTTGAAACCCGGCGTTATATATACACCGAGTTGTTGCGGTCAGATAATGCTGGAACAACATGGGAGAAAATCCGCGATACAGTCACAAGTATTGCAGGACTTGATTCGCTGGGCAATCTGTACATCCGATCTGACAGTGTGGGGCATGTCGATTCAACCAGTACTACTTATAGGAGTATCTGGCGCTCTTCAGATCAAGGGAACTCATGGCGGTCTGTGTACAACGAGCCTACCTATCTACCTATGAACTTTAGTGTGCAGTCGGCTCGAAGTGGTACTGTTGTAATAACCGCTCGGCATATAGGGATACCACGTGATCTCGTCTTTGTAGATGTCTCTACGGATAGTGGCAATAGCTTTATGCGCCTTGATGGCTGGGGAGAACAAGTGGAAGGGCTTGAATTTCAACTAATGGATGTTGCAGTCTTACCGAGTGGAAAGGTTGTAATTGCAGCAGGGTGGTACGATAGTGCTCGTGCTCTACAGCAAGCAATTCAATATCAATTTGATCCGGTCTCGCGCCAGTTGCAGCAGCTTCAAGGACCACTTATGGATAAATTGTCAGTTGGTTCGACAGGTCTTCTTTATGGTTGGCTTTGGGCCGGGCGAGAAGGACTCTATCGCTCAGATGATGAAGGTAAAACGTGGAATCAAATTGAAGTTCCAGCCAACTATGTGCGGGAGTTTTCAGAGAAGCCAGGTGGATTTATGTTCTTGGTTGGGTATGCAAAGTTTCAATCGAGAGATTCTGGGAAAACCTGGACTCAGATCATCCGACAGGCAGATGGGGCGTTGAAGCAAGCTGGGAACTTTGATTACTATGTTCCGGCAATTGTATTGCCGAATGGCACAGTCTACGACTCGGTTCATGTCGACCGAGAAGATGAATATCGGGGTGACCAGAACTCTTATCATTACTTTACGTTTGCGCGTTCTTTGGATGGAGGCGAAACGTGGGACTTTACATTCTCTTCTCCAGAACTTGACTTGAAGTATGTGTCGTTGATGGCGATAGATAACGATGGCACACTATTGGTTGGTACACAAGAGGATGGGATATACAGAATTAAGACAGAGAATTCTCCCCTTTCGATAACAGAGAAATATAGAGAGGTTCTAAAGCTATTGAAGTTGGATTTGGAATAGTTTGACGCTGAAGAAGAGAACTTGGGTAAGCAAGACAGAAGCCTACGAAGTCTGATTGCCTTCCTTCCTCAACGCGAAGAGGATAAAGTTCGGGACGCGCATCTCGTCATCCAGTTCTGGGTAGAGCTTCAGTTCTTCTGCGGTGATTGTTGGTTCTACGATACTCTCAATCTGAAAGCCTGCGTTAAGGTAGCTGCGGACGTACGTTTCAAGTGAGCGGTGGAAGTTGGTGAAGCGAACTCCCATCATCACCCACTGCCGCTCTCCTTCGTCGAAGTACCTGTCCACGATTACGTGCTCCTTTTCTCCCTCTGGACTCCGATGCCAAGCTCCCACAGCCGAGCGCATCGGGTGGAGGTTTGCAATCACGAAGCGTCCCCCCGGCTTTAGCAGGCGGTAGACTTCTCGGTTGTTCGCCTCGTAGTTGGGGAGGTCGCACTGGTTCAAGTAGGAGATAACGAGGTCGAACGATTCATCTTCAAGGAAGCTCATCTCCTGCACGTCGGCAACGCGATATTCATCACGTCCAGATGACAGTTGGTTTGCCGCCTCAACCATCGGCTCGCACAGGTCGAGTCCTAACACAGAAGCCACCCCACGCTCCGCGAGGATACGGCAGAATCGTCCCTCGCCACACCCACAGTCGAGAGCACGCAGCCCTTCCAGGTCGCCGCACGCCTCCAACATCGGCTTGTCGAGCAGACCAGTGCGCGTAGGGTTACGACCTTCGCGTGATTCTTTGATCCAGGGGGTGGAGAGATCGATCCACTCTTGTTTGAGGTTGGTGTTCATGGTGTGTGATAGTATTGATGTTGCTTCGCAAAATGTAGGGTGTATACACAACGTAGGGTGAGGGACTAACACTTAGTATGGTAGAGCTAAGAACTTAGCGCTCTTAGTGACAATGCATTCGCGGGTTCTACTACCATGCAAGTATCATATCTCCATGAGACAGTGGATATGAAAGTAATCCGGCTTGGGAGGGTGAGGTAGAATAATACCCGAAGCTCCAAAGACCCTCTCACTGATTGCACAATATATCAGAGTCGACTATATTGGCATCTTAAGAAAACATTGATGATATAAGCGTAACAGACACTTCATCAGTTGTTTAATTCATTCCAGATCGCAACAAAAACCCTGTTCTATGCAACACCTTACGATTTGCCTGCGGATCGCTCTAACTCCAGCCTTTTTTCTTCTCGTATTCTCAGCCATTGAGGCACAAATTCCTGATCCTTCGCTACGCCTTCGGGGTGAAGGGGCCGACTCGATAACGGGAGGAATGCCTTCAGTAATGGTACGTAAGGTCACAGATGATGATCGACTTGAAGAACATCGTCATGCCATTGAAATCGATCCAATTAAGTCAGCCTATCACTTTAACATTGCCTATCACTACACGCTGAATCATTACTTGACGATAGGTGGAGGGATCGACTTTACTCCGGGCATTCTTGGAAGCAATGACGAGTATAGTGGATTTGGAGCTGCAGCAAACGCGAAGTTCTTTTTTTCGGGAGACGCTCCTAATGGAGCCTATTTCCGATCAGGCATCATGCATTTTTCTGGTTCTCAATTGCCAAATGAAGAGAATCTTGGAATAGTCAAGGATGTAATTATGTCCTCGGTTCAATTCGACTTCGGACTTCGAGTTGCCTACGACAATTGGGTATACGATGCGATGATCGGATATGAACGCTTCCTATCTGATTCCACATCTACACCAGTAAGTGATCCTTCTTTCCTTAAGCTGTCATCAACAGCAGTGAACATGATTCACATGGCTCTTGCTATTGGAATCAGCTTCTAATCCATCTCAAGTACCTCTTTCTCACAATTCAGAATACATCTGTATGATCACGCGCATCCATTTCTTCTTCTCCATCTTATTCTCTTCCATATTCCTTTCAAGCTGTGTTGTCCATACTCCACGGCAGTATATGCTTGATCGACAATTGCCAGAAAACATCAGACAGCGATCAGTTGATGTTGAAGCGTATCGTTTAAAGTATGAGGGAGAAGATGGAGTCTATTTTTATCGAGAATACGTGGTTGAAGTACAGTTAAAACAAGATTATCTCGGAGGTGGCTCAGGGCCATGGATTCATGAGATCGGTGCTATTCGATATCTCGTTCTAAATCCCGATGAGGAGTGGCTCGGCACGTTCGATCTGCAAGTAGAGAAAGGTAAGTCGTTGGAGAGCGCATTCATTACAATTATCTCTCCTACAGGTGAGGTGAAGCAGTTCGATAAGGATGATTTGCGTGTAGAATTAGATAGCAAGGGGAATAAACGCTATCAGTTAGTGTATCCAGGAATTGTAGTGGGGAGTATTGTGGATGAGGGCTATGACATTGCTTATAATGGATTGGAGTTGAATGAGTTGTTTCACGAAGTACGGTTGCAGTATTCTATCCCATGTGAGCGGTTAAGTGTTCGATACATAGCACACACAATCTGGAATATCGAGTTTAGAGGGTGGAACAATGCACTTGGAACCTATCGAAAGATCGTTGATGATGATGAGCGTCTGACCATTGCTTCGTTCGAGGCAGAGAATCTTCCTGCGTATAAACCTGAGCCGTATGCCCCATACTATCGAGAACAGGTGGGACACCTTGAGGCAATGATCACTAACTACTATTATGGTGCACGGAAGTGGGACAAACTTGCAGAAAGTGCGTATGAGCTATTTATTCAAGAAGAGACTCCACGCAATTCAACACTAAGTAAGTTGGCTGACGAGATTGTAGATAGGAATGCTTCCGAGAAGGCTAAAGTAGAAAAAATCATGAATTGGATGTATTCGGAGTTTAACGTGAAAACTTCGGAGCAAAGGAGATCGCGTGTGGTGCATATTCATGATGCGATACAGAAACGTGAGGGATCAGTTCCTCTTTCCGTAGCGTTAACCTATCACTTACTGAAAGAAGTCGGACTTGAACCATCCTTCCTCCTTGTGCACTCTATTAATGACATCCCTTATACCGAGGGCTTTGTTTATCCCCCTACATTCCAAGTAATGGCACTTCGAGTAAAGGCAAATGATACCAACTACTTCCTCTTCCCGTACGTGAAGAATTATCCAATCAATCATATCCCTTTTGTATTTGAGGGACAACCAGTACTCCGTGTAGTCAATGGTGGATTTATTGGAGTAGACACTATCCCTGTCAACCTCGGTTCCAACACAAGAATCGAGTCTGATTTCGATATCGAGCTTAATGAAGATGGAGTGTTGAATATATCTGAAACCCGATACCTACATGGGGATGCTGGTTTCGGGTTGAGAAGGGAGATAGAAGATGCTACTGACGAGGAACTTGAGAAGAAGATGAAGGAATTGATTGTGTACGAAACAGGAGAATATACCTTTAACTCCTATCGGCTTGAAAATCAAGGTGATTACAACAAACCCCTGATTATTCACCTTGAATATAGCGTGGATAATTTGGTAACCATCACTCCTGAAGAAGTGATACTTCAGACTGAAGGACTTTTTACCCCTTCATTGACAGGAAAGACGAAGGTTGATGCTGAGAAACGGAAAAATCCGATAAAGATTTATAGCAATGAAGAGTTCCTTAAGAAGATTACTTTGCACGTTCCGACAAGTTGGCAAGTGCAGAATCTTCCGGAGAATCGAGAGGAGAAGACGAGTTTAGGAGAGGTTTTGGCTACCTATTCACACACACCCGGTCAATTGAGCGTAGAGTATCGACGACTTCTAAAACGTGCAGAGCGTCCTGCATCCGACTATTCCGAACTTCTTACGCTGATTGGTACTCACTCGAGATTGACATTGCCGACGCTGATCTTTTCGGTAGAGTAAGTTCGAGATAAGGTGCAGCTTGAAGGGGAGCTTAGTTGACTTGGTAACCTGGAGGCGGCGGGCCAGTCCAATAGGTGGCAATAAAGGCGTCATCCAAGGTTGTAAACCATTGGCTATCCATTCCAAGGTCATTGTCTGTTTCACAAACCATACCCCACGAATCCGAGAAGCCCTCCTCAGCATAGATCAATATCCATTGATCCACACCGGCACGTGCAACAACCCAACATTGAAACTCTTCTGGGCCATAATTCCAGGTTCGTATGTGAAGCTCTGGTTCTACCAAATAATCTATGAGAGCAAGAGCACGATCTTGTGCTGCAATTAACGCGATTTGCTCTCTAACAAGGCGCGATATGTCGGCAGCAGTCATAGTCTCTTGATATCGTTGTTCTTATTCTAACATTGATTGATTCTCACTCTTTCCTTCCGGTGTTTTCCCTACATACCGTGCGCGTGGACGAATTATCGAGTTGAGTTTGTATTGCTCTTGCGCGTGCGCTATCCAGCCAACTGCTCTGCCGAGGGCGAAGAGGGTGATTGCTCCGTCGGGGGGAAGAGCGAGGTTCCGGGCAATTGCAGTGAGGGCGAGATCGATTGTCGGCTCCTGCTCACTTCCCTCCCGCATCTCGGCCTCTACCCCTTGAATCAGCTTCGTTGTTGCCGAGCGTGGGTAGTGTTTGTAGGTGAGGTCGAGTAGCGCACGTCCACGAGGGTCTCCGTCTGGATAGAGTGTATGGCCGAACCCCGGAATCTCCTCTCCACGACTCAGACGTTCGGCAATGGTTCGCCTTATCTCCGAAGGTTTGCCTACCTCCCGAAGGAATGCCTCTACCTTTGCGGTCTCTCCTCCATGTTTTGTTCCCTTCAGAGCAGACAACCCGGCCATGATTGCAGCGTATGGGTTTGACCCAGCAGAGGCGACACAGCGGGCGGTGAATGAGGAGATGTTGAGTTCGTGGTCGGCGCAGAGGATGAGTGCAGCGTTGATTAGTGCTTCACTTCCCCGCTTGTTCCCCCCCCACGTTTTGGCGAGCGTTCGTGCGATCCCCTCTCTCCCAACATCTCTGTTAGCCACTACCGATGCCATCATTCTAACAATCCGACTTCCAGTTTTCCTGACCCGTTGTGGTGTAAGGTCGTAGGCGGTCGGATCTTCAGTCTCAGCTATCAGTAGCAGGATCAAGAACTGCTGTATGAATGGAAGGTTGCCGACTGTTCCCTTGAGCTTACTCCATTCCTTCGGTAGGTCGGTTGTCTTGGTCGGGAAGGTCTCTTCGCTCAGTCCCTCAGCTTCCCAAAGCAAGAGTGCAACTTCCTCCACAGTTGATGATTCCGACAGCTCGACAGCATTTCTTCCTCGGTAGTAGAGTTGGTTTTCGGCAATCATTGTGATGGAGGATTGGAGAATTGGGGTTCCCCAGTGGAGTGCGCGTTCTGCTGCTTTGTTCGGCTCGCGACGTAACTCCTTCCGACTCTTCAGGCGTTCAATATCTTCGTAGGCGTAGCGCTTCCTCTTGTCATTCTTCTCTGCGGTTGCCTCGGAGCGCACCAAACCCCTGCTGACGTATGCGTAGAGTGTAGTGAGACTAACGTTTAGTTCCTTCGCCGCCTCTTTTGCCGTAATGAATCTCTTCTTTCCCATTCTCTCATCAGTTCCGTTTTGTGAGAATGATATGTTGATTGTAGAATCAATATTGACAATATATGAGCAGTGACTCTACCTTAGCGCAAAATCTTTATACCACGATTTGATAGAGGAGAGAAGATGAATAGAGGAATTGTTCAGAATGGATTGAGAGGAGTGGTTGCAGCCGAGACTGCGTTGAGCGAGGTTGATGGTGAGGCAGGACAACTTGTGATTCGAGGATTTCCGTTGGAAGAGATTGCACCTAACGCTGAGTTCGAGGAGATGATATTTCTGCTCGCCACAGGTGAGCTACCTACAGCTGAGGAGAGAGAATCGATCAAACGTCAGCTTGCCACGCACCGGGAACTACCTGACGTGACCCTCTTCCTGCTGCGGGATGCTGCCGCTGCTGGGATTCCAGCAATGGATGCACTTCGGATGGCTGTTGGAACATTGCGCCTCGCCGAGAGTGGTGAGAGTGATCTCTCCGAAGCTCTTCCAATCATTGCCCAGTTCCCGGTAATCGTTGCTACCTACTATCGGCTAATGCAGGGAAAAGAACCTCTACCACCCCGATCCGATCTCGGGCACGTGGCGAACTATCTCTACATGATGCGTGGCGAAGTTCCGGGGAGAGAAGAAGTGCGTGCACTGGAGACCTACCTGAACACAGTTGTCGACCACGGCTTGAACGCATCCACTTTTACTGCGCGTGTGATTACTTCCACAGGATCGGATTTGGTTTCCGCCATTACCGGAGCAGTCGGCGCGTTGAAGGGGCCACTCCACGGAGGTGCCCCCGGCCCGGCACTCGACATGGTGTTTGAAATCGGAGAGATTGGTCGAGCAGAAGAGTATCTCCGGGCAAAGATTGAGCGTGGTGAACGCTTGATGGGATTCGGTCACCGCGTCTACAAAGTCCGCGATCCTCGTGCCGACGTTCTGGCCGAGGCGGCGAAGCGATTGTTTGCAGAAGAGGGAGATGCCACCCTCTACGAACTTGCAACTGGAGTTGAGAAGATTGCCCTCGCTCTGTTAGAGGAGTACAAACCGGGACGCAACTTGCAGACGAACGTGGAGTTCTACACAGCCTTGTTGTTGCATGGCGCAGGACTCCCAACCGATCTCTTCACCCCAACGTTTGCTGTCAGCAGAATGGTTGGGTGGATTGCCCACTGTTTCGAGCAGAGAGAGTTGGGCACAATTATTCGACCAGAGTCAGTCTACAGCGGACCGCGAGACAGAATGTGGAGCAAGTGAAAAAGTGAGGGTTCTCCCTCTGCGCTCTCCGCGACTCTGCGGTTTCTTTCTTTCTCAGAAGAAAAGATAACCGCAGAGAAGCAGAGGACGCAGAGGGGAAGATTATCAAAGGCTGCCTACGGCAACGAAAACTGCTTGAACCACTCCCAGTTTTTCTCGGCTCCGTTCATCCAATGATTTTTACCGTTTGGATATTGGTGGTCAAGGTCGTTGATGAGAACAACGTTGAAGTTTCGATTCTCCCCTTTCGGGTTCCCTTCATATGTGGCGATCAGTGCAGTGTTGGTGTCGCCTGTCATCGTGTAGGTTGTGTCGAAGTCGAATGTGCTGGTGTGGGCGTGGACGATCCTTCGGAAAGCTGCAAGGTTCTCAAGTCCCGTCTCGAACTTACTGAGCGGAATAGTCGTTGTGCCGTCTCCAATCCACGCATCGTCGGAGTTGCCGACCATGAAGGTGACCGGGAGCTTGCGTTGCGGAGTTGCGGTGGTGTCGGTTGCGGTCGATCCACTTGCCTCTACAATTGCGGCGAAGACATCACTCATCTCCACTCCACACCGAAAGGCCATCTGTCCACCGTTGGAAAACCCAGCTAAGTACATACGCTTTGAGTCGATAGTAAACCTCTCGTCAAGCTCTGAGATAATCTGTCGCAAGAACTTCACATCATCTCTCGGGACTTCTCCGGCGCAGTAGTCGAACGCACCCGGAAAGCTGTGCCACTTCGTGGTGTTCTTTACCTGCCCGTCATCGATGATGCAGTAGTGCCAAGAGGATGGGAAGACCGTCAGGATATTTTCTTTCTCGCCCAGCTCCTTCCAGCCCGAGATGTTGTAGAATTTCTCTCCATCTCCACTTGTTCCGTGGAGCATGAAGACAACGGGAATTGGCTGGCTTGGGTCGTAGCTCTCGGGAACGTGCACGTAGTACTCTCTGGTGTCCCCATCTACTTCAGTGGTAAATCGGTTTTTGCCGACGACATAGTCAGCTTCAGGGGGAGATACTTCGTTGTTCGAGCCACAGCTTATTAGGAGAGTGAGGAGGCAAATTGATCCGAGTACGATAATTCTGTTCATGATACTTGTCTGCGTTGATTGTTTAGAGATTGCAGGGTTCGCACGTATGAACCATACATTCTCAATACGCCACAGAGAGGAGGAAAACGGATCACCTTGAGAGAAAAGAATTTTGATCCGAGATATGCTCTCAATTCACGTTTAGCAG
>JBFWSB010000080.1:0-13837 GCA_050248595.1 Kapaibacterium sp. (SeqCode)
GCATCAACACAATCTATTGTCAACATCTACATGATATCATCTCGATATTGTATCTTCATACTGTACCTGAGATTTGGGATACAAGCGGTTGAGTCTTGAAGTATGTTCGATTCCTAAAAGCCTTAAACAGAGATTGTGAAAAAAAAGAACATCTATAGGATTACTGAAGTTTCGCAGGCGAAACAGGTAGCCAAAAACTATTTGGAGAGTATCGAGTTAGATAATGTCCTTTTGTTTGGATTACCAGAAGTTGATGATCGTTACCATCTTTGGCGTGTTCCGTTGCTGAACAAAGAGAAAGATCGCATTGGAGAGATTGCTATAGATGCAATCACAACTCTTATTAATACTAAGAAGACAACTGAACGAGAGATATTAGAATCACGATTACTTGGACGAAGCCAATCAACAAGAAAGAGTCCACGTAACGGACATTCTTCTCAAACAGGTCTGTCAATTCCAAAACTCTCGAATCTGCGTAACACTGTCGGCTTTGGTGATAGTGAAGAACTGCTCTCTGAAACACCGAATGAATCAATTGATTTGATCTTTACTTCTCCTCCTTACTATAATGCTCGACCGGAATACTCAGAATATCTAACGTATGAAGAATATCTTCTAAAGCTTCAAAAAATCATTCATCAATGCCATCGCATATTAAATGAAGGGCGTTTTTTTGTTATCAATATCTCTCCTGTCTTGGTTCGTCGAACCAACCGGAATGAGTCTTCGAAGAGAATAGCTGTCCCGTTCGACATTCATCGCCTTTTTATTGAAGAAGGTTTTGAATTCATTGACGACATCCATTGGGTGAAACCGGAAGGAGCCGGGTGGGCAACCGGCAGAGGGAGAAGATTTGCTGCCGACCGAAACCCCTTGCAATACAAAGCGGTTCCGGTCACGGAATATATCCTTGTATATCGGAAGAAAACCGACAAACTGATCGACTGGCACATTCGCAAGCATCCCGATCAAAAGGCTGTGAAAGATTCCAAAATTCCCGATGGATATGAGACAACCAACCTGTGGAAAATTCATCCTGCAAATCATCCCAAACATCCAGCAGTATTTCCCCTGGAATTAGCAGAAAAAGTAATTCAGTACTATTCGTTCAAGAAGGATGTTGTTCTTGACCCATTTGCTGGTGTCGGAACAGTAGGTAAGGCTGCAACAAAACTTGGACGCCGATTTGTTCTGTTCGAAAAAGATGCAGAGTATATCCAAATCATCAAGAGCGAGGTTCATGAGTGGCTTCATGCTCAATCTGAAGAAGTAAACTGGATAAACACTGAGCCCAACAGTGAAACTACTCTTTATCTGAAATTCTAAAATGTCAAAGAGACACAAGAAAACAACTCCTTTGATTTCAGATCAAATTCCCTCAATCGGATTGCAGTTGGCCAGCTACAGCGGAAAAGATCTCATTGAAAGAGTAGGAGAAAAAATTATTCGAGATGTTGTGACTTCCATTTTGTGTGGTGGCAATGTCCGCGCCTTAACTGAAGGGCTGACACAACGGAGATTATTCCTCTCGAATGCTTCACTTCTGATAACCTATCTTAACTCAGTTGAGAATGTTCCGGGCTTTGCCCTTAGCAAAGTGAATACCGTTGCGGAGGAGTTACTCCAATCATCCCTTGCTCCCGAGCAAAAAGTTTTCCTTCAATGGTTGATCGGTCTCACTGGAAAAAGTATTCAGAATGTACTGCGCAGCGATCAAGCCCACCTGGAAACGTATCTGAATGATCTCGATCAAGCGATCAAGAATGCAAGTGTACAATCACAACAGGAGTTTGGAGATATTTCTGCCACGATTGTGTTGGATCAACGTCAGTTCGTGCTCCAATGGCCAGAACTGCTTCAATTGTTTCTTGCTCTCGGTACACAGACATTGGCTGTCAGAGGATCTGAGAAGTCTATGTATGGAAAGTTCTTTGAGAAGCTGATCCTCGGTTCTTTGCTTACAATACTTGGGTTCCGACAGATTGATCCGCAGGAATCAAATACATCAGAAAAGGTTTTCTGGCTCTCTCAACGAGGCTCAAAGCGTGAAAGTGACGCAACAGTTTTGCTTAAGCCAGGAACTGGAGTCAGATTTGATGTTGGCTTTATCGGCCCGGGGAATACCGAGGTATCACTTGATAAGGTTTCACGCTTTGAACGGGAAATGGATCATGGAAGACAACTTCACTTCATGTCAACGATTATTATCGTTGATCGGATTGGCGAAGGAAGTCGAATTACTGAACTGGCAAAACAAATTAATGGCAACATTGTTCAAATGAGCATGACATTTTGGGTGAGAGAGATCTGCGAGATTTTACATGAGAGTATCGGATATAAGCATCCAATTCTCAATATGGAGCAGAATGCTACGCTCGCATTTATCACAAAGAAGATGGCGACAATACGCCTTGCCGACTTTATCTGATCCAGAGGATGTTAATCAGACATCAGACCCACTCCAGCTTCTCAACAGTTCTATCTCCCCCGACTACCCCAGTATTTACCGTTGAGGCTGGCTCGAAGAGAAGGATATGCACCTCTTCTTCCGCAACAGGACAGTGCTCCACTCCACGCGGAACGATGATAAATTCTCCCTCGTTGATTACCTCATCACAATCACGAAACTTCATCAAGAGTTTTCCTCTCACTACCAGAAAGAGTTCATCCTCTTCCTCGTGGTGATGCCAGACAAACTCCCCCTTCAGTTTCGCCAACTTCACCTGCTGTCCATTTAGCTCACCGACGATACGGGGATGCCAGTGATCGGTAAAGAGAGAGAATTTCTCGGCAATGTTAACCCTCTTCTGTTCAGTCTGCATAGGTCATTTGTGTTGTTGTAAATGCTTTTTCTTCTGGATGCCTTCGACTGATTTCATCTCTTACCACAATGTCAATCGCATCCAAATATCTACATCATCCGATCCGTATGGAATAAACCCTGATGCCCGGTAGAATCCGACGGCATCTTCCCAATCTGGCTCTGTTGCTATCACCAGACTTTTCATACCCCGCGCCACTCCCTCGGCAATAATCTGGTTGAGTATCTGGCTGGCCACACCTTTTCTGCGATGTGACAGCGCAACGGACATCCGAACAACACGCCCCTCCTCCCGACTCTCCGGTACGAGACATCCAGTCCCCACAATAACTCCCCCTTCACTTTCAGCAACCACAAAAAAAGATTCTGGAGGTGAGTAGGTATGGCCAATATCGTCGAGATCGGGATTCCGTGACTCGTCGATAAAACCGAAGTGCTCTCCTAAGCCCTCAAGGATACAGTTGCGCGCTCCTACTTGATCTTGCTGCTTGAAAGGTCGAACGATCATAATAGAGCCAAAATACGAACTGCTTCGGTCGATTTGCAGGCAATCGCGTAACTTCGCCACATGAAGAAAGAGAGGAAAGAAATATCGGATAGTAGCGGGAGGAGATCACTCCTCGGAATGAGTCGAGAAGAGCTTGAGGCGTTTGTCACGTCAATTGGTGAGCCAGCCTATCGGGGACGACAGGTGTACGAGTGGCTCTACAAGAAGCGGGCTGCATCGTTTGCGGAGATGACCTCTCTCTCACAACCACTCCGGCAACAGCTTGAAGAGAATGCGCTCCCCCGCTCACTCACACTTCTGGATCACCAAGAATCTACCGACGGGACGCTCAAGTTTCTTTTCAAGACACTCGACGGCTACAATGTAGAGAGCGTCTTGATTCCGAGTGAAGCGCGGGATGACCAAGACGAACCGAAGCGACGCACACTCTGCATCTCCTCGCAGGTGGGCTGTCCGCTCGACTGCAAGTTCTGCGCCACCGCCACAATGAAGTTGAAGCGAAATCTGGTGGCTGGTGAGATCGTTGAGCAACACCTTCGGGTGGAAGAGCTTGTGGGTGAGAGAATCACCAACCTCGTCTACATGGGAATGGGTGAGCCGATGTTGAACTATGATGAGGTTTTCAGCTCGGTTAGAATATTTACCGATCCGGCAAACGATCTGGTTCCGGCATCTCGCATCACGATCTCTACTTCCGGCATTGTTCCCTCAATCAAGCGAATGGCCGACGATGGAGAACGCGTGAAGCTGGCAATCTCACTCCACGTCACCACCAACGGCGACCGCGATCGGTTGATGCCAATCAATCGAAAGTTCGACCTCACCGAACTGATGGATGCCGTAGAATACTACTACCGAAAGACAAGACGACCTGTCACCTACGAGTACATCCTCTTCAACGGACTAAACGATTCGCCCGAAGATGTCCGCCGCTTAGCCCGAATCACCCGCCGTGTTCCGAGCAAGGTGAACGTGATCCCCTTCCACCCAATTGACTTCACCGAACCAACCGGCATCTCTGCCGAGCTTCACCCCGCATCTCCTGAACGCTTCAACTACTTCATCGGAATGCTTCAGAGAGAAGGGGTGCAGGTGATGGTTCGCTCCAGCTCAGGCGTCGACATCGACGCTGCCTGCGGACAACTTGCGATCAAGCACGAGGCCATCTTGCTGGCAGACAAGTAGACACTTTGTACTCAGTAGTTCTCTCTCCACCTGTTTAAGCTACGATCAAGAATATTTTGCAGAGGTCTTGCTTTGTGCCGCATTCATGTCATATCTTATGACATGAATACAAATTCAATGACACTTATCGACATTTTCAGATGACAACGAAGGCAAAAAAGAGTGTGGCAGAGAATGGGAACAAGAGATCGCTGAGAGATCGGCAGAAAGATTTGACCCGAGATGCAATCATCGAAGCCCTGAGCCAAATTCTGATCGCGGAGGGGGTTCACGGCTTCTCGGTACAGAGCGTTGCTGACCGGGCAGGGGTCTCGCACAGAACTGTCTACCGTCACTTTCCAAACCGTGAAGCTCTGTTAGAAGGGTTGGGAGAAAAGATCGAAGATCTCTCAGCCCTTGCCAACAGTCTGCAACTCCCTCGAACAATTAGTGATTTCGAGGGAGGGATTACCGAGGCCTTTCAGCTTCTGGAAGATCACGAAGAGATGATGACGGCCTTCCTTCAAGTGTCGATCACTACCAACTTTCGACCGAAGCAGACACGAGCCAGAGATAACGCAACACTGGAAATTGTTCGCGACCTTGCCCCGGCTCTCTCCCCCCAAGAACAGAAGGAAGCCGCAGCTTTGATTCGCTTTCTCGCCTCTTCTCTATCCTGGATGATCTTCAAGACACAGTTTGGCCTATCTGGAGAAGAAGCGGGTCGAACTGTACGAGAAGCTGTGAAGATGATCCACAAAGATCTTGTCCGCAGAAACCGTGCGGTCGAGAAAGCAGCGAAGAGTTAGCCGGGAAGAGATCCACTACCACAAATGAAAAGACTATCTCATTTACTACGTAACAGAGGAATATTCTATGAGCAAAGCAATCAACGCCAGCGGGAGTATTGTTGAGGAAGTCCACGCTCTGGAAGGTGGAGCAACCCCGAACAGGTACACAGTCAGTCTGGATAACCAGAAAGCTATGCTCGACCAAGTAGGAGGAAAGGGCATGAGTCTGATCCGGTTACGCCACTTCGGGATGCCGGTTCCAGATGCCTTTATCGTTACCACAAAGGGATTACGAACCTTTCTCGCGCAGAATGTGATTACTCTCGCTTCCGGAGTTGAAGCAATCCGGCAGGGCAAGATGCCAGATGACATTAGCACTGCAATTGAAGAGGGATTGCAGGAACTTGGATCGTTCCCGGTTGCCGTCCGCTCATCAGCTGTAGCAGAAGATGGAGTAAACGCATCGTTTGCTGGACAGTATACAACAGTACTAAACTGCACTTCTCACGAAGAAGTCGTGGAAGCCGTCAAAGAGTGCTGGGCTTCAGTTGTCTCGGCTGAGGCACAGTCCTACAGCGAGAGGCAGAAGGGTAGGGGTGAACAAGAGATGGCAGTGGTTGTGCAGAAGATGGTGCAGGCCGACGCAGCCGGTGTTCTCTTCACAGCCGACCCAGTCAGTGGAGATCGAAAGAGCCTGGTACTCAACATGGTTGAAGGGTTAGGAGACCGGCTTGTCTCAGGTGAAGTGACCCCTGACGAACTGAAGATTCAGAAAGGAGAGATTACAACGCACTCCGGCATCCCTTCATATCTCTCGAAGTCAGCCCTCAACAAACTGGCTGAGTATGGAACTATGATCGAAAAGGAATTCGGTAGACCACAAGATATTGAGTGGGGAGTGGAAGGAAATGCTGTCTACATCCTCCAGTCTCGCCCCATCACGACACTCCCCGACGTTGAACCGGTTCCAATCGAAATCGACCCACCGAGCGAAGGGAGTTGGGAGCTGGACACCATCTACTTTCCACACCCACCCAGTCCCCTCTTCGCCTCCACCTATTTCCCGATGTACAACAACGCAACGCGCACTGCCTTCGGAGAGTTTGGCACGTTGATCGACGGCATCGAAGGGAGAGTGATCGGAGGACGCACCTACGTTCGCGTAATTCCTCCGATGGGAAAAGAGGGAAATCCTCCTCCCCCCTTCCTAATGAAGCTACTCTTCAAACTGATGCCACCACTTCGCAAGAAAGCAGCGGCAGCCCAGAGAGCCGCAGAAAGCAACCTGGCAAAGAGGATGGTTATGAAGTGGAAGGATGAGTGGTACAACACCTATTCCTCCGAACTTGATACGTTCAGAAGACTTGATCTCGGGAAGCTCGACAAACAAACACTGCTGGCCGAGTTGCAGCGGCTGATCCGCCTTGCTTCGGAAATGGAGACCATTCACTTCCGGTTGGCGATCCCTCACATGCTTGCAGTTACCGACTTCCTCTTCTTCTGTCAGGAAGAACTTGGTTGGGAACCTCCGAAAACAACATCTCTCTTCGGTGGACTTTCCACCCCCTCCGCAGAGCCAGGACGCGCCCTCGCTGAGCTTGCCGCTGAAGGGATAAAGCGAACTGCCGTTGCAGAACTTCTGGCCGATCCATCCCGCAGAAGCATGGAACATCTCCGGGAAATCGACTCGGAATTTGCTACCGCAGTCGAACGATATCTGAATCGATGGGGACTGCAGGTTCCCGGCTACGAGTTTGAGCAGCCGACCTACAAAGAACAGCCGGGACTGGTTCTCGGGTGGATTGCCGGGCAGATCGCACAGGAGTATAATCCAGACAGCCTTGAGAAACAGCTCAGGGAAAAGCGGGAGAGAATCTTGGATGAAGGGAGAGAACTCCTGAAAAACAGACCGGCACAGCTTGAACGTTTTGGGCAACTTCTCTCCCATCTCAAAGATGCCTATGGAGCACGCGACGAGAACGAATTGGTCTCTCTGTCGTTCTTTGCTGCAATCCGGCTGACCGCTCTGGAAGTTGGTAAAAGGATGGTAGAACAAAACCAACTCGACCAGCCGGAAGACATTTTCTTCCTGCAGGAGAACGAAGTATTCGATTGGTTCAGCAAAGAACGTAGTGTGGAACAGCTCGTACGTCGTCGTAAGGGGGAACGGCTCTGGGCAGAGACCCACAACCACGCTCCGATCTTTGGCCCCGCCCCTGGAGATCCGCCAGATGATCTCTCTTTTCTCCCGAAAGATATGCAGAGACTGATGCGTGGTCTTCTCTGGTTTATCAAGAACGAACTGACTGCCTCGGGAACTGCACAGCAGGGAAATGTCCTGACCGGCAATGGTGGGTCAGCCGGAAGTTATACAGGTCCGGCTCGCATTGTCAAGAGCACCTCGGACTTCAACAAGATTCAGCCGGGAGATGTTCTGGTCTGCTCGATTACTACTCCCGGATGGTCTCCCCTCTTCTCAACTATTGGCGCACTTGTTACCAATGTGGGAGGACTTCTCTCGCATCCAGCGATCATATCGCGGGAGTATGGAATTCCGGCTGTCCTCGCAACAGTAAATGGAACTGAGCTTTTACAGGATGGTGAAATAGTAACTGTCGACGGAACCGCGGGCAGAGTAACTCGAACCTCACAAGGGCCAAGTGAGCAGGGACGTTAAACAGGAGACCAAGAGAAAGGAATAGATAGGCCTATCGAACGCTTCACTTGACATTGCTACTATTATTTCAATACTTTTGTATGTGCTTTACTCCCACCAATGTTACCACGCCATGCCCCCCGGAAGTTGTTCTACGAGCATCTAATAGCACTGTTGGTTCAGTGCTGACAACGATACCACCACAATTCAGGAGACAGAGTATCATGAGGAAACGGATGCAAGAGGTTGCAATCGCAATCATCCTTCCCTTGTTTCTCTTTATCGCTATCGTCGGCTGTTCCGACGACGCAGGAGAGACTGGGAAAAGTAACGGAGAAACAAATGGAGTGACCGAACAAAACGGTTTGGGAGGTCCAGAAGGGGACATGGTAAAGAGAGGCGAGTACTTGGTGACGGTACTTGGCTGTAACGACTGTCACACACCAAAGATTATGGGGCCACAAGGTCCAGAGCCTGACCCAGCCCGCCTGATGTCAGGACATCCAGCAGGGGAACCACTTCCAGCCCACGACCCGAATCTTATCGGCATGGGGCCTGACAAGTGGATTTTGGCCAACATGCACTTCTCCGCCTATGTCGGTCCGTGGGGAACTACCTACGCATCGAACTTGACGCCGGACGAGACAGGAATCGGAAGCTGGACTGAAGAGCAGTTCTTGAAGGCAATCAAGCAAGGACTGAAAACCGGAGGTGCTCGTCCACTAATGCCACCGATGCCGTGGCAAGGATATAGTAAGCTTTCCGATGGTGACTTGAAGGCAATCTTTGCTTACCTGAAGTCCTTACCACCAATTTCGAACGCAGTACCCGAGGCACAGCTTGCTGGACCACCTCCGGGAGCAACTCCGGGTGGTGAGGCTCCCGCCGAGGGGGCACATTCAGATAGTGGAGCACAGGGGAAAACAGAAGGTGCTTAAGAAGCATTTCTATGAGTAGAAAAAACGTCCGGGAGCATCTGCTTCCGGACGTTTTTTTGTGAGGACTTTCACCTCTGAAGTTCTGCTGTTCTCATCACGGGCAATTCCAGATTACACCACTCCCCGTTGTCCCAGACTTTGCAGCCTCAAGGCAAACAGTGTTCGTTGTCGGATCGATCCGAACATACGCACACATGCAGGAAATGCAATCCTCTGGTCGTGCCAGAGGGTCGCAGCAGATCAGATCTCCATCTGCATAGAATGTGCCGTTCAACTGCACGACGTAGTCGCACGGAGGTAACAGCGGTCCACACGAAGTTGAACTGAAGGGAGTAACCCCGGGAACACCCCAACATCCGGGAGGAGTCGTCAAAATTGGACTGACTGATACCGGAGGATTGGGAGGACACTCAACGAAGAGTTCAAACTGAATGAAGCAGTCGATCTCACTACAGAGCGTCCAAGGACATTGGGCTGAAGCTGCGCTTGTAATGCAACATACGCCCACAAAAGCGAGAAGAAACTTGAAAGGTTTCATGGAGGTTGAAGGTTAAGTTGTAGTACCTACTCTGTTATCGGCTTTTCGGTTGCCGCCGGAGTTGTTTGGCCAAACACACGCCTAAAGGTACAACGGCATAGAAACGAAAGCAAGGGCTGTAACAATTCTCTCGGCAGCCGTTTGTGGGCAAGTTTCTGTTCACGATAGAACCGAGCGTCGTAGTCATAAAGAGAAGTGATCCTCCAGATTCTCTCCAGAGGATCACTTCTCTTCGACCATTACCTGATGTATTTTTACCCCGCAATCACGTTCACCAATTTATCTGGCACCGCCACAATTTTGCGAACTGTCTTCCCTTCAATCAACCCCTTCACCAATTCGTTCTCAAGCGCAATCTTCTCCAGTTCTTCTGCCGAAGCTCCGGCGGGGACAGTGATGCGATCTTTGATCTTGCTGTTTACTTGCAACACAATCTCTACCTCATCTACCTTGATCTTCTCCGGGTCATACTCCGGCCACGTAGCGTTCGCAATTGTCTCCTCGTGCCCGAGCCTTTGCCAAACTTCTTCGGCAAAGTGTGGAGCGAACGGAGAGATCAGCACTGCAAACGATTCCATTGCAACCCTCGGTTTCGTCTCAAGGTTCAGGAATTCGTTGACGAAGACCATCAGCGTAGAGATTGCCGTGTTGAAACGGATGCCCTCAATATCTTCGGTCACCTTTCGGATTGTCCCGTGCAGGATGCGTTCTTCGTCCGGTGTCATCGGGCGATCTTCAACAACCGTCTCACGCCTCTCATCCCCCACAATCATTCCCCACGCACGGTTCAGGAAGCGACGGATTCCCTCGATACCATTCGACGACCAGGGCTTGTCCATTTCCAGCGGCCCCATAAACATTTCGAAAGTGCGGAGCGCATCTGCGCCCGACTCTGCAATCACGTCGTCTGGGTTAATCACATTCCCCCGCGACTTCGACATCTTCTGCGAGTTCTCTCCTAAGATCATTCCTTGGTGCAGCAATCGGGTAAACGGCTCTTCGCTCTTCAGGTGACCTAAGTCGTGCAGCACCTGATGCCAGAAACGACTGTAGAGCAGGTGGGTGACGGTATGTTCTGAACCACCGATGTAGAAGTCCACAGGGAGCCATCGCTCCTCAATCTCTGGAGCAATCATCTGCTCACTATTCTCTGGATCTAAGTAGCGAATGTAGTACCAACATGAGCCAGCCCACTGCGGCATCGTGTTGGTCTCACGGCGTCCAGCACCGAACGTAGAATGCTCTACGTTCAACCAATCTCCAGCCAACGCTAAAGGAGATTCAGTAGAGCCGGACGGCTTGAACTCCTTCAACTCAGGCAACTTCAACGGCAGTTCACTCTCATCAACTGGCTCGATAATCCCCCCACCATATCGTACCAACGGAATCGGCTCACCCCAATATCGTTGGCGACTGAAGAGCCAATCGCGCAACTTGTAGTTCACCTTCGCCTTTCCGATCCCCTTCTCTTCCACCCAGGCAATCATCTTCTCTTTTGCCTCGGCAATGTTCAAGCCGTTCAGGAAGTCGCTGTTGATAGCGGGGCCATCACCGATATATGGCTTCCCTTCGTCGAAACCATCCGGCGGCTCTACAGTTCGCACAATTGGAAGATTGAACTTCTCGGCGAACTCCCAATCCCGCTCATCTTGTCCCGGCACTGCCATGATTGCCCCGGTTCCATATGATGCCAGAACGTAGTCGGCAATCCAGATTGGAATTCGTTCTCCGTTTGCCGGATTGATAGCGTAGCTTCCGGTGAAGACGCCGGTCTTTTCGTCGCCAGTCTGTCTGTCCAACTCACTCTTCAACGAAGCTTCTTTCCGATATGCTTCAACCACTTCACGCTGTTCATCAGTGGTCAGAGCTGCCGCCAACCGATGCTCTGGCGCAATCGTCATAAACGTTGCACCGAAGATTGTATCGGGTCTGGTTGTGAAGATTCGGAGTTCCTCTCCCGACTCTGTTTGGAACGTAATCTCTGCACCGTACGACTTGCCGATCCAATTCGCCTGCATATCCGTAGTCGAGGCTGGCCAATCGATGTTCGCATGTCCAGTCTGCAAACGGTCGGCATAGGCAGTAATTCGCATCATCCACTGCCGGGTTGGGCGACGCTCAACAGTGAAGCCTTTCTCCACCCACTCATCTACCTCCTCGTTCGCTAAAACTGTCCCCAACTCCCCACACCAGTTCACCGGAATCTCATCTTCGTAGACCAGACGGAAGTTTGCTAAGAAGTTCTGTTTTTCTATTGGGGAAAGATTTTTCCACCCCTCGGCATCGAACTCCCACTCCGGACCGCTGTAGTGATCGGGCTTCGGCAACTCAGCGCTCCCCTTCTCCTCCAGCTCGGCAATCAGTTCGTTGATGTGGCGACCTTTGGCAAGCCGCGAATCGAACCAAGCGTTGTAGATCTGCAGAAATATCCACTGCGTCCACTTGTAGTAGCCCGGATCGGTTGTATCCACCTCACGATCCCAATCGATACTGAACCCAATCGCCTGAAGCTGTCTGCGAAAGTTGTCGATGTTCGCCTTTGTAGTGACACTCGGGTGAACATTGTTTTTCATCGCATACTGTTCTGCCGGCAAGCCGAAGGCATCCCACCCCATCGGATTCAACACCTCGAATCCTCTGTGCCGCTTGTAGCGGGCGAGAATATCAACCGCCGTATAGCTTTCCGGGTGTCCGATGTGGAGTCCTTGTCCAGATGGATAAGGGTACATCGAGAGAACGTAGTACTTCGGTTTGTCGGTGCGCGACGTGTCGGTCGCAAACGTTTTGTTCTCTAACCAGAAGCGTCGCCACTTCGGTTCGATCTCTGAGAATGGATATGCCATAAACCAGTTGTGAGAATTGAGATGTCAGTTATGAGTTCAAGTATTTATCTGCATTCTTCTAAACGAAAAAACCCCGGGTTATACCCCCGAGGCTCCACGTACGATTCTTTAATATCTCTGCCCTGCTTATCGATAGACCGGACATTACGGACGCAACGCGGGAAGCCTCTGCTTCTGTAGAAGTAGGCCCGTAAGTCGATTCAACGATATGAAGGAATATCTTTTCATGGTTCGTACGGTGTCTCCAGCTATTCGCAATCCCGAATCGAAGACCTTGCAATCATACGAAAAAAAGTGAGGAAGGACAAGAAGGGAAGGTGAAGCAGAGAGAAAAGCTTCTTCCTGACTTCGATTCCTAACCTTAATCGATCTTCAATCCCATCATTAGCGAGTCGTAGTAGACTCCGTGAATACAGACCGTTCGAGAGAGTCGCCCCTCCAGAACAAAGCCTCGACTTAGGTAGAGTTGGAGTGCGCGGTCGTTATCGGGGCGAACGTGGAGGTTGATCTTCGTAATGCTCGTCTCCTTTGCCCAGCTGATAAGAGTATCCAACATCAGTCCGCCAATCCCGAGTCCCCAATAATCTTTTCGGACAGACATCCCAAAACTTCCAGTGTGTTGAAGCCGAGGACGATTTCGGGAAGAGAAGTTGAGAGAGGCGACGATTTGTCCCTTTACTTCTCCCAGAATAAAAAGTTTATTCTCTGTATCACGAAACCTGCGAAGGACGTTTGCCTCCTCATCAACCGTAACCTCGAACTCGCCTGGTCCCGTACTTAGGAAGTCACTCTCTCCGCTGATCACCTCAATGTAGTTAATCACTGAGGCGGCATCTTCCGGCTCAGCTTGGCGGATGTGGAGTGTTTCGTCATTCTTGAGTTGAAAGTCACGTGGGTTCATCGATAGTTCACGCCAATAAATTATTGGTGAATCGCATTGCACTTCCCCGCTTATTCCACGAAAAGAAATCTGGGACAAGTGCTGGTGTTGTCCGTAAATAATCCTCAACGTTCAGGCAGCGAATATACTTCCAAGAATCAGGATGGATTGCTTTCACAAGCTCTTCTTCAGATCCTTCAGTATCAATCTTCAGGCAGTCAATGATTCCCTTTTCTGTCAGGACTGAGTCGAGTACATCCATAATGTGAACAGATTCTACTTCGATGATCCTTTCGGTTTGCAACCCAATTCCCCCAAGCTTGCCAGTCTCTTCAACCCCAAACTTCACACTCCCTCGCACTGTTGAAACCGCCACATCCTGTATGGTGTATCGCTCTTGAAACTGGCTAAGATTTACCTTCAGACGTTCTACATTGAGTGGCACAGGCTCGTAGGCAACAACGTGACATTCTGCGTTGCGCGTTAGCCAAAAAAGAGAACTAATCCCAACATTTGCACCAATATCAACCACCACCTTAAGAGGTTCTGGGACATAATAATCTTGCCGACAGAAGATGAGGTTCAGTGTAGAAAGATCTTCGTAATGGAATAGGTGGACAGGTTGCTCTCCTATTGGAGTCTTCACATTTTGCTCTTGAGGATAATTGCCTGACGAGAAGATTTCCTGTAGCAGA
>JBFWSB010000081.1:0-13740 GCA_050248595.1 Kapaibacterium sp. (SeqCode)
AGGAGTGGTGCGTTCACTTTGATCCCCTCCCCAATCAGAACCACTCTGGCCGGAGAGCCAAAGCCGGTGTGGTATATCTCGACATGTCCCCACCAATTTCCACGCAACGTAGGGAAGAAGCTGACCGGAACTTTCAGTCGGTCACGGGGACGTAGGTCGAAGGGAGTTGTGAAGGAGGCAACACCGAACTGCTCCGGGTTCGGCCCAGCTAAACGAATCGAGTCGACGCGGAGACGACTGGTTCCGGTGTGAACTGCATAGCCTGCGCTATCGTGCGAGATGTTGAGTCCTCTCTGACCGAAGTTGACAGTATCACCAACGATGTCGGGATAAACGCCAACACCTTGCAAGGCCGCCTTCAGCGTACCACTTGTGGCGACGATGGTTGCCTCGGCGGTTCGCACTCCAGTATCTCCCGGTGAAAAACGGAACCTAACTGCTCGGGCTTCTCCTGCGTCGAGAGTAAATGGTGCGTCGCCGGCAATTACTTTGAACTCCCGACCATTCTTTCCACCAATCCGTATTTGGTTAACCGTCGCATCTGCCCTTCCGGTATTTCTGATGTAGGCAGTGAGGGTAGAGTCTTTGCTGTAGTTGATTGCCACCGAGTCGAAGTCCACGTCAACTGGTTCCAAGAATGGTGCAATAATTGCCCAGAGAGAGTCGGAGAGATCGCTCGGCTGTTTTCCCCGCTCTACGCTCCAGACCAGAACGTAGTTGTCATCTCCTCCGGTCACCAACATCGAGCCGTCGAGACTGAACCGGGAGAAGGATGCTTTCCCAACGTGACCTGAAAATTCTCCCAAGAGAGTTGCATCCTCGGGGGAGCGGAGTACTGGCAGGCTATCTGTCATTGCAAAGTCAACGATGCCTGCATCGAAGTCGTAGAGTGGTGTGGGGAGAGAGAGGGTGCGGATTGGCTTTCCATCCTCTGCACTCCACTCGGTTAGGAAGAAGCCGGTAGAATCTTTGGTTGCGTACGTGTAAAGGTTCTTCGAGTCGTAGCTGAACTGTAGTTGCCGTACTATACCGTTGGTGTCGACAGTTTCGTAGAGGAGCGTGTCGATTGTGTTGTTCCAGACTTGAATGATTCCTCGTTCTCCACCAATGGCGAAAAGCTTCCCATCGGGACTAAAGTTGCCGTGGCGGTAGAATTGCCGTCTGTCGAATATTTGTCGCTCGATTCTCTTCTCTTCGATGTTGTAGATCATCAAGGTGTTGGTAACCGGACTCCTGAGTGAGTTCTCGTGGAGCGTCATCATTAGGCGCGAACCATCTGGCGAGAAGCAGAGAAGAGATTTTTCTGCTGCATCACCGGCAACGCCGTAGAGAATCGAGCCAATAACCGAGCGTGATGCAAGGTGTACGATGTTCACAGTCCCTCCACTTCGTCCAGTCGCCGCCATTCTCCCGTCTGGACTCAGTTCTAAACGTCCACCAAGGGGGCCAGTAGCTTGGCTCACGACCTTGCCTGTCTGGATATCCCACACTCTGAGCATTCCGCTCTGGTCTAACGTCACCACATGCTTCCCATCTGGCGTAAAGCGTGCGCTGACTCCTCTTCTCGTGTGCTCATATCTTCCAATCAACCTTCCCGATCCAATTTCTGTTACGCGCGCCAAGCAGGTATTGCTCGGAGTGTTCGGAACGTTCCAATCTTGTCTCCAGGAGGTTGATAGCTCGGCGGCTACGTGCCAAGTAATCCCAGTGTCGATGCTGTACTCAAGGCGGACGGGGCGTGATGCTGGAATTCCTTCCCACGTAATTACCGTGTCAGTCCCTACCTTAAACGTTTCACCTCCATTCGGGTGCGTAAGCCTAAGATTAGAGGCGACTGGGGCAAAGGGATCCTTCCCTCCAACACAGTAGAGGAAGGGATCATCACACCGGTTGGTGACGAATTGCAGGTTCGCTCGCGTTACTTCCTCTCGCTGTGGGATATACCGGAGTGTTAGGTGGATCGTATCTCCAGCCGCAACAGTAAGTGGAAAGAGGGTTGGGTTCTCCTCAAGTTCTACAATCGTGAACTCTGGAGCAATCCCTTGAACTTCCTCTACCCTGATTGTATCTCGCAGACCGAAGAGGATGAACGGACGCTCAATTGTGTCCCCTAACTTAACCGGACCGAATTGGAAGCTCTGCGGAACTACCGATAGACGACGCTTCAAAATATCGGGGGCAAGGTAGGTGGTGGCTCCCTGTGCGTTGATTGGATGGTAGGTGAGAGAGAGAAGCTTGTCGTACGAACAGGTGACTTTGCTCAACCACGTGATGTGGCAGGGATAGAGTCGAAGAGAGCGTTGAAGCATCGTGAGGAACATCTCTTTCAATGCCTCTACACTGTAGACTTCGTCGAACCAGAGACCACCAGTGTTTTCAGCCAACTTCTTCATGAAGTCGGTTGCTGGTAGGCTTATCGTAATTGTGTGAACCATTACGTTGTATGCGGCGGCACGGCTGAGAATATCACTCTCGTTTGCTACTCCTTCGCCGTCGGTAATCAAGATCACCGCTCGGGCGGGGGGGGCACCCCTCGCTATATCGAGTGCTCCAGTTCCAGCTGCTGTCATCGCTGCATTGAAGTCTGTGCCAGTAGAGCCTCCCGGCATGTTGCGTGCTGAGGGGAGACTTGCCACAGCAGCAATAAGCGAAGCCGTATCGTTTGAGTAGGGGTGAACCACAAAACTTGTTCCGTGGAATGCGGTTATCACACATCGAACTCTGTCGAGAGGGAGCTTGCGAATCAGAGCGATTGCAGCCTCCTTTACAAGGTCAAGCTTTGTTCGGCCAGAGCCAATATCTTCATCCATCGAACCGGAGACATCGAGTGTGAGGATGAGGGAGAGGCGGTCGATTGTGTCGGGTGGGGGACATGTAATGCTGAGGAGTGGTGTCGGCTCCCCATTCTCGGTTGCGCTAAACTGGCTGGTATCGAGATTCCGCTGAATAGCGCCGTTGAGGTCCCGAACATAAATGTCAGCCTCGACAAGTGGAAAGTTCTTTGTGTCGATATTGAAGATGCTGATAGTCCCCTGCGCAGGAAGCCTGTGTGGCACAAAGAGTATTGCCAAGAGGAGAACAACTGTGGTAAGCCAGAGCGAACGGTTCATAGAATCCTCTATGGTCTGCCCGGTAGGGCAGAGGTTGATTTTGGGTTCCGGAGTAGAGACCGGGGAAAACTATGACATCGGGAGGGGGAAATCAAGTGGATGGGCGTATTTTTTATCTATCCATAAACTAACGTTATGCCTGTAATGAAATCACTTCGCCTTTTATCATTCCTGTTAATTATTCTGCCATTTCTGACCTTTTCTGCCTGCGATACCGATTCGATATGGCAAGCCGGGTTTTCGCGAGGCTCAATCGATGCTGGAAAGTATATGAATCGGAGCTTCGGTCTCGTTGCCGACCTTCCACCCGATTGGGAGCCGTTCGCAGATCCTATCCTTGATTCCCTTGCCGACATAGCAAAAAACATCTCAGGGAAAGATGGGGTCAAACCTCTCTACCTCTTCGCTCTCCTCAACCCGCACACGGCTTCGGTCTACGCCACAGATTGCATTCCTCTCTTCAGACTCGAGGGAATCTCGAACATTCAAGCATATGCTGGCTTATCCAGACAACTGAAGAACAAAGAGCTTGCCGCCGAGGGATGGGAGGGAAGAGAAGCGGAAGTAGAGTATCTGGAAATTGATGGGCGACAGACAGCGAAAATTACCGTTGATAAATCGAGTGGTGAAATCACCCGCCTCCTGATTGAATATGTCTATTTCTATCCAATGCCGATATCGGGAGAAAAGGTGATTGTGCGGCACACCGGAGCAATTCGGGATAGTGCAGATATACCTGTTGTTGAGCAGAGTGCGCGAAGTTTTCGGAAGGAGAATATTCTCTATTGATTTTTATAGTTTCAGTAAATGAAATTCCGCTGTAAAGAATTCTTTGAAAGTCGTTATTCTGACTTTTTGCTATTAACTTGGTGGCGTAAATTGATCCCCTATCAGTCTGCAAACGATATGCAAAAGACTTGAAGACAAGTAATACATTCACCAGATAAAACTATGGAATCAGACATCTCTTACCCTACCCTCCGAGAACGATTCAAAGCTATTGTACTTGATGGATTTATTATCCTCATCGGACTTGTTGTGGCGGGAGTGATCTTCGGTCAATTCCCGAACGCACCTGGCTACGTTCGCGGTGCTGTATTCGTTCTCGTCTTTCTTCTCTACGAACCGATTCTGGTCTCAACTGGGGGGACAGTTGGTCACAGAGTTTTTGGCATCAGAGTAAAATCGTATGCAGATTACTCCCGCAACGTCATGATTCCTTTTGCGATCATTCGCTCTGTCGTTAAGTGGATTCTCAGTTGGCTCTCCTTCTTTACCATGCTTTCCAATCCAGAGAAGCGAGCAATTCACGATCTATTGAGTGGCTCGATTGTGCTCTACCGGGAAGATGCTGAGGGAGAAGAGAGCGAGTAAAAGTTTTTACGTTCTCACCCCACCATCTTATCTGCCCGCAACTGCCGGGCAATTCGGATTGTGATGTCGATGATATCCTCTTCGATCTTTCCCGTCTGCCAGATTGTTGTCACCCACATCTTTCTACCACTGGCGAGGTCGACCAACGCAACTTGTAGTCGCCGGTGATCTTCGCTGTAGGTGTAGCCGCCGGTGGTCTCCGTTTTGGTTTCGGTCTCTACTTCCTGTGTGGTTGTCACCGCATCCGCCACTGCTTTTACAATCCCTCCTACGACACTTACCGTCTGCTGCCCATTGCTGGGAGTCTCCTTAGTAGAGGTAGTTGTGTTTTGTGTGGTAACTGTTTTGGAAGGGATACTCCGTTGCCGGACTTCAGTCTGGTCAATCTCAATCACTAAAATTGCCTGAACCCCCTTATCGACAAAGGCTTGGTAGAGCGAAGCACTATCCCAGGTTCGCGTTGGCGAAGCGATGTAGCCACTCTGTAAGCCAGCACCACCAATTGAGTCAATATAAGCAGCCATCGCACCCTCAAACTTTTTCCGCCAGTCGAGGGCTGGATGGTTAAACCAGACGGCGACTGTGTGATAACTCACCCCTGTGAAGTCGGGGTCGATGTAGGTGGTGAGTGGCGATGGTAGATTCCTCTTGCTGGAAGTGCAGGAGACGAGAAAGAATGTGAGGAAGAGGAGGGTAGAGTATCGCAGTGCGGGCTGTAGAGAGGTCATGCTGTTCATCCGTCTGTTTGCAGTTCTTAATTGAGGTTGATCGTTATCTGCTGTAGCTGTAAGTATTGACATCAACACAAGCAGAACCATTCCCTCAGGTTGGCATTGTTTTGCAGATTAGAAATTGATTTCTAATCTGCAAAAATGATTGCACGCCAAATAGAAAGAAAGCTACGGAACCGTTTGTCCGATTACCCAGCCGTCGCCCTGGTTGGGCCACGCCAATGTGGGAAGACAACGTTAGCCAGATCGTTCGAGGGAAAATACTTCGACCTTGAACAAGAGACGGAACGACTTCGACTTGATCTGGAGTGGGATCAGTTGATCGAACGATCTGAACTTGTTATTCTCGACGAGGCACAGTCGTGGCCAGAAATCTTTGTTCGATTGCGTGGAGCAATCGACGAGAACCGCAAGCAGATGGGGCGTTTCCTCCTCCTCGGCTCAGTCTCTCCCGCACTTATGGTTCAGGTTCCTGAGTCTCTTGCCGGACGCCTCTCGGTTATTGAGCTTACGCCACTTCTTTTCAGCGAACTGCAGACAGAGTCACTACAGAATCGTCACTGGTTCTATGGTGGGTATCCAGATGGTGGAGTTCTTACACCACAGCGGTATCCAGAGTGGGAGCGTGACTACCTATAACTTCTTGTGCAACGTGATCTTCCGAATTGGGGATTGTCTACAAGACCTCAGACAACAGATCGGTTGCTTAGGATGGTTGCAGCTTTGCACGGACAAATTTGGAATGACTCGCAGATAGGACAAAGCCTTGGGCTTTCATATCAGACAGTCAACAGTTATCTCGACTACCTGATTGGAGCCTTCCTCATTCGTCGACTACAACCATATCAGGTGAACCTGCGCAAACGACTAACGACGAGTCCAAAGCTCTACTGGAGAGATAGTGGACTACTTCACGCACTATTGAATACATCTGACCAAGAGCATTTATTGAATCAACCCTGGGTGGGAGCAAGTTGGGAAGGTTATGTGATTGAGCAGATTATCGGAGAGACAACATCGTTAGGAATTCGTTGTGATCCGTGGTATTTCAGAACGAGCGATGGGTACGAGATCGATTTAGTTCTCGACTTTGGGAAAACTCTCTGGGCAATCGAAGTGAAGCTCACAGCCTCTCCTGCTCAAGCAGATATGGAGCGGCTGGAGAAGGTCTCTACGATGCTCGAAGCAACACACCGATTCATGGTCTCAAAGACGAAGATTTCAATCGGCGACGAGAAGCGGGGTTCGCTAAACCTTGAGGAACTCTTGGAGAGGTTGAGGGGAGAGGCAACGTAGAGGTTATCAATAAAAAGAGATCACCCGCTCCCTCTCTATAGTTATTCAAGAGAAAGCGGGTGATATATCGTCCCCACACTTTTTGATTGTCTTGCGTGAAAATGGCACTCTCTATATCATCCCCTCCCCCTACAACTATCCACGATCAACAATCAATCTTTCCTCTCCCCCTCACACCTCAACCATAAAGCTATACTCGCTCAAGTTCCGGTGTGGGTAGCCGCCGTCGCAGTTGACGATTGTCCGCTTGTAGGCACGCAGTTCAATTTGATAGCAACAGGTCTGCGGGAATGCGTCGAGTGCGTTGATTTCCAAGCGGAGCGCGCCACCGTTCCAGTGGGGAGCCACAGCTCCCTGCAATCGGGCTGCGCCGTAGCTCGGTCCTGGCTGTGCTGCGGGGGGGACTGGTGCTGGCCCGGCTGGCAGCGGAACAGGTGTTCCATAGCTTAGCAGGTTGCGGACTAAGTTTTCCCCGTAGGTTGCCTGCAACGAGTAGTAGGCCAAGTGTCCGTCTGGATCGTGGGCGAAGAAGTCAATCCGCACTTTGTCGGTTGCGTTGATCTTAATCTTGCCGCAAGCTGCCAGATCGGTCTGCGTGTTATCTGCGTGGATAATTTTCACCGAGAGAATGTCGGTGTCTGGTTCCAACGTCTCGGTGTGGACAGTTCCCGCACCAGCCGGATGGCTTGCACTCGTTGGGTGTCCACTTCCGGAACCTGTCACCCGATTATCTACGCGAACGATCACTTCATTATCATCCTGCGTGTTGCAGAGTTTCAGGACGCGACGATTGGTTAGCACTCCGCCAACGAGATCGTAGCCGACAACGCGGAGCCGATATGTGGCGTCGGGGATATTCCCTTCGGTTAACCAGCGCATCAGCAAATCCCAGTTCCCACCCCAGAAGCGAGTTGAACCCCACGTCCCCGGAGCGTTGTTTGCCTCGTAGTGCTCTCGGCTCTCGATCACATTCCGTCCACTAATTACCGAGAAGGGGAAGGCTGCCGAGGACCACTGGCCACCGCCACCACCTGCCGGCTCCCAGTATGGTCTGCTGAATCCACCCGCCGTTGCCGATGGGAGTGCTTCCCACAAAGTAGTCGATGGATTGTACCGCTCGAACTCATAATAGTCGACATTTGCTGTGTTGCCGAAGAGTCCAGAGATAGGGATCACTCCGCCGTAGGGACGATCACCATTAGTAGAGATGGACCCTGGATTTTTGTAGCCTTGCGGTGCTGGTGGTGCGCCCGGATTCCCACCGATTGTGTTCACGATGTCGCTACAAACTCGCGAGATTACCATGCAATTCCCCTGCGGGATATCTGGGTTGCCCGGTATGCAGCAGGCATCTTCGTTCGCAATCAGCGTAACGTTTTCCAGAGTGGTGGGGATGTTCCACCGTGTGTCGAAGATGTTCTCTTGCACAATCGTCTTCTCGACACCACCGCAAATCTGCGTGACCCGGAAATTGATGTCGGGCGTACAATCATTCCACGGATGCCAGTGATACCACGGCCAGAGGTGGAGTCCGCGGAGGGCGGCTGGCTCGGCAATCTTCAGCTTCAGCTTATCTCCGAGAGCAGCAATTCTCCTTGCGTCGATGGAGGCAGGGCTATCGCCGGGAGGGGGAGCTAACCTCGTAGGACTTGTTGACGCAAGTGAGAATGGAGTAGCGATGAACCGTTCTTCTGGCAAGTCACGTTGTTCGGAGACGAGTCTCTCCAACATTTTAAACTCGGGTTCTGGTCCGGGAGGGAATTGCTTCAGTGCGATATCGTCTTTCACGTCTGGAAGAATCAGTTGGCGGACGAATGGTTCGTACCTCCACTGACGGATTCTCCACCACCACCACGGCCACCAGCCACAACACCACCGAAACTTGATCTCGAATGTTCCATCTGCATCTGTAGTATCGCATCCCACCAGTTGCGAGCTGCTCCACCACCAAAAAAGGTCTACGTCCGAAGCGCAAACTTTTGCTCCCGGAACTGGATTACCGTCTGGACATACAACACGTCCTCGAATAGTAAACGTACGACACCAGCGGAGCCACCAGTACCAGTAGAAACGGGGGATAATGATAGCTCCAATTCTTAACAGGCCTCTGTCGGCTAATCCTCTTGTAGAAACAGTTCGGCTCACTGTCTGAAGTCCTTCAATTGTCTCCGTCGATGCGGCCTCCGGTCCTAACAAGATTTTTACCTGTCCTGGATCTTTTTCAAACGAAAAAGTAGCTTGTCCACTCCCTTTGGGGTCGAGCTTTACGTTCTGCGATTGTTTCTCGCCACCAGCGGTGATGGCAAATACTTGAACAACTTCTCCTCCCTTCCGATCCTCAATCCCCGAGGCATCAAGCGGGACTTCCAGCTTGAATCCTTTGGTCGGGTTTGTAGCCCGACCTTTTGTCTCCTTACTCATAGCATACCCTCAATAGAAAATTATGTGGAGGTAATCCGTTTGTAGGAACTGACTTGATGCACAGGGTCTGGTCTCAGTCCGAACGGAATAACCTGAGGAAGGCGTGGTTGAAATTCGGTATGCAAACTGCCGAAATTGGGGAGGGGGATCAATCAGCGAAAGTAGGGGGAGTAGGAAATACCGGGATTAAGGGATGGGAGGAAGTAGGAATGAGGAATTAAGAATGAGGAATTAAGAATTAAGAATGAGGAGTGAAAGGTATGGAATGTATCGCTGCCCCCTCTCTGCACCCCTTGCCTGTTCTTCTATCTGCTCAAAACTCAATACCTTAGTGTCACTTACGAGGTTCACGCCGAGTGGCGAGCCATGAATTTTATTTAGAACCACGAGAATCTATTGCCATGAGCATTCGATATTTTTTGCTTTCTCTCCTCCTTCTCATTCCTCTCTCTGCTCTTTTCGCTGGTGGGCCAATCTCTGCGGTGTCGGGAAATCCGACAACGTGGGATATTAAGGGGAGTGGACCAATCGCTCTCTACCTCGACCGTGGTCCACTTGGGCAGTTCGATAGTGCTACGGCCTACTCAATTGTGGAGCAAAGCATTTTAGCTTGGGATAGTGTGGAAGGTTCGTACTTGCAGATGATTATCGCTGGTTCACTCGATCACAACGTTACCTCAGCAACCGACCCACTTATCTCTGGAATTAGTAGTGTGACAGATGGGATTGTGCCCGTTATCTACGACGACGATGGTTCAATCACCGACGCGCGACTTGGTGTTGGAGCGAAGAACTCAGTGTTAGGATTCGCTGGTGGATATAGTAGCGACGGGCGTACGTTTACCGATGGAAGTGCTGTTATCAACGGCTCCAGGTCGAATAGTGGGGAGAATCGATACGTCACAACAATCACCCACGAGCTTGGTCACCTTATCGGACTAAGCCACACGCAGCAGGCGTTGCTGGTGTATCGCACTCGACCTTCAATGTATCCGGCTGGGGGAACATTTGCAGAGGATGATCGGAGGGCTTTGATCCGACTCTACCCGACGGAGAGTGCTCTGAATGGATTGGGAACAATTTCCGGGAAGGTCCTGAACCCTGATGGCTCCCCAGTAAGTGGAGTGAACGTTGTGGTTGTCGATTCGGTAACCGGAGCAGTCTACTCAACACTCACCGACTATTTCTCGGGAAATAGTCCACGCTTCATCGGAGGAGTGCCAAAGAGTGGGGAGTATCGGTTGGAGGCCTTGCCGCCGGGAACCTACTTCGTTCGGATTGAAGGACTCAGACCAGACTGGAAGAGTGGGTCTTCGGTTGGATCCTACGATCCTCCGATCAACACCGAGGTGATTCGAGACTGGTATAACGGTGGGGGTGAGAGTGGGGCGATGCTCCTCGATAACATTAACCAGCGAACCAGTATCAAAGTTGAGGCTAATAAAGAGACAGGAGATATTGATCTTGTTCAGAACGATACAACCGGTCTGTTTTCGCTGTTAGGTATTACCGGGAGGAGCACTGCCTCATATGGCGTTCCGGAAACATATCAGGGGGTTCGGGCGTTAGCATTTGCCCGGCGATTTGTTGCACCTGAGAGTGGAGCACCTGCGCTGGTTCGGGTGAGGGTCGACTTTGGTCCATCGTTGAATGCCAATGGAGAAGTAGTTCTCTCACTCTACCGAAATCAACGGTTCTCTGGGAAAGATCTTCCCGGTTCTCTTATTGGCTCAGTCTCTGTTCCGCAATCACACATCACCGCATTCTTAGACAACGATATTTGGCTGCACAGTCTTTCTCCGAGCGCGAGCTTTGCGAAGGGGGAAGTCTTTCACGTTGGAATTGCCTTAAGTGGCCCGGGTCGTCTCGATCTTGTATTTGACGACACGCAAGAGGGGAGCGAAACTACCTACCTGAGAGGGTCAGATTCAACGTGGAATTCCTTCCCTTGGGAGGGGAACAATGGTGGGATGCGCAAGGGGGAACTGGAGATGAGCCTCTTCTATTCCAGCGTCCCTACCGGAGCGCGCCGAATCCTCGCAAACATCAACCCAAATCCTCTCCAGTTCGATTCTGTTGAAGTTGGTGAGGTCGTAACCGACTCTGTCTTTCTGTCGAGTATCGGTACCGAGCCTTTGCAGCTAAACGAAGTGGCGATCACCGGAGCGAATAAAGAGAGCTTCTCGTTAGCCGATCCAACTCTTCTGCCGCTGACGATCTCTCCCGGAACAGGTCGCTTTGTTGTCGTGAACTTCGCGCCCAATGCAGAGGGGGGGCAGAGTGCCGAGCTTCAGTTGAAGGGGAACGTGACGGTGAGCCTTCCTCTTTCGGGGAAAGGAATTCCCTCCATCGTTCAATCGTTGTTGACAACAATCGACTTTGGGCAGCAGGTGATAGGGACTACCCGACAAATCGATACGGCAGTGATTTACAATCGAGGGACACAGCCTTTAGTGTTGAAAGGCGAAGAGGGGGGAGGTGGTGGAGGGATCACTCTTGTAAAGCCAACGAAGACTACGATCTTAGGGGCAGGAGCTTCGCTCAACGTTGTTGTTGAGTTCAATCCAACCCAAGTGGGAGACTTCCAGAACAGGGTTGATCTCGTCTTCAGTCCGGCTCGCGATACCATTAGGATTGATGTGACTGGACGTGGTGTTCTGGAAATCAGCGACGTTCCCGACGTTCTACTGGGAGGGACTGATGGGGTAGTACTTGAGTCGATCTGGCCCAATCCTGTGCGCGATCAGATTGAAGTTGTTCTCAACTACAGCGGAGAAAAAAGGCTCCCGGTTACCTTGATGGTAGTGGATGTTGCCGGACGAGTTGTCTATCGGAAGGAAGAGACGCTCGTTGCTTCATCGGGTGGCGATCTACACAGAGTGATCGACCTTCGCTCTCTCCCTTCTGGTCTCTACCACGTTCTCCTCCAGACACCGAAAGAACAGACATCGCGCGGGATTCTACTCGTGCGATAAAGGGAAGAGTTTGTTAGGTGGAGGGGGCAGGCTATCGAGAGACTGGCCTTGCTCCCTCTTCTTATTTGATCTCCTTCACGAAAAACATTTTCGCATGTCCATGGGAATCCCAGTCTGGGATTGTGCCGACGCGGCTGTAGCCACTTGCTTCGTAAAAGTTGGGGGCTTGGTAGGACATTGTGTCGACGTAGGAATAGCGGCAACCACGTTGGAGAGCGATCCGTTCTGCTTCGGTGAGAAGTGCTCTTCCGATACCTTGCGACCTCCACTCAGGGTCAGTTGCCATAATCGAAACGCGAAGCCAGGACAATTGCGTCTCGGCAATCAGGCCACCAACAAGCTGTGGGTCGGTTTCAACCTCTCCCGTTATCTCGGCAAACAGAATTAGCTGTTGGGCTGCGTAGTTCGGGTCGGTTACTCGTTCCAGAAACTCTCGGTTTTTACTCCAGTTATATTCCCGAAGCCAGGTCTGTATCTGGTCAACCTCCAATCCACTCTTCTCTTGTGAAAGCCGTATTTGCATGACTGACTGTGTTAAGAACATAATGTAGGGGAAGAACAAGATACTAATTAGGCATAGGCTTCAGGAGAGGAGAGAGTCGTTTGTCATGCATTCGCAAAATGAACGGCATCGATATTCTCTTCTTTCAGAATGACTTCGATTCCGGCTACTTCGTCGAGCGTCTAACTGCGAGTCAATTGCGGGCAAGAACGTACTGCAAATGCTCCACCAGCACAATTACTTGAATCGTAAAGGGACCTACTCTTATCTTCTCCCTTTCAGGTTGTCCCTCCAGTGTAATTCTGTCCGGAATCAGTTCAATCATGACAAGGAGCTATGAAACGTTCATTCAGGCAATCCTCACTGATATTTGCTCTCCTCTTTGCTCTTCTCGGCGTAACTCCTCTCATCGCACAACAACGTGACTTTCACGTTGAACGCATTGTGCTCGACGATGACGCTCAGGATGGAACGCGGAACACGATGACGATTCAGGTTCCCTTCCCCTTAACGCAAAACATTGTGCTGACGATACCGGAGCCGAGCGGATCGACCGCAGAGTTCTTTCTGGTCGATTCCGGGAGTGGAACTGGGTTGTTCTGGCGGCTTGAGGGGAACGATGGTACGTCTCCCGGTACTGACTTTCTCGGCACGACAGATAGCCTCCCCCTGTACATACAGATTCGTGGAAACAGTGGAGCTACTCTCAACTCCTTTATCCTGAATCCGAACGGCAGCCTGCAACGGGATTCAACCGGAGATGCAAGAGGTGCTGATGCGGTCGACCTTCAAATCCGGCGCGCACTGTCGACACAGGTAGTTAGTGGTGCGGCTTCAATGATTGGTGGAGGGGAGAATAACAGCCTCTCAGGGAATTTCAGCATCATCGGTGCGGGGGCACTTAATCTGATCGATAGTACTTCAAATGCAAGCATGGTCGGAACTGGTTTCCAAAACAGGATTGAAGGTTCAACCGAGGCAGTTATCGTAGCTGGTTTGAACAACAGGGTTGCAGTGAGTTCACAGGCCAGCATCATTGGAGCAGGGAGTAGTAACCTGATTGACAGTATGTCGAGTGGGAGTATGATCGGCGCAGGGTTTCGGGACACAATCGAGAAGTCCCTCTTCTCTATCATCGGAGCAGGAGAGGAAAATCGAATCGGAGCGAACTCGGAAAACAGTATGATCGGCGCGGGGGAGAGTAACGTGATCGACAATGTTTCATCTTCAAGTATGATCGGCGCGGGACTGAGCAATGAGATTACCGTGAGCACGCAGGCGAGCTTTATCGGAGCGGGATCGAACAACCTGATCGATAGCACATCGAATGC
>JBFWSB010000082.1:0-13515 GCA_050248595.1 Kapaibacterium sp. (SeqCode)
GCGAATGCGTACGTGTAGAGATAACGTTCCACCATTCGAGGCTCTTCTTGGAATAGCTCCACTTGTCGTCGGGCATAGTCGATTGCGCTCACCATGTCGTTGCGAAGCCACTGGTTGAAGAAGTGGGTTTCGTAGAACTTGATGCGGGCAATAAAGGTGGTTGCGTTTCTCTCTCGGGCAAGAAGCTGATCCTCCATAAAGTGATTGAGCTGTTGGAGAGATTCGGTTGAGTTCACGAAGGCTTGATTGTTGAAGATGTAGAACATCTGAACAGATAGACTTCTGTAGTGGGAGGAAGTCAGTAGTTGCGCAATGGTCTCTTCGGTCTGCTCGGTGAGCATCTGGTGATACTCCGGTCTGTTCTTTCCCTCATCACGAACTCTGAGATAATCCTCCAACTCAAGTATGTCTAAGAGCATTGTGAAGTATTCTTCTCTCTCTGCTTTCTTCTTCACTTTCTCCAGAAGGCGAGAGGCTTGTCCGTAAAGACCGCGCTCGATCAGGATCACCCCTTTGTCGAGTTGATAGCGGATTTCAGCGGTGGGGGAACGATCCTTCAACGTTGTGCGGAGACTTTGGATAAGTAGCTCGTAGAGGTAGGGCTTGATACTCTTCAGATCACTCTCCCGCAACGTCGCGTTCTGTTCTACCAACTTCTCTTCATCGTATGTCTCCATTCGATCCAGTGCCTCGAACAGCAGGAGATATTTGCTTTTCCCACTATTGCCACGACGTGCGGTGTAGAGCTTGAACTGACGCTTCTCAGCTTTGCTGAGCGATTTAATTAGATCGAAGAGATCAGTTGATGGAACTCTGGACATCCGAACTATACCCTCCTGAAATCGGGGAGATTCTGATGATACCGGCTAATCCTCCCCACTTCTCGATGAAAAGCGTCTCTGTTGAACTTCCGAAGTTACGGTTCATTCCGGTTTCTCTTCCACTACTTCCTGAGTGTAGCTTCCCGGTGAACGGAATCAACGTGGTCTTCAGAATCTCTTGTGCTGCTCGAAGACTAAATCGTGTTCGAGCCAATGAAGCTTTCGGAGTGAGTAGAGAAGGTGAGGTCTCTTTTATGGGTGATATGCGTGAAGCGAGTTACCCTCTCTGCTCCAAATAGTTTTTCGTTTTTCATTATCAACAACTTGCTGTGGAGAATCGTTATGAAAATCAAAAGATCAATCGTTCTTCCGTTTATCCTTGGTGGCGTTCTGCTGCTCCTGAGTGGTGTTGCAGCATATGCTGTCTACTTCTCAAATCCAGAAGGGTGGACTCACCAACCAGTACCAGAGGGAGTGACAGATTGGGGGCCGTACAAGTATCAGTATGCTGGCCCTTGCGATTGTTACGATGCACTTGGAAATCCGACGGGGGTTACCGGTGCAATGGTTGTGATGGTTGGAACTGGGTGGATGTTCTGCACCTGTCCTGACGAGGGAGGAGAAGAGGTCCCGTGGGATATTTGGCTTGCCCTCATACAGGGCTGTCCTGTAGGGTCAGACTGTGCGATCTACACCCACCACGACCGACCACCGGGAGACCCTCACGCCCACGTCAGCACTGATCCGGGGGGCAATCCTCCATACCCAGGACCAGCCGGGCCATGATAGACTTGGGAGCTGTACAGGTCGAGAGTTAAGGGATAACTTTGACTCTCGACCTCTTTGCTTCGCCAACCTCGGGGCGTGACCTGAACTATCGCTTCACCACAATCTTCTCCGTTACTCGACCGTTCAGCGTCTCCAACTCTACGATGTAGGTTCCCGGCTTCAGCTTGCTTCCGTCGAACTCTACGGCGTAGCGGCCTGGGCTGAACAACTCACTCTGTAGCAACTGATCGACTTCACGCCCCATCGCATCGTAGACCGTCAAGCTCACGTGCTCCTTCCTACTCACTGAGAAGCGAAACTCGGTCTCACCCGTTGTCGGGTTCGGTTGCGCGGAGATGCGGAGGCCGTTTCCGGCTTCGCCGTCGATACGACGAACACTCTTGGCTGAAACCGGAGTTGGTATCCAGCCTGCAAACTCTGCCACAGGGTATAAGCAATCGTAGGGGACAGCATCGGATGGGAACGACGCTGAGGCAAAGCGCAAGCGGAGATAGTATGTTCCCGACAGAAGATCGAGTGTTCGCTCAAGCTCAACGGCACTCTCCGACTCTTCGGCTGACACAGTCATCGAGTCAAGCTCCGCCACAACATCTCCACTTGCTGAGTCTATGATCTCCACAATCAAGTCAACCCGATCTCCAGCAGCTATTGAAGAATCTCCGTGAAAGCTTGCGTATAACCGACAGCCGAGCGTCACGCTATCCGACGCCTGAAACGGTTGTGTTCGGAAGAGTTGCGCTAACTGTGGAATACTGTCAACAGCTTGGAGTCCATTTCCCCTTACTACCATTGGAAGCCCTGCGGCTCTGTTTGCATCGGCATACCAGGGATCGAAGAGGAGAACGTGGAAACCTGTGCCGGTCGAGTCGTCAATCCGGAACCGAACGTCACGACCCTCAGCTGCGTAGCCAACCGGACGAGTATGTTTTGCGAAAAACTGCCGTGATGTGCGGAGTCGCGATCCAGTTCCACCAAAGTCACTCGACTGATAGAGAATTGCAAAGCGTCGCCACGTCTGGTCGATATTCGCTGCGACGTTCGGGTGTTCTCCCCCAAGACTATACTGTTGTGGCCAGTCACTACGGAAGGTTGTTGAGTCCCAGTTTACCAAGGCTTGCCACAAGTCGGGAGAGGTCTTCGGAACCTGATAGCCAATACCAAACTGCACGCTACCACTACTCGATGTGTCGTGTGCTCCAAGAACCGATGTCTGTGGATATATCTCACCATCAGGCCAGGTTGTTCCTCCTCCGTTTGTTAACACTACGTAGGCTGCCCGATTGCTCAGCCCCGTTATTCCCGACGAGGGAGTTAGCAGACTCTGGAAGTAGATCACCTTCATCGATTGAAAGTCATCCTCCCACGTAATGCCCTCTCGATGGATACCGGTAGCTGTATCTTGAATAATATCAATCGATGGATACCACCGCTTTGCATTCCAAGTGGCAATGGAAAGTGATGGTGGGTTGGGGCGAACGATAGCGTCGGCTGGTGTGTGAAGCAGCCGATTGTAGCGAATATCGTCCCGTGTCAGGCGAGGTTGCCGCCACGTGATTCCTATTGTTGAGTCTGTCCGAGTTATCGGCGTCCATGGTGGAAGACTTGGGTATTGTGCAGAGAAGGCGAACGTCTGTTTGTCGGCGAGTGTGAGTGAGTCTGGTGGGGAGAATGCAAGATTATAGAAGAGCGTGTCGACCCAATTGTTGAAGTTCCTCGGGAGAAGCCGTGAGATAATACCAGCGGAAGAATCCGACCATGCAATGACCGCAGCCCCGTGTGTATAGCCGACAACAGGAGTACCCCAAAGTTCAGCATCTGGACCATCATACCAGCTCACGTGCCGAACAGGTGAAAAGCTCCACGTATATGGAGGGAGAGGGGGAGTTCCTGGGGGTGGGTTGACAACGCCGGAGTAATCAACAAGCTTATAGTTCCTGACAACAATCTCCCGATCACCGACTGCATTTAACTGGGGTGGGTGACAACTCCAGGTGATTGTGAGGTAGGTGGTCTTATATGGCTGGCGAGAGAGGGTCAACGACGGAAAACGATTATCAGTTCTAACCGTATCGTTGGGGTAGTATGCGTCGGAAAGAACGAACTCTTGCGGAATCCAAAGAATCGAACCAGTTGTGTCGGCAATTGGGTAGGAGAGCCGGAGTACGACAATCGAGTTGGTGTCGCCATTTTGCTCAATACGATCCTTACTATAGGTTGCGAAGTAGCGATAGCCATCGTAAGCCAGCTTCCTTTGTCCCGGCCAGCGAAGGTCTCCGGCAATCAAACTTGTGTCGGGAGTTGGGAATGTAATTTCGAGCAGAGTGCCCTGCCCAGCACCTAAAACGAGATAACAGGAAGAGTCGCGACCTGCGATGACTGTATCTAAGGTATGCCGTAGTCCAATCAACGGAATCGAATCTGTAGGGGGGAGAACTTCTCGAATTCTGATAAAGGGATATTGTGTGGTGTCGGGGTGGGGGATATTCCATCGAATCTTCAACAGACGTGTTTCAGCGAGCGAATCCATCTTCATCCCCCGAGCCGAGGTTTCTGAAATGTGGTCGGGACGTTCAAAGGTTCTACGGTTGACGATGAATGTGAACAGAGTATCTTTCAGCGGGTCATAGACTCCGTTAGTTGTTCCGGTCTTCTTATCGAACAGCCCAATCTCTACAAAGGTCGCGTAGGCTGAATCTCGCACCCCAGTAATCGGGTGGGTGGCAATCACCTCCTGAATAATTTCATTCGAGTTGATGGGGCGAGACTTGAAGTCGAGCATACCATTGGTTCCAGAACCGGGTCGAGGAACGGTATAGTGGATTGAGTAGCTCTCACGCCAGGTTAAGTCCATCATTGCTCTGCCAATCTTTTGCAGTCGATGGTTCACGTGTCGTACTGCTCTGGTACGAGTGCCGAAACCAACGTAGAAATTGGGAATCGTATCTACCGGATCCGCTTTAGGGATATGATGTCCACTGTGAAGTGTCCAGTTCACTGTGTTATCTACGGTATCTCCAGTATAACAGGCTTTGTAATCCGAACCAATCGGTCCCAAACCAGCATGCACACCATGGGTTGCCCAAACAGTTGAATCGGGAGAATAATTGTGGGCAATATCTGGAGTTGATGGAAGCCACCAGTAGACGGCTCCCTTGCTTCCATAGGCAAGACCGAGGTTGACAACCATTTTCAATTCGGCCTCTGTTGGCATGTGCCCCACCAACGTATCGAGTTTCCAAACTCCATTCTCTTCAAATCGTTTTAGCTCCAATGATCCGTTGTTACTCGGAACCTGTATCAACCTTCGACCGGTGGCTCGCGAAATGCGGGCGGCATCCCCTAAACGGTGGAGCAACCCCCACCGCTTTCTGTACCCTGGATGTGAACTGGAGTCCGGATGACGTGGTCCGAGAATGCTCCAGTCGGGGATATAGCGTCCAACGTGAAGGTGCTGCAAGGTCTTCTCATATTCCTCAACTGACGCTGGATTGTCGATGTCGATCTCACCAAGATAGAACCGCCCACCATTCTCCTCGCGAATGTTTGGTATCTCCTCGAAGGTCAGATTGAACCACTTCTTCTTGTTGACCGAATCATCCCCCTGAGACGGCTGCATCCAGAGATAGTTCTCGATGACTGTTGTCGATGGAGTACTCAAGTGGTGGTGGTGGAAGAGGGTGGCGATATATGACTGTGCGGTGAACTCTCCAACGGAATCACGCTCGCCAGAGGCTCCACCGGGACGAGGGACGTTAAAGGTGTCGCGTACCATCTGCGTCAAGTATTCCAGCCCGGCATATGCGGTTGGATGTTGTTCTTCGGCAGGGTGAATGCCGATGTAGGCGCGACGGAGTGAGTCCGGGGAGACATTATAGGATGAACTGCCGTAGAGAAGTCGCCGGATCAAGTTAATCCGCTGCTGCCTCCACGCCTTTGCCGCAGCATCTGTCCCAAGCGTTAATTGTCCGTGGAGACTCCGGAGTGATACGCTCCGCAAGGCCAACTGCTCACCACCAAGCCACGTCACCTTCAGGTCGAAGCGGCGGGAGATCGCACTGTCGAGCGTGTTCAAGTTGGTTGGTCCCCACGCACCATTTGCTAAGAAGCGGAGGTCGATGGGGAAAATCGCTTCTCGGTAGCGATCCCAATTAAATGGAGGCCCGACCGGTTTCAAACCATTCTTGGTCACATAAAGAGTCGTGACAGGAAATGTCGTATCTGTCGAAGCCTTCGCACGAGGGGGACTCGTCCCCGCATAGAAGTAGTCATTCTTCGGGACTTCGTAGATCACTTCAATTTTTAGAAGGGAGTCACTATCAGAAGATGTCCCATTCTCAAAGAGATGCCCGGTGACCACGACGTAGTAGAGTGAGTCCAACGCCAAATGATTCGGTCTCCCTCCATCGTTGACAATCAGATCGTCGATAATCCACCGATCGACTGTCTGAACACTATCATCGCCATGGGCAACCGCCTCGCTCCCCCAGCGATAGATCCTGCTCGGAGCATCATCCCACTCGTTGAACGAGATATGCTCTGCAATCACCGTACCAGCAGTCGTGTTCGTTGTGTTGTAGACCTGTTCGAGTACCCTGTGATTGTTGATCAGGACCGTCGCATTCGTATCGGTCTCTCCTCCACTCCGCTTCTCAAATTTGAACAAGTAATATGGTGACTGCACCGAGTCGAACGGATAGAACTCCACCGCTCGGGCATACCCTATCTGGTTGGCAAACGGCCACGCATCCCACTGCGCTATCCGATTCCCCTTCCCTACATCGGTGCTCCAAGCAAGCGTATCAAAGTGACGTATTGCCCTGATTGAATCACTCACACCACCTGGCTCGTAGTAGTGTGCCGAGACGTAGAGATTGATCCCCAACGACTCCAAAAATGGCCAGATGTCTCCTGCCTTTCCACTCGGTGCAAAAATCGCATCCCCTCCACCATAAGCTCCAATCAGAAATGTCGTATCCGGCCAGTTCCACATCCGCACTATCGGGGGAGCGTTCACTGTCCCGGTATCCCAGCCGACACCCCGACCACTCTGGCTCCAAAGATTGTTCGAGCTTGTTGTCAGCAGGAGGAGTACAATAGTAGTGAGTACTCCTTGCCAACTACGTTTACGGGTTCTCATGGTTCTTTCTCCACGATGGTGTTTGTGTTGATGAGGAGACCTTTTCCACAAGGGTTCCTCCACACACTATTGTTTCAAGATTGTTGTTTGTGCAATCACTCTCTCCTCGCGGTCGTAGACGACAAGCAGATAACTCCCCGAGGCTACCGACCCACACCGCCAGAGGGCCTCTCCGCGCCAACCGACGACCTCTTGCTCGACAACGCGTCGACCTACCATATCGAAGATGCGGAGTCGAGATGGTGGAGCCTTCAAGTCACCCCGCCACGCAACGTGCAACTCGTCGACAACCGGGTTCGGCCAGATGTGCAGGGCTGCGCGATGTTCGTTAGTGGCAACGGCAACCACACTCGATGTGCTATCATCGGTGGGGATATAGGGGCCGCCCTCCAGCAGAATGGCGATCCCTTGCTCTAAGTTGAACCAATATGGGTTCGCTGCCAGATAGCTGTTATACCCTGAACCTGTCACATCTCCCACTGATCCTCCATTACCAAAGACTCCTCCCGGTGTCATTCCACCTGCTCCGGCTGAGTAATACCCATCAATCGTCGGATTCGGTCCCTGCTTACCACCGGATAGCACACCCATTCGTGCAATATCACCTTGGACATCTCCAATCACCCCTACCATCTCATAGCGACCTGTCGGATCGTTCATCGTTCCTACCGGAAGTGATAGACTGCTATATTCGTTCATCTTGTAGGTTCTGTCGGCATCGTCCAAGCGCAACGTTCGATTTCGCGCATCTTTCCCTTCGATCCCCATCCGATAGAGATAATAGTATCCATCTGGTCCGGGCAGCCAGATATCTTGTACACCATCTCCGTCACAATCGAGCATTGTCAGACCATTACCGATACGGGGATAGTCTGGGTCGATCAGTTCAATCGTTCTATCTGGATTCTTCGAGAGATCGGAGAGGTGGCTTTTACCCCACCAGAAGTTGATCTTGTTCGGGCGGCCTGCCGTCTGACTTTCATAATTGCCATAGGTGAGGATATCGGGGTAGTGGTCACCGTCGAAGTCACCGACGACGGCATCATATCGAGTTGAGTTCTCTTCGGTATCCTTCAAGACCACCGTCGGACTCTCCAACTGAAACTCTGATCCCCCCTCGAATATCCACACCTCTGCTTTTGCAATGCGTTGCAGATCCCTCAAAAATGATCCGAATACAAGTATTAGTTCATCGTCGCCATCATTATCTATATCTGCAACTTGGATGTCTCGTGGATAGGCCGAGGAGTTATCGATATAGGTTGCTGTATTGAGGATCATTACTGGGGATTGCTGACTGCTCAAGGAATCCATGCTTTCATAAAATAGTATGCGGGCAGTCATGTGGGAGATGCCTTCTATCAGTCGTATATCTGCTCGCGTAAACCCAACCAGAAGATCCCCATCCCCTCGAAAATTGCCAACAATCGGACGCCACGGGACTCCTGCACCGGAATCAAACTTCCAAAACGGATTGGTTGTATGAGCCTTGTTACTGTCAACATAGACTCGCCATTCTGCTGTACTTCCAATCAGCACTGCAAAATCTTCCTGACCTGAATGATTGACATCCCCAGCCCCTCCAGCACCATCACCCACTCGATCCCCCCCAACAACACCACCCCGCACCATCCAGACCTTCCGCAACAAGACCGCATCCGGGTTCTGCACAATCTCATTCTGTGCTTGTAGTGAAATTGACGTGAAGAGGAGCACTCCGAAGAGTGGGAGGAAGAAGATCGTATGGAGAGTAGAAAAACGCATAACAGAGTATGCAAAGGTTTGTTGTTAGTAAGAATTCAGAGGTATCAATCTCCACGCAAGGTAGAAATTCTTGCACTACTGACCAGTCATCGGTTAATGCGCCCCTGCCTCCAGGCTCTGGAAGCAGAATCCTTGCCGAAGACGAGTTGCCCGTGGAGACTGCGGAGCGTAACACTCCGGAGTGCGAGTTGCTCTCCACCGAGCCAGGTAACCTTCAGATCGAACCGGCGGGAGAGTTCTCCATTGTTAGCCGAGCCGGGATTCGTTGGTCCCCACGCACCGTTTGCCAAGTAGCGCATGTCGAGGGGGAAGATTGCTTCTTGGTACTTATTATAGATGTCATTTCCTTGTGGTTTTAACGCACTTTTCGTGACAAAGAACGTGGTAATCGGAAAGGTGGTGTCGCTCGGCGATTGCGCAGTGGTTGTGTTAGCTCCGGGGTGGAAGAGGAGCTTCACATCCTTGGCTGCATCGTATTTCGGCACTTCGTAGATCACCTCGACTTTCAGAAGTGAATCACTGTCGAGGGAGGTTCCGTTCTCAAAGAGATGCCCGGTGATAACGAGATAGTAGAGAGAATCAATCTGAGGTCCACCGGGAAGTCCGTCGTCATCTACCGGTCGGTCATCCTGTATCCAGCGGTCGACGATGTATGCCTCGTGAACCGTTCCACTCGCTGTCTGCGATGGCCAGCGAGCAGTCCGAAGAAGCTCGTCGTCCCACCCGTTGAAGACGATATGTTCAGCAATGACAGTTCCCGGAGAAGTATTTGACACATCATAAATATGCTCCCGTCTTGAAAGGGTATCATTGGGGATCCCTTGAGAGTTATAGTCTACCTCTCCATAGACTGTATCATCAGTACTCATAAACCGAAACGGATACCAGGGCGATTGTGCCGAATCGAACGGATAGAATTCCACAGCTCGTGCCTGACCAATCTGCGATCCGTAGAGCGTCGCATCCCACTGCGTGATCCGGTGTCCCTTCGACACATTGGCACTCCAGGCTAACTTATCGAAGTAGTTCAACGCGTTGATTGAGTCTTGCCCTGTCCAGTTGCCGTAGTAGGACGACGCTAACAGACTCAAGCCCATCGAGTCCATAAACGGCCAGATATCGGCAGTTACGCCCGTTGGGAGACTGGGGTTGCCGTATGCCCCAATCAAGAAGAGGGTGTCAGGCCAGTTCCACAACCGGAGCATCGGCGGGGCGTTCACCGTCCCGGTATCCCAGCCAACCCCACGGCCACTCTGGCTCCAGAGATCGTTCGAGTCTGTTGTTAGCAGTGTCAGGAGTGCAACGATAGTGAGCAGCCCTTGGCAGTTACGTTTACGGGTTCTCATGGTTACCTCCACGATAGTAGATGTAGATGGTGTAGGCGATAGCATATTTTTCCTCCACACACTTATTGTTTGATGATAATTGTTTGCGCAAGGCTTGCTCCCTCGCGATCGTAGACAGCAAGCAGATAGCTTCCCGACGGGACTGAACTACACCTCCAGAGAGCTTCACCTCGCCAACCGTCGACATCTTGCTCGACAACGAGTCGTCCTGTCATATCGAAGATGCGGAGTCGAGATGGAGGAGCTTTCAAGTCACCTCGCCAGGCAACGTGAAGTTGGTCAACAACTGGGTTTGGCCAGATGTGCAAGGCTGCGTGATGTTCGTCAGTGGCGACAGCTTCAATCCCCGATGTCGGATCATCGGTTGGTATATACGGCCCCCCTTCGAGAAGAATGGCTATCCCCTGATCCCCGCCAAACCATGCTGGGTTTGCTGTCAAATACGCGCAATATCCATTGCCGAGAACGTCACCGACAGGTCCTCCAACGCCGAAGACATTACCAGCAGTCATTCCATCATCTTGTGCTGAGTAATAGGCATCGTAACTGTAGTTCGGTCCGTTCTTCCCCCCCTGAAAAAACATCATACGTGAGCCGAGCATGATCGTTGACTCGAAGCGGCGAAGCGAATCACCAAGATATCCTCCGTTACCGAAGATGCTGTAGCCCGGAAAGTATCCGTCTGCCTCTTCAGTCGTTATCGCTCGATCTCGAATATTCTTTCCCACCCTTGAACGATAGAGATAGGCCCCCAACGGGTTTGCCCACAGAGTGCGGAGAATATCCTGTACTCCATCACCGTCACAGTCAAGCAACATGAACTTCGCGTCGATGTTCACACTTGCTTTGTCCAGAGTAACAGAGCGGTCAGGATTGACCGACAGTGAAGAGAGATTTTCTTTTCCCCACCAGAACTTGTATTGGATGGGGCGATTGCCGGGACCTGACCCGACATAATTTGCTCCGATCATAATATCAGGGAGACTATCTCCATCGAGGTCGCCGACAGCGGCGTAAAGGTCGGTATAGTTCTCCTCGGTGTCCTTGAGGACGACTGTTGGTGTGTCCAACTGGAAATTTGGTCCCCCCTCGTATATCCACACTTCCGCACGACGGTCTACTGTCTGATCAATTAACCTCGAAGAACTAACAACAATTAGTTCATCATCCCCATCCTGATCTAAATCTGTTCCATATACTGCTCGTGGCGCATATTCCAACCGCTCCGCTATTGTTCGTTCTGGATCAAGGACTATCGTTGCCTCTGCTGGTAGACCTTTTACTGTTTTGCGGAATACATATAATCGATGATAATATCGTGTGCGCCCTTCGATGAGTACTTGTTCACGACGCATAAACCCCAGCCCACCATCAGTTTTTTCACTCCCCCAAAATTGTCCAGAGACTGGATAATCTGGCTGAGCAATACTATTTTCAAATGTCCATGCGGGTTGTGTACTGAGAGTGTCTGGGTTTCCTCCATAAAAAATTTGCCATTGGCTGGTCACGCCTATGCGAACGGCAAAATCTGCAATGCTATCCGAATTGATAAAACCAACCCCACCTGCACCATCTCCAACTCTATCTCCTCCGACAACACCCCCTCTAACCATCCAGACCTTCCGCAACAAGACTGCTTCCGGGTTCTGCACAATCTCATTTTGCGCTTCGAGAGAAATTGACGTGAAGAGGAGCACTCCGATGAGTGGGAGAAGTCGCGCAAGATGGAAGGTTTCTCGGAACATCGTTACAGCCTATGGTGAATACTCATTTCGTACTGTTGGTGAACCTACTTGCTGTCTCTCAGCTTTGCAAGAGAAAAATGCTGGGGGGTGAAGATTTGCCCTCTTTTCTTTCTCGCGTTACGTATACTTGAGTAGAGTTACTCATCTTTGATGATGTTGGTTTGGGCAATGGCATGCTCATTGTGGTCGTAGACGACCAGCAGATAACTCCCCGAAGCGACTGCGCCACACTTCCAGAGAGCCTCTCCGCGCCAGCCGTCGACATCTTGCTCGACGATGAGTCTTCCAGCCATATCGTAGATACGGAGGAACGAGGGGGAGGATTTCAAGTCACCCCGCCATGCAACGTGCATCTCATCGACTACCGGGTTCGGCCAAATGTGCAAGGCGGCTCTGTGTTCGTCAGTGGCTACCTCTTGGACACCCGATGTAGTATCATCGGTCGGGATGTAGGGACCACCCTCCAAGAGAATCACAATCCCTTGATCTCCGCCAAACCATGAGGGATTGGCCGTGAGATAATCCGACCAACCATTCCCTGTTGCATCACCGACCGGACCTCCTACACCAAAAATGTTCCCCGAGGTCATCCCGTCGCCTGAAGCTGAGTAGATCATATCCACTGTCTCATTCGGTCCGTTCTTTCCCCCGGAGAGACCATACAGACCAACACCTCCTGTTTTACTCGGTCCATACAATGCCAGGGTTTCATACCGGCGTAGACTATCGTTGATATAACCTAAACTTCCCTCAGCAAATAGATTTTCTGTCAGATAGATTGACTGTGCATCTTCTCGATCAAAACGTCGAGTATGTGCAGAGGCTGACTTGCTTGAGAAGTAGGATATCTCCCACGTTCCCTTCGCGACATCAACAAGTCTATTGCCAACCACATCAAGAACATGATCTCCATCGAGATCAACGAAAGAAGGTTTTTCTGAAAGAAGCGTTTGATCCAGATCAATCATTCGATCAGGCTCTGTTGAAAGGTCATTGAGAGCCTGTTTGCCCCACCAAATATTCAAGCGAGTTGTAGGAGCGGTACGATAGTTCCCACTGCAAATAATATCGGGCAATTTATCACCGTCAAGGTCTCCTATCGTTGTGTGGAAGCTGTTGTCATTCTCTTCAGTATCCTTGAGGACGACACTTGGTGTATCCAACTGGAAATTCGGCCCCCCCTCGAATATCCACACTTCCGCGCGACGGTCTACTGTTGGATCGATGAGAGTCACTGCCGTCACAATGATAAGTTCATCATCGCCATCTTTATCTAAGTCAATTGCAGCCGCAAAGTCATGCGTTGTCTCAAGTCCGGGTCGCCACGTCACCTCCGGCGCTAATAGCATTGATGACTCCAAACTCAATGTGTCTCCTTTGATGGGGAGAAGTCGATATCGCATAAACAACTTTGTACGCGGACCACTCCTATCAACTCGAAAGAAACCTGAGAAGCCAACCCATTTCTCTCCAGTGCCAAAAAAATCACCAACAATCGGATGCGATGGAATTGTTCCTAAAGAATCAAGAATCTGATACGGTGTCGTGCTTGGCTTTTCTCCTCCAAGATGGATATTCCACAAATTCGAGGCTCCGAGATACCACGCAAAATCAGCAATGCTATCCGAATTGATAAAGCCAACTCCACCTGCACCATCTCCAACTCTATCCCCTCCGACAACACCCCCTCTGACCATCCAGACCTTGCGTAGCAAGACTGCATCCGGGTTCTGCACAATCTCATTTTGTGCTTCGAGAGAAATCGACGTGAAGAGGAGCACTCCGATGAGTGGGAGAAGTCGTGTAATATGGAAGGTTCCTCGGTACATATTTACAGCCTATAGTGAAAACTCTCTCTGTACAATTGGTGAACCTACTTGCTCCCTCTCAGCTTTGCAAGAGAAAAATAAGAT
>JBFWSB010000083.1:0-13427 GCA_050248595.1 Kapaibacterium sp. (SeqCode)
GATTGCGTGACATGTATAACTCCGGTCCAGAACTGGTATAGAGTATACGGTTGACCGTGTCGATGACTACTGGAGCTAGACGACTCTGTTCAGGGCCAATTGACCTCCACTCCTGTGCCTCAATATGAGAGAGTCCAACAAGGAGTATGAGAATGACAGAAACAAGAAGATAGCGCATGATGATTTAGAGTTGATGGTGAACCTTCAATTGATAAGATTGAGGTTTGACTGAAGTGAAGAAATAAAGATATTCTCTTGTAAAGACAGAGCCAAACAGATAGGGGGCAACATCTTTGCCCCCTATCTGTTTGATTATCGCTCTAAGAACTCTACAAACTCATAACTCTACGAACTAACTCCCGCTCACTCCTTTCCCTGTAATCTTTTCGAGAAGTTTTTTCGTTTCGGATACATCGTCTCCCTTCTCTTCGCCAAGCTGGATGGCTTTTCGTGCTTGCTTCTCAGCCTCCACGAGGTTTCCTGTTTTGTAGAGGAGGGCAGCGTAGGTGTCGATGTACATCCAGTTGTCAGGCTCTTTTTCTAAACCGACTTTCATCCAAGTGGTAGCTTTTGCGAGGATGGCTTGGTCTTCGATCTTCTCGTAGATGTTCCAGCAGAGTGAGTTGATTCGGTTCGCCGAAGCGTTCTCATCAGTCACAATCTCCTCACTCACTTGAGCATAGTTATCCCACTCTTCAGTCCGCTCGTAGTAGAGTTGTTTATAGAGGAGCTTCAACAGGTCACTATGATCGTCAAGATGGTACGTGTCTAACAGGGCAACGGCATTCAACATCATCTCTTCGTCTGCTTCTTGTGCGGCTTTGAAGACTTTCGTCTGAATCCGACCCCGAGCAGTCTCTCGTACCTCATCACTGCCGTATCGTTTTTCGTACTCACCAATGTTTGCCATCAGGTAGTGCTCGTACTTCTCTCCTCCACCAAATCGCCAGATTACCGACCAACTCACTTCATCGAAAAGGTCTTCCTGTTTGTCGAGGAAAGCAACAACTTCCTCTTCTTCAGGCCAAACAACGTTTTCTCTTCCTCTGAATGAGTTCCTGTAGAGATCTGGAAATGGTGTTGTAAGATCACGCGAGTCGAAGGCGTAGATGCGATCTTCTTTAATGGAGAGTGCCTTATTGCAGTCGTTAATGAAGTCTTGCGGATCGGGCGAATAGCCGCCGCGGGTGTGAACCAGTTGTCCGGCTGGATTGAAGAAGAGGATGGTAGGATAGCTACTCACCCGGAACTTCATGCCGAGGTCGATACCGACTCCCTTCTCGAAGTCGACTTTGATCGGAACAAAGTTTGCGTTGACCAGTTCGCCAACAGCATCTAAGGTAAAGGTCTCTTTGTCCTGCACCTTGCACCAACCGCACCAGTCGGTATAGGCGTCGACCATGATATATTTGTTCTCTTTGGCAGCCAGTTCTACGGCTTCTTCCCACGTTCCATCGAAGAATTGAATTCCTTCTGCTTTCAGAGGGTTGCTGCTGAGAAGAAGAGTGAGAAGCAAGAGCAGCGTTGGAATTTGTCGGCGTAACGTTTGCATCATGATGATTCATCTTTAGTTGTTGTGGATGAAGACTGTATTGAATCCCTTAATATACATTTTGCAGAGCATGTTGTGTTGAGAAAATGTTTTTGTTTTTTGGGGATTAGTACCTCCGGCAATCGGGCACGATAGATCGGTTGTCCATCCAGTACAGTTGAATTAATAGACTCTCTTTGAAGTAGAGCTGACATCACAGTCACTGCTTCGTCTTGGGGAATAGTAAGTGAAGCGAGGATTCTTTACCCTCTGACAGGGGAGAAAGAACCATTATAAGCTCAAAGTTATATCGTTCAATAACCGATGGCAGGGGAACAATGCAAGAGTACACAGTCCCGATTATCATCGTTGCATTTTCAATTCTATCCCTCGGCATGTGGTTCCTCATCACGCGCACGTTGATGTCTCTCGCCGGATTGTCGAAGGAGGTCGACGTTGAGCCATTGGGGGAGTTTGTACAATCGTATGGGGTAGGATCAATGCGAATTGGCCTTATCAGTTTCAACAACTGCGTTGTGTTTGAAGAGTACCAGAGTGGCTACCTGTTTCGCCTGTGGAAGATTGTTGGCGGCGGTAAGCGCGTGGTGCTCTTCAGCGATATCGCCTCTCTCTCCGAACGTCCCTACCTCCTCTTCATGAAGTCGCGAGTGCTTGAGCTGACTAACGGGAAGCGCATCAGGGTATACGGGAGTGTGGCGAAGAGGATTGAAAGAGAAGGGCAGCATAGCTAATTGCTACTAAAGAGATTTCTATACTTTATCATTCTCTTGATATGCTTTCGATGTTCCAGTTTTTGAAATCAAACGCTATTGTCGCGGGATATCTGCACGGAAAGTTATGATGGCCACACAGAGTTGGTTCTTCTGGGCAGCACTCTCTGCCTGCTTTGCTGCACTTACAGCAATCTTCGCCAAGGTTGGCATTAAAGGTGTCGACTCTGACTTCGCCACGCTGATTAGGACACTCTTTATTGTGGTTCTGCTCGGCGCATTCACCTGGTTTACCGGCAAGTGGAGCGATCCCCGTGCGCTCTCCTCGAAAACTCTCATCTTCCTCGCTTTGTCGGCACTGGCAACCGGTGCGTCGTGGGTCTGCTATTTTCGCGCACTGCAACTTGGGGATGCGTCGAAGGTTGCCCCGGTGGACAAGTTTAGCTTGGTGTTGGTCGCCATCTTTGCATTCGCATTCTTAGGGGAGCGTCTATCGGCGTGGGAGTGGTTTGGTATTGCCTTAGTTGCAAGTGGCGTGTTGGTGCTTGCGTTCAAGCGGTAGGGGTTAAGGGTGACGAATATGTTCGTGAGGCTCTTTGCCCTCTTGTACTCTCGTTCACTTAATCTGTGAAAATCCCGTTCGATCCGCGTCATCCGCGTACTATTCCCAACCGGAGATGAGCGCTCAATGAAATTGTACACAGATTGGACGGATTCACGCGAATGAACGCTGATCTACAGTCATCGCCATCAGCAGTGAAGGGGCGATTATCAAACAGGGTGAGTCTCCTAAAAAGACTCACCCTGCCTAATTCGACTCTGTTATTCGAGCGTTGTACTATCGTATCACCCGCACCATATTCCACGCCACCTTCTTTCCCTCCCACAACAGTTCAACAACGTATGCACCGGGGGAGAGCGTGCCAGTCTCTACGTGCAGACTCTCGGTAGTGGTAACGGGCAGGGTTGCAATCTCTCGTCCGAGAAGGTCGGTAATGCGAAGGGCATCTCCCTGAAGAGTTGATCCGATCTCTATTGACCCACCTACTCCAACCGGATTTGGAGCGATTGTTAGAGTTGGAACCTGCTCTGCCTCTCGGAACGTTGTCTCCTCGACACCACTCGGTCTCTCCGCACGATAGATTGTTGACTGATTGGCGACGACATAGAGTTCACCGTCGCGTGATTCAGCGAAGGAGGTAACGCCTCCCTTACTTTTCGCGTCGATTTCCTCTTCATACCATCCTTCTCCCCCTGACCCTGCTGTGTTGAGTCTGAAGACATATGCTCCATTGTTTAATGTGCTCACATAGATTCTGCCAATCGAGGTTACGAAGGCTTTTAAGATAGGGAGACTGAAGCCGTTGGGATCTTGAGGGAGAGGAATATGATCCCACGTTTCACCACCGTCATGTGAGAGGAAGAGGGTGTCGTACGAGGCAATAAGAATCTTTCCCGTTCGCGTTCCATTCATCGAAACAACGCCTCTTGGAACTTTCAGCACTTCTTCCCAAGCACTTGGATCTTGTTGGTTCTCGACAAGGTCTTTTGCTGCGAGGCGGTATATCCTCCTATCAACTTCAGTGAAGATATACTCGTTGGTTGTGGTAAGGTGCCTGATGGGATGAATAGCGTCGTAGTCGTTGGGTCTCGGAAAGGTGTACCAGAATTCCTTCTCAACGTCGTAAGCGTCAACGCCTCCAGAGTTGAGGCCAAGCAGCAGAAGGTTTCGGCCACCATACTCTACCGCTCCTATTGTGAGGGCGATAGTACCAGCAGACTCATCCGGGTCACTGGAACTCTCATTTCTGTAAGGGACTTCGACCGGAGAAAAAGTTGTGCCTCCTGGGTTGAGACGCCATAGTTCGCGCACTTGGCTGGAAACGAAGAGGCTTCCGTCACCAGTGAGAGCCAATAGGGGTGGAATGAAGACTTCAACTGGGTTAATCCAGGCATGGTGGTCGTCAGGAGTCTGGCTAAACTTCTCAATCACTGCAAGAGTTCCTCCCACCATATAGTGCCCCTTATCTGCTGGAGCCACTTGCAGGTTTTGTACAGAGTACCGAGATGTTCCTCGATTCGAAACTTGCCATGTTGTTCCTCCGTCGGTTGAGGAAAATGGCCCACCGGTTCCAAACACAAGAACCCGTTCACCAACAACTGCAATATCCTGAAGGTTCACGTTCGAAAAAGCATCGGCACTTTCCCACGTCACACCGAGATCCGGTGAGCGATAAAGGTAGGGGCGACTCACTAACCAAGTGCGTGGTGACCACGCAATAACGTAGAGTGTATCGCCGGAGCCTCGTGCAAAGTGATATGTTTTCGGTGCAGATATCGTTGAGAGCTGACGATCCGATTTTGTTCCGTCATTCTCTTCTCGCTGGAGATATGTGTTCGATCCGGAGGAGGTATATCGGATAGTGTAGTAGATATTCTCCGATATCGGAATGAAACGATAGACGGGAGTGGAGTCCCTAAGCATCCAGTTCTCTCCTCCATCAGTCGACATAAATTGGTATCCCTCAGTGCTTGAGTTACCGAAGGAGATAGCTAATCGATTGTCGGGAAAGCGTGCGATGGTGGAATAGAGGTAGGTAAAGCCTGTATCTAACGGAAGACTAACCTCCTCCCACGTCTCTCCACGGTTGCGCGAGCGGCGGAGAGGAAATGCGTTTGAGGTTAGCAGCCACGAGCCGTCTTGGTCAATGACCATTGTCCCTTCCTTTATCGGCTCTGTAAGTCCGTCCGCTCGACTCCAATCTCCTCCTCCATCCCGGGAATAATAGAGCGTCTGCTGTCCTGTGATGGCAGCTGATCCACCCGCTATCAACATTCCAGTTGAGTCAACTAAGAGTGTTGTGACAGCAATTGGAGGATTTGATGTCTGAACCCAACTCTGCCCTGAGTCGACCGAACGCGACGAGCCGAGGTGCGAAATGCTGTAGATGGTTCCATTGTAGATAACAACGTGATCTGCCCCATCGCTGCCAGAAAGAGGTGGGAGCTTCTCCCATGATGATTGTGCAAACAGAGAAATGGGGAAGAGAAGTGCAAGGAAGAGAGTAATTCGTACCATGGTGTGTAAAGTGACGGTTGAGTTTGGGTTGTGTGATTATAGAGTAGATACTCTCGTTAACGTTCTAAGATAGGAGGTATGGAGAATATTTGGAAGCATATCTCACTCCACATCTGGCTCGGATGCTTATCTTCGTTGCCAACTCACGGCGCAGAGTTGTAAGCTTTGTGCCAGATTCATCTTTACACCAAATCCAAAACGTATGCGCAACTACATCATTCACATTTCTGCTATTCTCCTGCTTGCTTTCGTCATCGGGTCTGGCCAAGCTCTTGGCCAAGATGTCACGCTCGGTATAAAAGCACCTCCGGCTGGCTCTCTATCAACTGAACAACTTCGTGCTGTTGCCGCTGACATCCGGCGTTTAGAAGCAAATCCTCTCGCTTCGGATGCGGATGAAGCGACAAAGGCTCTCATGGTGTGGAGTATCGAGTCTCCCGACTTCACTCTCTCAATGTGTATGGGTATCCTTGGTGGTCTCATCGGATCAGAGAGCAAGTATCATTCAACGCTGTTAGTCCAGTTCATGCTTTCCAGTGCGGCCTACATTATCGAGAACCCAGAAGAGGCCGACAACAATGTAAAGGTGAACGTAGGAGGTCTTGAGGGAGTAAGCAAGACATACAGCATCTTGAAGGAACAGGAGGGAGATTCTGCAAAGGATGAGTTTGGGGAAATGCTCCTGAAACTGCAAGAGGAGGGGAAGCTGGAAGAGCATGTGACCGAAGGTCTGAAGGAGTGCTGAGCCACACGTCCGTAAACATCAAGAGAGCAGGGGATATCGAAGCATAGTGCCGCGCTATTTAGCAATAACGTTCAGCACTACAGTCAGCACGTCCGATTCAGTCCCTACCTTCAGGGCGGAAGATGCAAGAAGCGAACGTGATCCGTGGGTAGAGCCTGTGGCTTTCTCCACGGTCACGTAGCAAAGCTCACTTCGGGAGCGTCTCGATGGTCGTTGGCTTTTAACGTGAAGGATGTGGATGTTCAAGTAGAGAGAGCACCGAGGTCAATACACCATCGGCAAGAGTTGATTGCTCTGACTAACCCGCAGGGGCTGCCGTTATGGGGAGTTCGCTGTCAGTGTTATACTAAATAAAGAAGCGGAAGACGTATATCATCGTGCAGACATAAGCTATCCTGAAAAGAGATTGCCATGCTGATCCGTCGCGGCGGATGCCGAAGCATCTTACCGGCTCAGTAGTGCAACACTCGTTTCTCACTACTCCTTGTGAGACTCGACATTCCGCTTCGCTTCATTCTGAGTGACAATGTTGCGTAGGTAGATACACCTCTCTCTTAAGCTAATTCGGTATTACATGAAAGAACTCACGATCATCTGAGTGCCCCGGAGGGGTAACCGATATGTGGCCGGGGACGAAGTCCCCGGAAGTCAAGCATAAAACTTCTCTCGCCCCGAAGGGGTAGAATGAACGAGTGGAGAAGTCAAGACTTCCGGCTCAGTACTGTCCACAGGAGGGGAGCAGTCGAAGCGCGAACGTGATTTGTGGGGTGGAGTCCGCCGAGAGTGAGGCCTTAAAGGGACTTGTGGTTTCGCATTCTCATTTACCGCATCTATAGCAATTACTTCCGCCTCGCTCCCGCCCACGATACGCCAACGTTTACCTCTCCCCGGAGACGATCTGCAAGCTGTGCCGCACCATGTTGTATGTGGCGAATGTTGATTAACTGATGTTCCAACTTTGGAGCCTTGTACCAGTAGAATCCACTCTCAGGACTGTTGATGTCCATAGCATCAATGGCATCGTCAACCATGTTGTTGCAGATGTTCCAATAGTCGAGTACTTGTGCTTTGGTGTAGGGATCGGGGAGAAGGGGGAGGCTACTCTCTGGATCAGGTGGACCGCCAATCCCATCCGGGTGCTGAACGTTGGCTTGGTGTTCTGGCCAGGGCTGGAACGATTCACTATCTATTCCGAGGTAGAAGTGGGTGAAGAAGAGAGTGTGGTATGCAACCTGCCAAAATGCGTTTACATAATTGTCGCTCAGCCAAAGATCATCTGGACATTTCTCGATTGCCTCCCCGAGCATTGCCAGTGAAGCGTGATACTGGCTTTTCAGAATCGTGCGGATTGCACTATCCGCTACGCGTACCTGATCTGAAGTTTCTACGTTATTCATCTCTTCTCTCGCGGCCTTGGAACTGAAGGAAGTTGTAGTGGGTGGAGAAATATAGTACGATCAGAACAATCTCTACTCTGTACGAAGCAGAAGTGATTCTCTCTCCAGCAGTTTGGTATTAGTTCTCCTCTTTTAACTAAGTTCTACCATTCTGAGGGAGAAGATCGTGGCAGGAGAATGTAGGCCAAGCATACTGGCAGAACAGCTCCAGATTTTCCTCCCGTTAACATCAAACTCCCATGCCGGCGCAGTAGAAGCTATTCCGATTACAGCCAGTCTGGAGAGTTTATTCAACACATAAACTGAGGCGAGACTGTTATGACACCAACTTCTGAAGTTGCCGGATCCACCCCAAACTCAAGCTTTCCATCTTGGACCTTTAATATCCCTATCGATGTCGCGAACAAAGGGATGCAGATTGCTATCTACGGGCAAGACCCCGATACTCTCGACTGGATGTACTGGGATCAATCGAGTGCCTCCTATGTGGCGTTCAGTTCAAGTGAGAGTGGACAGGACACTGCACCTCTGATCGACGCAACTCCGCAGAGTGGAAGCTATACAGCTGATGTGACCTTCACGATTACTCTCTTGAGCACGCAGTTCTTGAAGTCTGGTGTTGTCGCCATGTTCATCGGTGGCTCCACCGGCATTCCAGTTTCGTCGGGTGTTCCCGCATCCCCCACTACTGCGACGAATCCCAACGATCTCTACAGCCTCTTCGAGTTTACCTACATTCTTCAAGGTAATCCTGCGGTTGCCACACTCGATATTGACATCTCGAACGTAGATCAGGTCGGCTTTACCTATACAGTGCAGAGCAGCAGTGCTCCCTTCCCTCTCGCCAAAGTCGGAAGCACGGTTCCGCAGACAAGTCTTTTCAGCCAGTTCGGGACTGCCTTCCCGCAGGGGACTCCATTTAACGAGTGTTTGATATATGGAGCGGAGAGCGTTAACGGCAGCGTAGAGCAACTTCGCCTCTTGGCTCCGCAGGATGTTCTTCAAGACATTGTGAATCCAAACCCACCAAGCTTTTTGCAGCCAACCGGAACACCTCAGTCGCCAGACCCATTTACTGACAACACATACTTCTACCAAGTGTCGGAGTCATCTGCTTCAGGAGAGACCGCAGCCAACACCGTCGGTGTGTTTGGGGGCTTTTTGTTGAACAGTTCGGGGACGCCGCAAGCCTCTGGGATCAACGTAGGTTGGCAAAGTGGAGGAACGCCTGTTCCCTACACTCCGATGAATCCAACGTCGACAGGGATCAACATCTACCGAGCCTCAGGACCGGCGGCGAACGCTGGCTCACCGGCTCCTACTCCTCCAGACTCCGGCTACGGACTACTGACCTCGATGTCTATCACCGCTTGGAATGCGCAACAGGGGTTGGTCTTTTTAGATCAGAGTACAAGTGTTGGCGCGCAGACACCGAAGTCTTCTTCCTATGGCTTCAGTCCACTCTCCACTTGGTTCGACGCTCCTTTGCAGGACTTCTACGAAGAGTATACAACCAACCAGTTCGCCCTCTACCAGTTCAACCAGAACAACGGACCGAACGGAACGCTCTGGACAGGGAAGGTAGTTGACGTAACGCCAAACGTTGGAGATGCGATTACAGGCATGACCTACATCGACGAGAGTGGTAGTGCAAAGGCTATTGACACAACGTGGCAGTGGGGAGATGGGACAGAGACTTACCGAGTGCTTCAGCTTGTGGGGAATGCGTACGATCCGAGCGACTACTCGAAGACGAACATTTCTGGTGAGAGTGGTCTGATCGAAGGAGAATATCAGGGAGCCGTGGTCAACATCTACTTCCCCTACTTCACAGGGAACACCGGGTTGACCTCGATAGCTCTCTCCGGTGGAGGAACCTATACACTACCTGACGCCCCCTCTTGGTTGGACAACGCCGTCAATGGTCCCAGCCAGATGGTCTTCGGCTGTGCCGGAGTCTTTGCTACACCTAACGATCCCGATGCCCTCGCCCAGCAGGCTACTTATCCCGTCCTCGCAATTAACGCCCTCACCAACATTCAGAACGTGATTGTCTCGGCGTTGAATCGAGGGATTGCCACAGGCTATAATTTCGCGGTCAAGCCTCAGCAGTACACCTCTCTCTTCAACCTCTCTCAAGCCCCTACAGCCTCACCCTCTACCGGAGCTATTCCAGCCGGAACCTACACCTACTATCTCTCCGGCACGCTGAACGACGGTAGCGAGTCGGTTCTCTCATGGGCGCAAACCATCCAGTTTGCCGAGCCGTCGGCGGTTACCCTTAACTGGTTGCCTCAATCTCCTTCGCTCTATAAGCAGGCGAACGTCTACCGCCAACTGGGTAGTGGAGCGGTAGAACTTGTAGGAAGAGTGGCGAACAGTAGTAGCTCCCAAGCCACAACCTTCACCGATACAAACCAGTTACCTCCATCGCAGCCAACGAGTGGCGCACCCTTCCTCTTCTACCCAGAGTGGAACAACCCGTCGGCTCCCGGCCACGTCAACTCGAATCTTTTCTCGGCCTTCCTGCACCAGAACTTGAGTGCCGACCCAACTTCCGGGATCAGCATCAACGGCTTAGTCTACGGCTATCCGTTCGACGATCAAGGAGAATTCTCCACTAACATCAACTACGGTTCCGATATTCCTACGAGCATCACATTCGAGATTACGAAGTTGAGTTGAGTGTTAGAATTCCTCGCGTTCTGGATGGGCAGAATGGACGAGCGGAGACATCAGGACTTCCGGCTCAGCCGCCCCCTTCAGGGCGGAGCAACCAAAGAGTGAACGCACTCCGTGGGGTTCAGCCTAACGGCTTTCCCCACGGCCACACATCAAAGCTCCCTTCGGGAGCGGCTTGATAGTTGTTGGCTTCTACTGTGAAGAATATGGATGTTCACGTAGAGAGAAGTTCGTTGTCAGTACTACATCGAAGAGTGTTCCTTGCTTTGCCTGCCCCGGAGGGGCTACCGTTGTGTGGCCGGGGGCCACGGCCCCCGGAAAACGAAGTATTAAAAGTTCTCCCGCCCCGAAGGGGCAGAATGGACGAGCGGAGATGTCAACACATCCGGTTCAGCCGCCCCTTCAGGGCGGAACAATCAAAGAGTGAACGCTCTCAGTGGGGTTCAGCCTAACGGCTTTCCCCACGGCCACGCATCAAAGCTCACTTCGGGAGTTACTCGATAGTCGTTGGCTTCTACAGAGAAGAATGTAATGTTCATAAATCATTAGCTCCGCTGTCAATACTACATCGAAGCGAGTTGATTGCTTTGCCTGCCCCGGAGGGGCAACCGTTATGTGGCCGGGGATGAAATCCCCGGAATCCAAGCATTAATCAATCTCCCGCCCCGAAGGGGCAGAATGGACGAGCGGAGATGTCAACACATCCGGTTCAGCCGCCCCTTCAGGGCGGAGCAACCAAAGAGTGAACGCACTCCGTGGGGTTCAGCCTAACGGCTTTCCCCACGGCCACACATCAAAGCTCACTTCGGGAGCAGCTCGATAGTTCTTTCCTTCTTGTTTGAACATCGTGCATGTTCGAGAACAGAGAAGTTTGATGTCAGTACTACAACGAAAAGAGTTCTTTAGTCCAACTGCTCCAGAGGGGAAGTCGTTGTAGGAACGTCGCTGTCAGCACTACATCGAAGAGAGTCCATTACTCGGCCTGCCCCGGAGGGGCAACCGCTATGTGGCCGGGGATAAAATCCCCGGAATCCAAGCGTTAAAACTTCTCACGCCCCGGAGGGGCAGAATGAAACAACACCGCTGTAGCTCACAAGCCTCGCGCTACAAAGAACTGATGCAGATTCTCAAAGAGGAATTAGTATTTTATTCTCCTATCCTCCTTGGGTAGAATTGTACCTCATCACTCATATTCAACCTCAAAAGATCATGGCATCAACCTATCACAGCCTCTACTATCATCTCTTCTTTCACACAAAGGGAAATCGACCGCTGATCCACAAATCTTGGCAAGACCGACTTCACGCATATATGGCTGGCTGCGTCAGAAAAGATCGTGGCATTCTTATCGCCATTGGCGGAGTTACCGATCACGTTCACCTTCTGGTTCGGTTAGCCCCTTCGCACTCTATTGCAGATCATATGCGCAAAGTAAAGAGTGCGTCATCCCGCTGGGTTCACGAAGAGTTGAAGATACTCGACTTTAGTTGGCAAGATGGATATACTGCACTGAGCGTGAATACATCACGAGTCAACATCGTGAAGCAGTACATTCTGACTCAAGAGGAACACCACAGAGTAAAGAGCGCGAGAGATGAGTTAGTCGAGTTTCTGGAAGCGAACAGAATTATCTATGATAAAAGATACCTTCCAGTTCAGCCGCCCCATCAGGGCGGAAGATTCAAATAGCGAACGCTCTCCGTGGGGTGCAGCCTTGCGGCTTTCCCCACGGCCACATATCAGTGCTCCCTTCGGGAGCGGCTCGATAGTCGCTGGCTTCTACTGTGAAGAATGTGGATGCTTAAGCAGACAGAACTTTAATGTCAGCTTTGCATCGAAGAGAGCCACTTGCTCTTCGTGTCCCGGAGAGGCTATCGCTGCGAGAACTTTGCTGTCAGTACTACATCGAAGAGAGTCCATTGCTCCGCCTGCCCCGGAGGGGCTACCGCTGTGTGGCCGGGGATGAAATCCCCGGAAACCAAGCATTAGAAGTTTTCTCGCCCCGGAGGGGCAGAATGGACGAGCGGATAAGTCAGGACTTCCGGCTCAGCCGCCCCTCCAGGGCGGAAACATACGCGAGATGAATTGCTCTCCGTGGGGTGCAGCCTAACGGCTTTCCCCACGGCCACACATCAGTGCTCCCTTCGGGAGCGGCTCGATAGTCGTTGGCTTCTATTGAGAGGAATGTGGATGCTCAAGCAGACAGAACTTTAATGTCAGCTTTGCATCGAAGAGAGCCACTTGCTCTTCGTGTCCCGGAGGGGCTACCGCTGCGAGAACTTTGCTGTCAGTACTACATCGAAGCGAGTTGATTGCTTTGCCCGCCCCGGAGGGGCAACCGTTATGTGGCCGGGGGCCACGGCCCCCGGAAAACGAAGCATTAAAAGTTCTCCCGCCCCAGAGGGGCAGAATGAACGAGCGGAGATGTCAGGACTTCCGGTTCAGCCGCCCCTTCAGGGCGGAAGATTCAAATAGCAAACGCACTCCGTGGGGTTCAGCCTAACGGCTTTCCCCACGGCCACGCATCAAAGCTCACTTCGGGAGCGGCTCGATAGTTGTTGGCTTCTACAGTGTTGAACAAGAAAAATATCCCGGAAGGGAGAACAAAAACTGCCCTCAACCACTCAGCCAAGCAAACAAAATCTTCAGCTAAGATACTTGCATTGTTGTGGGGGAAGAGAGTAGTTTGTCTTCTTCAATGGTTGAGTGTGTGGTTTATCCTTTTCGCATTGTTAAGCGCAGCAGTTTCCCGAAGGCTTTACTTCTCCTCCAAAACGGCTGTGTCGGTACTTCTCGACCAAACCAGTTTGGAGAATCTCTTTACCTGAGTTCCCGGAAACGGATTGCGAACATCCGCCGCTCGATCAATCAATAAAACTGTGCATCAAGTAAGATTGTACGGAGAGAGAGACATACCACCATAACCGGTGCTCGCCGTTGAACTGGAATATGGCATGCACCACAATCGCTGAGGAGAGAGAGAACTATGAGCATCGCAGAAGGGACAACATTAGCCAAAGCACGTGTGGGGGGCTGGATACCTGAGGACTACACTCACGTCGAGAGGTGGATTCGAAGGTTGGAGAAGTATGTTGCCGACCAACCTCGCGACTTAGTGCCACCAATCGCCGAGCTACAAGAGATGGTGAATGCCGACCGTGTGCTTCACGCTCAGGTGGAGGCGATGTTTGTCGAGGCCTGCCAGCACGAGAAGTTGACACCCCTCGGACAAATTCAAGTGAGAACGTTCGAGCAGTTTCTA
>JBFWSB010000084.1:0-13406 GCA_050248595.1 Kapaibacterium sp. (SeqCode)
TACAGCACCGGGAGGAGGGTCGGCTGGCTTCGTATAGGTCTTTGGCTTCACACGGTCTGCCGGTGGCTCCGTAACCATCGCATCGCCGAGGTCGATCTTTACATCGTCGTACCCTTCAACCTCAGTAACAACGGTGAAGCTCTCATCATCTTCTTCTGCCGTTGAATCTACTTCAACCTTGTCACGCTTCAGGAAGGTTGTTGGCTTCACCTCACCTTCCGGTAGCTTCAACTCAAGCGGAGCCAGAAGTTGGAAGATATCGTACCCTCGTCCGTTCCAGGCAGAGAAGACAAGGCGGCTACCATCTGGCGTTATCGTTAGTTGTTCAATACCAGTGATGGAGTTAGTAATGGCTTGCGCCTCCCCCCCCGACTTATCCACTACGTAGATATTATAGATTCCATTCTTATCTGAAACATAGAAGAGAGAGCCGTCTGGGCCGGGCGTTGGGGTTTTCTCAACCGCGTCATCTGAAGTGATGCGCTCCAGATCAAGCGACGTTACGTTGATGCTGTATATATCGATCTGTCGATAATCATAGTTCCAAATCTTGTAGCCGAGTCCCTTTGCACTTCTGATCGGATTATCTTTTCTGTCGGAGAGGAAGTAGAGCGTCTCGCTATCCTCGCTCCACTTCGGATCGAAATCGCTGTAGAGATCGTCGGTGATATTCCTCAACTCTTTTTTCTTCAACTCATACGTATAGATGTCCGACATATCCCCCTTGATTCCTTGGAAAGCAAGGTACTCGCCGTTGGAAGACCAGTCGACAGAATAGATAGCATCAAGATCGAACTCGAGCTTTGTCCGTTCCCCTGACTTCACATCGATTAAGAAGATCGCATCCTTCCCTTTCGACTTAACGGCAATAGCAACTCTCCGGCTGTCTGGCGACCAAGCAATTGCTGGACTGAGCAAGTGCAATTCTTCAAACTCAACATTCCTCTCCCCTTGCACCAGTTCTCGAACGTTAGATGGATCGTCCAACTCCATCAAGTAGACCGATCGAGGGCCGTCGCGGTCGGAGATAAAGGCAACCTTCAACCCGTCGGGTGAGATCGACGGAGAGGCGTTCATAAAGGATTCTTCTTCTTTGTGATCGGTCAGAGCACGGGCAAAATCGCGGGGGCGCTTCCGGTCGGTAATGTCAGGCCAATAGATCTTCTTCAAGTCGTAAAGAAACTGCTCGGAGAAATCCTCCAACCCTTTCCCGAACGCACCTTTGAAGGCAGCGTCGAGGGAAGATGAGGACTTTACTCGATCGAGCAACTCCCCAATCTTATCTCGCCCATAGTTCTCAGCTACGTACCAGTAGAAGGCTTGCCCACCACGGTAGGCGAAGTAGCCGTTCATCTGGTAGAGTTCCGGCATATACTCGCCAATCACCGCATCTCGGATAAACATATCGGTCTCGACATTATATCCGTCGTGTCCCTCAAACTCAGCAAGTCCTTCATTCATCCAGATTGGAAGTTCTACTTCGATATTATTCTGGATAATTGACTGGATAGATCCGCCGTAGAACTTGTCGTTCAGTACTGCGTGAACAAGTTCGTGGTGGATTACGTGGCGGAACTGTTCCCAATTCCCCTCGAACGGCACTACCACACGATTCTTGAACAACTCCGTAACGCCCCCTACCCCTTCCGGCATGTAGGCATTGACCACGTTGGTCTGCTGAAAATCATTTTTTGAGTTGTAGATAACGAGCGAAATTCTATCGGTAATGGTAAAGCGGAGGTGCTCTTGAATTGAGCTGAGAGCATCTTCGGCAACATACGAGGTGAACGTGGCAAGATTCCGCCCTGCTTCATCGTAGAAGTAAATATCGAAGTGGTTGCTCTGGATAAACTTCCAGTCAAACTCCCGATACTGCACTTTATTCTTGCCGAACTCTTGTCCCGACGATGGAATTGCTGATACAAAAAAGAAGAGCACACCAACAATGATGGCTCCTGAATAAATTGAGGTGGTGACAGGTTTCTTCAACAGGCTGGAAAACATACTTGACTTTGAAGATTGCATTGTTTTTGCAGGCACAGACAACCGACGCCCATCCGTGCGATCGATTGTAGGTAAAAATGGTTCCCGTAAGGAGCGTATCGTTCGTTGCATCGAACTACCCTCTCCCACGCATGAAGTTACACGTTATTGAATCACATTCGGTTATCTTCGTCATCGAAATTCTGTCAGAATAGATTATCGTCGTGTTCAAGACCCGATCCATATCATCAGCTATCACTGCAACAGTAGTGGCATTTGCCTACTCTGTTCTGCTGTTTGTTGGATCTATCCACTCGGTACGACACTGGAATGGACTCCAAACTGAGAGAAGTCATTCCCTCCACTCCCACAATTCTTCCAATCAGCATCAAGATGAAATCCCCGGAGATCATCAGAATCCGGACGATGAAGATGGGAACAATTGCTCTCTCTGCCTTCACGGCAAGTTTTACTCTTCTCTGAGTGAAACGCCTTACGAGACTGAACTGACGATTACTGCTGAAGAGTTCGCTACCTACGTTATCTCTTCACCAGAAAGTACTCTCAGCCTCCTTCCACGGCTTCGTGCTCCCCCCACTGCCTGAAGCAACATCAAGCGAAAATCCTATTTCGCTCGCTTCGTAGATCAAGCAACTCAAAGTTGAATTAGCAAGAATTGGATCGGCGATTCTCTTGCTACGCTCCACTTTTTAGGGATCGTAGCAAGATTCGATTATCGCTGTAGCTACTTCGTTCCAGACTATTTGCTTGCTCTGCCCAACCTAAGCTTCTCACCTACGATATCACTTCAGATAGCTTAGATATTCATCAAAACTAAGGTAATAGAGATATGAAGAGACGTTTTTCGTTATCGTTCGGCAGAAGTCTATCCACTCTGCTCCTCTTTCTTATTCCACTCGTTCCATCCATGCTTGCCGTAGGGTGTGAGGAAAATCCTGTGAAGGAAGAAGATCATGCCGAGCCGGTTGGGTTGGTTGTGACTGATGGAGATACCGAGATTATCCGCGTTGAACAGAACGTTGTGACTGGCACGTTCCAGCTAACGGAAGATATTCTCTCTCCCCACTACCAGCTTCAATTTCTCGATGAGGATGGAGATTTGTTCCTCCCCGACGATCCAGACTTCACGCCAAGCGCAACGGTAGAAGATGACACTCTACTGGAAGTAGTGCGGGATGAGCCGAATGACTGGAACTTCTACCTAAAAGGATTGAAGGAAGGGACAACCACGATCAGACTTGTGGTGAAACATGGTGCACACAGCGACTATGAATCACCAGCGATACCAGTAGTCGTAATCCCAAGCAAGACAGTTGACAACAGCAGCGAGGAAGGGATGATATGAGAGTCTTTGAGGATATGGCGGTGAAGAGAATCGCCTTGATTCTCCTCACCGTCATCACTACGCTTGCTGGAAATCGGTTAAGTGGAGCCTGCATTACAGGGCAGGTTGTTGAGGATGAAACGAAAGAATCGATCAACTGGACAACCGTAAGAATTCCGGAAGTCAACCGAGCTGAACAGTCGCACGACAATGGTCACTTCCGGTTCTGTGAGGTATTACCCGGCGACTATACGATACTCGTTTCTGCCCTCGGCTTTCGGACTGAGTTGGTTCAGGTTCACATCAGCTCGAAGCAGGATACCGTCGATCTTCTCATCAAGATGGTGGAGACCTCACTGCAACTCGACGAAGTTGTAGTGCTGAGCCGACGACAGAGTGCCTTCGGTGGACTCGATCCATCAAGAACGATAGCGGGAACACGACTTCAACAGAATCTTGGGGGAACGTTGGCCGCAACCATTGCCAACGAGCCAGGTGTAGCACAGACATCAATGGGACCGGCAACCGCTCGGCCTGTGATTCGAGGGATGGGAGGAGATCGGCTTGAGATAATGGAAGGGGGAGCCGCAACCGGAGATGCCTCAAGCATTTCTAACGACCACGCGGTTGCAGTTGATCCACTTGGAACCGAACGGATTGAGATCCTGCGAGGACCAGCAGTTTTTCTCTACAGCTCCAACGCAATCGGTGGTGTAATCAACGTTGACCGGGAGAACCGACTTGCAAATTTGCCAGACCAAATCCACGGCAACCTTCTCTTGCAAGGAGCCTCGGTGAACTCTGAGTTGACAGGGGGTGCTTCTCTTCGAGTTCCGCTCTATCCAGTTGCTCTCTTTCTTCGGGGAAGTTATCGGAAGGGTGGAGATATTACTGCCGGAGGAATCACTCTTGAGAATACTGACCTGAAGACGATAGACGCATCGGCAGGACTCCGCCTTCCCTACAGAAGTGGATCGGCTGGAGTGGAGGCGACTTACTATCAAAACCACTATGGAATCCCCGGAGGCTTTGTCGGTGCTCATCCAGATGGAGTTCGGATCGAAATGCGTCGACGGCAGTACGCAACAGATGCTGAAATCAACCTCGACTCATCCTTCATTCAGAAAGTTAAACTTGAAGGGAACTACACGAATTACTATCACCGCGAATTAGAATCAGAGAACATCGTTGGGACAGAATATGGAGTTCTTACAACGTCTGGATCGCTGCAACTCCACCACAACAGAGTAGGAGAACTGTTCGACCACGGCATTCTCAGTCTGCAAGGTTCCTTTGTCGACTTTGCCGCTAACGGTGTACGAATTCCGAGAACAAACGAACGGGGAGTCGGGATTTCTCTCTTTGAAGTGAAGAGATTTGCCAACATTACGTTAACCGGCGCAACACGTTTTGACCTGGAAGAGGTACTCCCTTCACGCGAAGATTCAACGTCAGCCGGATTTATCAGAGAGCGTAGTTTTTCTGGTTTCTCCGGGGGGATCACCACATCGTGGTCCCCCGGTTTAGGCAAGAAAGATCAAAAATCAACTCCTCCCCTCTCCTTTGGTCTCACGCTCACCAGAACGTGGCGTATGCCGAGCATTGAAGAACTCTACTCCGATGGGCCACACTTGGCGGCATATAGTTATGAAGTTGGGAACGCAAACCTGCAACCAGAGGTGGGGTTGACGGTTGAACTGAACGGAGAGCTATCGGGTGAGCGTGGGCACATTACAGCAGCCCTCTTTCGGAATCAGATTGCGAACTATATTACTCCACAGGCTACAGGAGAGATAAGTTCCCGGACGGGTCTTCCACTCTATCAGCACAGAGGGAGTGATGCTCTTCTGTTGGGAGCAGAACTGGAATTCGAGTGGACGATTTTTGAGGGATTGACTGGTGGAGGAACCTTAAGCTACGTATCGGGAGAAGAGGAAGGGTCGGGTGATCCGCTACCTGCGATTCCACCCCTGAATGGCGTGGTTAGTCTCCGACATCAGTTTAGCATTTTCTCCTCGGGGATCACCGGACGGTGGAGTGGCTCGCAGTCGAGAACAGGTGAGTTTGAAGAGCCGACCGACGGCTACATTGCTGTAGACCTATTCGGGCAGATACGCCTGAACTCGACATCAACGTTCCACACGATTATTTTAGGAGTTGATAACCTGTTCAACTCCGAATACCGAAACCATCTTTCGCGAATTAAGTCGATTGCACCCGAACCGGGGAGGAGCGTAACACTCCTCTATAAGATGGGGTTTTGAGGAGTGATTCAGTTTAGACACCAAACAACGTTCAATTGCCAACTACACTATGCACCGTCTCGTTTTTGTTTCCGTTACGTTCACGTTTTTTCTCATCGCAATCTCAACCAATGCCCAGCCTACCTCGCAAGTTGACTCGATCTACTTCGATGAAGAAGATTCTACAGATGTCTACGTAATGGGAACAGTTACGGTCACCGATAGACGGCGAGATCGTATTACACCACTCCCGCACGACTTAGTGAAGCTTGCGGAGTTGAACAAATCAGATGGGACAGATATTGCAGAGATTATGCACGAAGTGCCAGCAGCCCGCGTGCAAACAAATTCGAGAGGTGAGTCGATTCTCTACTTGCGAAACGCTGGAGAGCGACAAGTCTCGATCTTCCTCGACGGCGCACTACTCAACGTTCCGTGGGATAATCGGGTCGACCTCAGCCTTGTCCCCTTGAATGCTGTCGGTGGAATCATCGCAGAAAAAGGTTCGCCAAGTGTGCTCTACGGAGCAAACGTGATGGGTGGTGCGGTGAACATTCTAACGCGGGAGATTGAGACGGAGGGACACCTAACCGAATTCAAGGGTGGAATTGGGGAGAATGGAGTGCTGAGTTCTTCGCTGACCCACTTAGGGCGCACCGGAAAGTTGAACTACATTGCTTCGGCCTCATTCTCCCAGCGAGATGGCATTTCCCTTCCAGCCGATGCCTCGCTCCCCTTCAACCAAATCGACCAGAACCTGCGCACAAACACCGACAGTCGACTGATTGGCATCTACGCTCGGGGAGAGTATCAGGTCACTGAATCGGGGGCACTCGGTCTCTCAGTGAACGTGATCGATTCCGAGAAAGGGATTGCTCCTGAAGGACATCTCGACCCAGATGTTGACCGCGTCCGCTTCTGGCGCTATCCCGACTGGCTTCTGCTGAATGGAATCCTCACGTACGACTTCCGTTTTGGGGACTACAAACTTTGGAACCTGCGGGGCGCAGGTTGGGCAACCCTTTTCGGACAACGGATTGAGCAGTATGACTCACCACTCTACACATCACTCACCGCAGCTCAACAAGATGATGATGCAACGTTCGGATTGCGGACAATTCTGACCCGTCAATTTGAGAGTGGGAACTTGAGTTTCTCCGCAAACCAATTGCACACGCAACACGATCAAGTTGACTCTGATTTTGATTCTGCTGGAATAGAGACGGCAGGAGATGTGCAGAGCTACAGCCAATACACCTTCAGTCTCGGCGCAGAGCAGAACAACAGGTGGGGACAAAAGGTGCAGACAGTTTTGGGGGCAAGTTTCGACGGGATGGTCACATTGAAGTCAGCCGACAAACCGAAGCAAGATCCATTTCTCTCCCCCGGTCTTACTGCCGGAGGAAGTTATCAGTTTAGTGACAAGCTAATCGGACGCCTCTCTGTAGGAAGGAAAAGTCGCTTCCCGTCGATGCGGGAACTTTACGGTGAAGCACTCCGCCGCTTCCTCGTCAATCCAGATTTGAAGCCGGAATCCTCTTGGAATATCGACCTTGGTGCAGATATGAGCTTTACCGACTTCACAGTTGAAGCCTCACTCTTTACACAGCTCACCACAAACACCATCGACCAACGTTCGTTCGACACACTTGGGGGGAATCGTCGCCAGCGTATCAACCTTCCCGGCAGCAGAGTCTATGGGCTGGAAAGCTCGGTTGCTTGGCGAATCACCGACGACCTTCGAGCAAACGGACATATCACCATCTCAAACGCACGTGCAGAATCGTCCAACACCGACACTCTCACTTTCCTCTCAGAAAAACCAGAAGTCCTCAGCACACTCAACCTATCTTGGAAGGCTCCCCTCCACTTTGTTGTAGATGGCGAGGCAATCTACACCGGCACAGCCTACTCACTCGACAACGACAACATCTTCCAAAAGCTCGACCCATCGCTACAACTGAACGGACGACTTGCCTGGCGATCAATCCAACCATTCGCCGGAGTCAACTACTTTGAACTCTTCATCAGAATGGACAACATCACCGACGCCGTTACCCTCTCCCAACTTGGATTACCGGGAGCAGGAAGAGAAGTTCGTGGTGGGGTGAAGGTGGTGTTGTAGGGGAAGTTGGTCAATGATGGCAAGGTCATCTATGCGACGAACCATGTTTTCACCATGAGTAGGAATAAAATCTAAAGTAGGAATCAGAAGCCGATAGAAAAGAGAAAGGCTTCCGGAAATTCCGGAAGCCTTTCTGATAAGGTGGGCCACCAAATGTGCACCTTCGGTGGCCCGCATGATGGGCTCACCCCAGACCCACCATGCGTAGACTCTACGTCTAAAAGCTTTTCAAAGAAACAGCGTGTCCCGCTGTTGTGAGAGCACAAATATAGGACTTTTTTCTATCAAGTCAAGTCTTCATAAAACTTTTTATGGATGCTGAAGTATTCTTTCACAGTGATTGAACTGAGAATCACTTGAACCCAAGAATTCTGCTACGCAGTTGAAGGGAATATCGGCTTCGCATCCTGCTCTTCTCTATTCAAGAAACACTCTACTTTCTGAACGATGCCCACGAAATACCAACGAGGATCAGAAGAATGCCGAACAGAGAACGCAGATCCGGAAGGGTCTCAAACATCAGCAGACCGAAAACAAGACCGAAGGCAACGGTGATGTAGTTGACGAGAATGGCTCGCGAGGCACTCTCTTTCTCTAATCCTTTCGTCAAAAAGATTTGGCCGAGATAACTGGTGAGGCAGATGCCGAGAAGGATTCCCCACGAGTTCAACGTTGAGGGAATATGAAATTGAGAACTTTGGATCGAGGCAATGATGCTGAATGGGAGAGAGACCAGTGGGAAGTAGAAAACAATGGTGTAGGCGTTGTCACTCTCGCGGAGTGCCCGAACGGTCACGTATGCCGCACCGGCAAGGATCGCACCCATAAGACCTATTGCCGCCACTAACAGACTCCCCTCCCCTTCTGGTTTTGCAATCAGGACTACACCAACCATGCAGAGAAGTGCGGCAAGCCATATTCCCCCTTTGGCTTCTTCCTTCAGAAACATATAGGCAAAGAGGATTGTGAAGATTGGGCTGATGTACTGAATCACTATTGCGTCGGCAACAGGTAGTTCGCCAAGTGTCCAGAAGTAGCAACTCATGGCGATGTAGCCGAAGAGACCTCGCAAGATGAGAAGTCCTTTTTGATTGCCGAAGATCGGAATCTTGTTTCGCAGTAGAATGGGAAGGGTGACCGCAATGATGAACAGACTCCGGAAAAGAATCATCTCCTGTTCTGGAATATCTCCCCCCCCAAGTTTGACGAGTGCGGCCATCAGACTAAACGAGAGGGCTGATAGCCCCATGTACTGCATACCGCTAATCATTCCAGAAATTTTAGCGGCCATTTGAAGTAGCCGGGAGAGTAGTGTAGGGACGTTGGATGAGTCCAAAGGAGAGTGTGGCAAGGAAAATTGAGCCATCGAACGCTGGATGGAAGCTGGAGAGTCCAGGCTGTATCATCGAGAGCCGAAGGCGTAGATCAATGTGGGGTGGTTGGTCGAAGGGAATCCGCCATCCAACCATCACTCCACTCTGAAAACCGAGTCTACTACCGGTGCTCAATCCTTCCAGTGATTCGAGACTCCCTTCACGTGGTTCACGCAATTCATAGAGAGTACCGCCGAGAAATGGAGTCAGCATCAGGTTGCCAAAGCGGAGTTCGTATCCTGCGTCGAGACTTGCACCAGTTAAGGAAGCATCTCCACTGCTCCAGAAACGGTCGGCAACAGCAAACGAATCACTCACCGAGAGGATACCGGCGAAGAGAGTGCCGGAGAGTACAAACCGGTCAACGTAAAGTTCTCCAGAGAAAGATGGGCCGAATGCTTTACCGGCAACCTCGGCCTCTGAGAGTATCATTCCACCAGAAGCATATCCGGCAAAGAGTCCAGCCCCAAGTAACTCTTGATCTGTCCGAAGGTAGAGATAGCTCTGTGCAGTTCGGACGTATGGAGATTCGGGATACTCCTCGACAAATTGATCGACCAAACTATTCACATCTTCAGTTTTGCGAACCCCCTTCACACTAAGGTTGTTCACTACAACTTCGACAAATCTCCGTTCTACCTCCTCCTCCAATCCATCCTCAACCTTCCGCAATACGTTCGTTAGCTCTCTGCGAAGCCGCTCAAGCAGTTTCGTGTAGAGATTATCGTTGATAATGCCGTGTGGACCTGGCCGAGCAGCCCGCCGTTGAAGCCGTGGTGCAACCCACTCAATATCAGATAACTTTTGTCCCTCGGATAGAAGAACGTAGGTCAGCAACTCTTCTTCCGGCGACAGCCAACCTGACGTCCCCTTCCGATTCGCCATAAAGTTTAGAAGTTCTCTGCCAAGATCAGACTGATAACGTTCCACGCTCTGCAACAGGATTGCTCGAGCATTGGTGAGGAAATCACCTCTTCCGTAGTCGGCAATCATCTGCTCGAGTTCAAGAGAATCTATTCGATATGCTCTCCCCTGTGCAGAGAGTGTGGTAGAGAGGAGAAGACTAAGAGAGGCAAAGAGAACGAAGAGTGGCAGAAGTGAATTGGGGGATAGACACCTGCAATTTATAGACTTGAAATAGTTGCGATTGATAGAGGAGATTTTGCTCTGTCTCAACCTGGTTTCATCCGTCCAATCGGTGTACCATTCCCTCACCCTCACAACAGAAGCTCGACTCAAACAGGCTTTGCAGAAGTTCAACAACCGAAGAGACACACCACTCATTTGAGGAAAGTCACACCAGATAAAGTTGACGAAGAAAGGATTTTAAGGAATGATACTTAAGGTTTCGGCAGCCCGCAGGAGACTAATCACTGTTGCTGAATCAGTGCCGGCAACGTAGACCCAGAGCTTCAAATCTTTTGCATCGGAATCTGGACCGAGAGAGACAAAGAAATCTGGAATTTCCAAAACGTTCATCAAGTAGACGGAAGGACCGAGTGTCATATCTACATACTGATGCCACGTAGCTGGGTAGGAGCCGATCAAACGATTCAACGTCCGAATTTTCTTTGCGGGGATCGTAGTTCCTATCGAACTATCTGAGAGAACGATTTGCAGAACACCGAGGGGAGGTCGGTTCAAATCTTTTAGGGCAGAATCCCCTGTGCGGTAGATAACGATTCGATCCACTTTCATTCCGCTATCAGTCCGGATTGCAAAGCCCTTCGGTAGGTCAATGAAGAGATTTGGGGCAGCCGTATTCCAGGTCGGGAGTTCAGTCTTTCCGATAGGAGCCTTTGTCACCCCTGAAGAGTCGGATGAACCCGTCCCCTCTGAAACTGCCGTATCGGAAGCCTCTGGAATATCTCCACTCTTCTCCTCACATCCCACAAGCAGGAAAGCCATAACTGCGAGCAAACAGATAGGTAGCTGCGTCAAGAACCATCTATTCGTGAAAGATCGAACGCGATTCATGAATTTGCCTCTACCTCGAAGCTCTTTAGATGCCGTTGTAGCCTCTCAGCAAGGTCAGGCCGCTCCTCAATAACGTCGCCAACGCTCAGCAATGAGTAGACTTGCACACCACTCTTCTCTTTGAAGCGATCAACGGCGGTGATGCCGGTTGCATCTGCTGGTTCCTGTCTGTCGAATGCAATCACCAACGCCAACGGCTCTACTTCTGCTTCGCGTAGCTTTGCCAGAGCTTCCATTTTCGTTGCACCGTCGGTAATCACATCGTCGACAATGATTGCTTTATCTCCCGGCTCGATTCTGCCGAGGAAGCCACTCTTATCACCGTGCGTCTTTGCCTCTTTCCGGTCGCTGACTGCACGTAGGTCTTCGTTTCCAGTCCCGGCAAAAGCTGTTGCAGTAGCCACAGCAATAGGGATCCCCTTGTAGGCCGACCCGAAGATGACACTCGCCTGGTTGAACTCCTCAGTGATTGCAATCATGCTGGCGTAGAGCCGCCCCATCATCGCAAGCTGGCGTCCTGAGCAGAGGAGACCGGTGTTGAAGAAGTAGGGGGACTTCCTTCCACTCTTCAGCGTAAAGTCGCCGAAGCGAAGAACCTCTTCTTTCATGAAAAACTCGAGTGCAGCGCGCCGTAGTTCTTGTCGATCAGTTATCAAAGCCATGATATAATGCTATAGTCGTTGTTGATTGAACAGGTCTATTTTGATTTCGGATTTTTGATTTCGGATTGCGGATTGTAGAAACAAGTACTTCCAACCAACCTATATGTTGAAATCCGCAATCCCCAATCCGCAATCCCAAATTATTCGACTTCCAGATCATCCGGAACCTCGATCTCCATTCGGAGCATTGCCGAGGAGAGTGTCTTCCCTTGTGCGTCAAACTTCAGTGAGACTGTTCCACCGCCACCGAGTGTGTTGTGGAGCAGGAAGTTGAGTGCCCAAAGATTGGGAAGCTCGAAGCGTTCAACTTCACCGTGGCAAATTCCCTTAAAGTGTTCTTTCACACGCTCAACGGTTAACGCTTCAGCTATAATGGGATACCATTCTTCTTTCCGGGCAATCACCCCAACGTTGCCAGCATCACCTTTATCGCCAGAACGTGCGTGTGCAAGTTTGAGAAGTTGAACTTGTTTCATGTGGCTATTCTTTTTTCTGTTTGATCTCTTTCTAAGAACTGACTGAAGCGGAGCTGAACCCAAACATTATCGATAAGCTATGCTGAGAGCAATTCGGGCTCCGCATTCGGACTCACATTCTGCTCGTGGATTAAGGCATATCGTTCTTCCTGTCGCTGATATAAACCTTTGATGAATTTTATCGCGAACCAAACTGCAATAACGGCTAAAAGACTGACAACGAGGCTTGCCACAACCCCTTCTTGGAACTGTGCTATAGTCTCTGGATCCTCATACACTTTACTTCCAAGTCGTTCTCCGATAGCGAAAATCAACCAAAACATCCACCATCTTTTCACAGGTCCCACCTCGTCATCCTTTAACCAAAGGGTTGGTTTTTCCGGCTCGTATGTTGCTGGATTGCTGGCGACCCAAATTTCCCTTGCAACGCGAAACGGCACTACAAAGTTGGCTAATGGAACAACCCACCAGCCGACTGTAGCTTCAGGACTATACTGCACTCCCTCTACTTCCAAGATGTCAACATTCCTTCTGGCACGATAAAACCAGATGAGAAAGGTAATTGCAGCAATCAAAAATATCCCTGTCAAGACTCTCTGTCCGACAACGTAGAGAGTACCAGCGGCTTCAACTGAGCTATTCCACTGGGAGCTATCATTTACAACTGGTGAAAGCTTAAAATAGAGGTTCAGCTGGACAAAAATCATCAAGGCGTTCAAAGCTGCATGAACGATAAAAACTCCAGTGAGAATCCTCGTCAACTTTGCAAACGAGAATGTTTTTTTTAGCCAGATGTGATCCTCAAGTGGCATAGGCACTTTCCAAAGATTCAGTGAACGCACGGTCGAGACTTTGAATGGCCTCTAAAATCTCCTGAACAATCAGATTCGATTCCTCTACCACACTCTTATATGGATCACTCTTCCGAAGATTTAGAAACTCTTCGCCATATCGTAGCCAGAAGGGACGGATGGTGTAGAGTGGCGAACAATCGCTCGGAGTCTGATTGACGATAAGCTGAGCCAGATAAGAAAAACGATAGTCTGGCCAGCGCGCGCCGAATAAGGCTGTTTCCGATGTTTGAAGTTCGGTTAGCAATTCTGGGGTCATGTACTTGCTATAGATATCTGAAAGCTCTCCTCGCTCTTCCAACATTGCTTGAAGTCGCGCGCAGTTTTCCCTCAACTTCTCTACAATCAGGTCATGTTTCTGGATCTGTTCG
>JBFWSB010000085.1:0-13394 GCA_050248595.1 Kapaibacterium sp. (SeqCode)
GTGGGGAGCAAGTGGGGGGGGACAGGGGAACCGGCTCGGGATCAATTCAGACTGGTCGACGATTGGTGGTGGACGAAACAACAGAGTGCGCAAGGAGGTATTTGGTGGGGCAATTTCCGGAGGTGAAGATCACGTGATCGACTCTGCTGCCACCTATGCTGCGATCGGAGGCGGGTTCAGAGATACGATCAGTGCAGGTTCGCAGATGGCGACGATTGGTGGAGGTTTGGCCAACAAGATAGGGATGGATGTTCTTGCCGGAACAATTGGTGGCGGTCAGAACAACGTGGTCGACTCGGCAGCCTCATCAGCAACGATTGCTGGTGGAAGCACGAACGTCCTCGGCAAGGATGCCGACTTCGGCACAATCGGTGGAGGTTTGCAGAACGGGGTCAGGCCGCTGGCTGAGGGGAGTACCGTTGCTGGTGGACGATCCCACCTAATCGACACCGCCGCTATTTACGGAACCATTGCCGGCGGTTTCGACCACACTGTTGGCTCTCACGCCTTATACAGCACGATTGGTGGAGGGAACGTGAACCTGATTGACTCCGGATCAACCCTCGGCGTGATTGCCGGTGGCGGAAGCAACTCGATTGCAAAGGTTATCGGGGGGGGCACAGTCGGTGGTGGATTCCAGAATGCTGTTGCTGGAGAGTCGGCAACAGTTGCCGGTGGACGGGGAGATACTGCCGCCGGAGCTTACTCAGCAATTCCAGGTGGACGTGGACTTCGGCTGAATGGAAATCGGAGTTTCGGATTCCACGGGAACAACAGTGCTGGGACGCTTCCGATGTCGGTGACGGCTTCGGATGTGGCGGTTTTCGGGAACACCGATCTCTGGCTTGCAAACAACGACAACGCCGCAAGCGAACTCCGATTCTATGAGGCATACAGCACTGCCGGAGCCTTCCCGAACACGGCGAACTATACGGCACTGAAGGCTGGAACGCAGGCCGGAGATATTACCTACACTCTTCCGGCAACCAACGGAGCAGCCAATCAGGTGTTGAGAATCGCCTCGACACCTGCGCCAACGGCAACGACGGCAACGCTCGAGTGGGGGACTACATCGGCGATAAGTGTGGTTGGAGGGTTCGCCTTTGTCCGCAAGAGTGCAGCAGAGAGTGTGGTTAGTAGTACGACACTCCAGAACGACGATCACTTGACGACCGCTTTGAGCACGAACTCGACATACGAGGTGCAGGGACTTCTCTACGTAACCTCGACCGACAATAACCACAACATTCAGCTTGCTTTTACTGTTCCAACTGGATCGACGATGCGCATCTCCTACTCTGGACAGAGGGCGACGACAAACACGCAGGATGAGGGGGATATTCTTACTACGTCTGGAACCGCAGCAACTGCTGTGAACGTGCAGGTCGGGCAGACGACAGTGATAACGATTCGTGGTCTTGTTCGGACAGCAGGGACAGCAGGGAATATCACGTTGCAGTGGGCGGACGACAATGCCGGCGGAGCCGAGACGGTGACAGTTGGGATTGACTCTTACCTGAGAGTAACGCGAGTAGAGTAGTTGGAGGTAGAACAAGGTACTTGATTATTCGGAAACGGCGGAGAGACTTTTGGGTGCTCCGCCGTTCTCTTTTTCCCTATCAACCGTGGTAGAACAGCCTGCCACGTAATACACGTAATAGTTGAGTAATACATCCGTGCGCTACGCACATTGCTATCCCCGGATTCCTGTAATACAAACGGAGAAGATCATTCTGTGAGATCAATCGTACATTCATCGGTTATTAAAACCTTGTACCATAAACAAGAGAATGTAACAGTTAGATTTTTATGATTCGAACAGAACGTTTTCTGGGGAGTCTCCAGATAGTATCTCACATACGGAAGTGGTCTTTTTCCCTCCTTTTGATCTTCACACTCCTTCCCTTCACGCAGGAAAGTCGGGCGCAGGGCGTTGCTCACTCCTCGATTCGAGGCCAAGTCCTGGATGTTGACACCAAGGCCCCTCTACCCGGAGCTGTAGTGCAGGTGGTGACAGTTGAGCCAGTGATCGGGGGGGTAAGTCAGGCGGATGGAAGTTTCCGTGTTGAGAATGTTCCTGTTGGCAGGCAGACCTTGAAGATCACATCTATTGGATATGAAGACCTCTACCTTCGCAACGTTGTGGTCTCATCCGGCAAGGAGGTGGCCATCGTTGCCGAGTTGCAAGAATCGTTGGTTGAGACTGAAGGTGTGACGGTGACGGCAGAGTATGATAAGAGTCGTCCGCTGAACACGATGGCAACAGTTAGTGCCCGCTCATTCTCAGTTGAAGAGACACAACGCTATGCGGCCAGCTTTTGGGATCCTGCACGTATGGCTCAGTCGTTTGCTGGGGTCTCCTCTGCAGACGATGAGGGGAATGAGATTGTGATCCGAGGAAATTCTGTTCGAGGATTGCTCTGGCGGCTGGAGGGAATTGAGATACCAAACCCGAACCACTTCCGGAACGGGCCGGGGGGGAGTGGTGGTGGCATCAGCATGATTAGCAACTCTGTTCTCACTAACTCCGATTTCCTGACAGGCGCATTCCCTGCTGAATATGGCAACGCTCTCTCAGGAGTCTTCGACCTACGCTTCCGCAAGGGGAACAGTGATAAGAGAGAGTATACATTGCAGTTCGGTGCAGCCGGAATTCAGGCGTCACTCGAAGGTCCTCTTTTCAGCGAGGGTTCTTCCTACTTGCTGAACTATCGTTACTCGACGTTGACTCTGTTCGATAAGATTGGGATCAAGTTTGGGGGAGAGAACGCAATTGCCCCGGAGTTTCAGGACCTCAACTTCAACGTTAATATCCCGACGAGTTCAGTTGGAAACTTCAAGCTTTGGGGAATTGGGGGACTAAGTGAGGCAGGGGATCGAGCTGTTCGGGATTCAACGGCCTGGGATAGTCGGTTCGACCGATTTGAGGAGCTGGAGACCTACACGACAGGAATTGCTGGAATCACTCACTTCTACGTTCTGCCTAACAATAAGACCTCACTAAAAACTGCCCTGAACTTTTCCTACGAGAAGGATGTGGACCGGGAAGATACGCTCGACAACAACTATGAACTTCACCTGATCGAGCAAAGTGAGTTTATCAACACCAACTACCGGGGATCGATTCTATTGAATCATAAGTTCAGTCCGCGCCACGTTCTGCAGGGGGGGATGATCTACAGCAGTTTAGGGTACGAGGCGAACGATCAATTCCTCAATTTCCAAACGGGAGAGTTTGTGACGCCTGTGCAAGATAGTGGGAGAACCGGAACGCTTCAGGCGTATGGGAATTGGCAAGTTCGCCCATCTGAACAACTGACGCTGAATGCCGGGGTACACTACCTACAATTGCTGTTGAACGACGCGCACGCTCTGGAACCACGGTTTGGGGCAACCTACCGCCTTACTCCGGCACACGCCATCTCGTATGGAGTTGGACTCCACAGCAGGGCGGAACCCTCAGTTGTCTACTTAGCACGATTCCAAGATTCGAACGACGTTGTTACCAGGCCAAACGAGGAGTTAGGATTAACCCGAGCACTCCACAACGTAATTGCCTACGACTGGAATGTCTCCCATAACTTTCGGATTAAGGCAGAGGCCTACCATCAATATCTTTTCGACGTACCGGTTGCCGCCGACAGCAGTTATATCTCCGCACTTAACTTCGGAAGTGGTTACACGAATCAGAAGCTGGTGAATGAAGGAACGGGAACGAATTATGGACTTGAGTTAACTGCCGAGAAATTCTTCTCCGACGACTATTACTTCCTTGCGACTGCATCTCTGTTTCAATCGAAGTATACCGCGCTCGACAATGTGGAACGGAACACCACCTTCAACGGCAACTATGTTTTCAATCTGCTTGGTGGGAAGGAGTTCCGCGTTGGAAAAAGTGGACAGAATAGGATTGGGGCAAATATCCGAGTGATATGGCGGGGTGGGTATCGGTATGTGCCGATCGATTTGGAGGCTTCGCGTGCTGAGGGACGAACAGTTCTCGACACCGAACATCCCTACGAAGCACAGGCTCCAGATTACTACAGGATCGATCTCGGAGTGAACTACCGGAGTAATCACGAAGGGTTCTCTTGGACTGTTTCAGCCGATGTGCAGAACGCAACGAATCGGGAGAATCCGTTCCGTGAGTTCTACAATTCGACGACAGGTGAGGTTGACTTCTCTACCTACATGGGCATTCTCCCGAACATCAACTTTACGATTGATTTCTGATAACCTCTGAGGGAAATCTATGCCATGTAATGGTGCTTGTTGAATTGGTTGAGTAGTAATACCAAATTCACGTAAGGAAGAGGTATTGTCGAATAGCAAGGAGTCTATTCACTCCTGAAGTTCGGGGCAACAGCGGAACTCAGAACGTAGCAATCGTCGACTACGCTGTTGCTCTGCGTCCTCTGCGACTCTGCGTTTTGTTCTCCTTAAAGAGGAGATTGACCGCGGGAGTAGAGAGAAAAAGAAATGCTTCTGCTTGATTTAGCAATTTTGCAGAGACTTTCTATTGTTATCTCATGAACTCAGTCTCTCTGTCTGCTCCTGCTTCGAGGAGAGGAGTTTGACCGCAGAGGCGCAGAGGACGCAGAGAGTAATACCAAATTCAGGTAATGAAGAGGTATTGTCGAACAAAGCGAAGAGCATACTCTTCTTCTGCTCTCCTTGCCCGGGATCGGGAGAGGGGCTGGGGGAGAGGGGAAAAATGGAGGCATACCTCTTCGCTAAGTGAATTCGGGATTAGAACACCGCAGGTGCAATCGTTAGCAAGATTTCGGCGGGAATATCTGTATAGTTCCGAAAGCGATGTGGACGATTGCAATCGAATTGCAGCACCTCTCCCTTCCCGATGATGAATTCATCCCGATGCTCCTCTTCTACTTCTAACAGTGCTTCTCCTTCCAAGCCGAAGAGTGTTCCGTATGCTGGAAGAGTGAGAAGCTCTGGCGTCCAAGCCGAGCGAGGGGGGAGCCGAAAACGAATTACCTCAGATTGCATTCCCGGACGGTGAGGGGTTAATATCCAGGTATATCCCTCGGAATCAGCATTTGGGACGAGTCCCCACTCATCAGGTTCTGAGCCTGCGATGAGAATTACCTGTTCCCGGCCAAAACGGATACCCTCTTTCGGGAGGGGAATGTTTCCTCCCCACGTCAGAAAACTACAGAGCGTTTCGTTGAGGGCGTGAAGGATCTTCATCAGAGTCAACCAGTGGGGAGTTCGTTTTCCGGACTCAACCAGAGAGATATATCCTTTGGAAAGCTCGACACGTGAGGCGAGGCTTTCGATGGTAATCTCTCGCGACTGTCGAAGTCGGCGGAGGTGCGCTCCGAGAGTTGTCGGGTCGTGAACTATCTGATGTGTTGGTTCCATTAATGAATAGAGCGTATCATATCTGATGGAGAAAGATTCCTCGTGTACGACCTTAACATGTCTGGGTGCAGGTTGAATATCGGTCAGTGTCAGCCTTCAACTGGGGGGAGCAAAGAGGAGCAAAGGTTTTTGCTCCCTACGACTCTAAAAACTCTCAACTCTACACACTCTACGAACTCTACTTGCTTCCAGTTGTAGGGAGAACCTTCCTCCAGACAAACCTGATTCGTTCTGGAGTTACAGCAATTACTGTTGCGTTGCCTCGCGATGGGAGTGATATCCGTGGGCGGGCAAAGCCAGAAGTGTCCACACCGAGTGTTAGTTGAACGTAGGGAACAATATCTGCTTCTGATAGCTTCCCTAATTCATCTGCGCCACCTCGCAACGTTACCGTAACTCGTTGCGGGTAGAGGTGGAGCTGGGTTGTTGTGTCGATTAATCTTCCACGGTTAACAATGGGGAGATTCTCGAACGTAACTTCAGCAACTTCCTGCACATCTACATTCACCATTGCCACGTCGGGGTAGATGCTGATAACGCCGTAGAGCGTATCGCTTACCGGAACGGTTGTTAACACAGGTTTAAATACGTCGTCGAGATTTAGTGGGGTTGTATACCAGTGGGTTATCTCTTTTAGTTTCTCAGGAGGGCCGCTGATCTTGACACTGTCCGGGGAGACACGAGGAGAGCCGATAACCTGAAACCCACTCCGCGTGTCGATGCTGAACTCTGGATAGTAGAGGGGAACCTGTTTCGATGCTAAGCGAGTGACGGCAACCCGTAGTCCACGTGGCCGAACGTCGTTCAGTTGAACGGAACTCGAAATGTTGATGCTGGTTAAGAGGTCGCGCTCACTATAGGTGTAAGCTTTAAGGCTGTCGTTCGAAGAAGTTGGGGTTCCAGAAGGTGTCAGTAGGCAGCGCGTATCTCCAGCGAGAGCAACCTGCATAAGCGTCCAACCGTCGGCACGGGCAGTGATGCGGATTGTTCTGGGGACTGACTCGGCAAGAGTCTCTTTGGTTGTGTCTATGCGAACTTCCAGCGGAATATCGATATCCCACGAGTAGGTTTGGGACATTGAGAGTATCCCCCAAAGTGCGAGTGCGATGATCGTTGCGCCGAACGACCATCGTACTCTGCGACGTTTATATTCGGTGTTCTCTGCCATTGTCAGTGTTGGAAGAATGATCGTTCACTCTTCTCAACCTGTCTATTACTTCGTTTCTACCAGTGGTGGACGTTGAATTGTTGCCGGGATATGTTTATCCCGAATGTTGATGCCGATCTCGGTTCCCTTCTTTGCGTAGGCTGCTTGCACATAGCCCATGCCGATGCCAATCCCGAGTGTTGGCGACATCGTTCCGCTGGTGACTTCACCGATTACTTCTCCGTTGGCAGTGATAGGATAACCTTGCCTCGGAATCCCACGCTCGCTCAACGTGAAGGCGATCAGTTTCCGCTCTGGCTTTTCCTCCTTCACCTTCGCTATCACTTCGCTTCCGTTGAACGTTCCCTTCTCCAGCTTCGTAATCCAGCCAAGTCCCCCTTCAATCGGGTTTGTCTCCTCTGTAATATCGTTCCCGTAGAGACAGTAGCCCATCTCCATGCGGAGAGTATCTCTGGCTCCCAATCCAATCGGCTCGATTCCAAACTCTGCTCCGGCTTCGAAGATTGCATCCCACACCTTCTTTCCTGTTTCTGGATTGCTCGGCATATAGAGTTCAAATCCAAGCTCACCTGTATATCCAGTACGGGAGATAATCATTGGGACTTCGGCAATCGTTCCCTCGGTGAAGTGGTAAAACTCGATGCCGTTCAGGTCGACGTCGGTTAGCTTTGCCAGTGTGTCGAGCGAACGGGGACCTTGCACCGCAAGAAGTGTGTAGTCGTCGGAGAGGTTCTGTAAGTCTGCTCCATCAATTGCGTTCTCCCTCATCCAAGAAAAATCTTTCTCGATGTTGGAGGCGTTGATTACTAACATGTAGCGATCATCCGCCAGTTTGTATACCAGTAGGTCATCAACAATCCCTCCCCCCGGTCTGCACATTGCACTGTACTGTGCTTGACCATCACTCAGCTTCGAGGCATCGTTAATGGTAATCTTCTGCACGAAGTTGAGTGCGTTCGGACCAGTTACGAGAACTTCACCCATGTGGGAAACGTCGAAGACCCCGACGCTCTGGCGGACAGCGTTATGCTCAGCTACAATCCCTTTGTAGTAGACTGGCATTTCAAAGCCTGCAAAGGGAACCATCTTCGCACCCAACGCTTTGTGAGTCTCGTTGAGCGCGGTCAATTTCAAGTCGGTAACAGCTTCTGTCATTGTTTTATCAGTTGGTTGAATGAAAGCGGGAAGAACTTACGCCGGGGAGGCTGAAGTTGCAAGAAGGGAATCGGCGTATATTCTCCTCGAAATGATTTCCTACACCGAAACGCTCGACAACATAACGCCAGAGATGCTAATAGGGTTCTTCAAGGGATGGCCAAATCCACCCTCACCCGAAATGCACTTGGAGATACTGCGGGGAAGCTACTCCGTTGTTTTAGCACTCGACCAAAAGCGGGTGGTTGGATTTATCAACGCAATATCGGACGGACACTTGATGGCGTTCCTCCCACTGTTGGAGGTTTTACCAGAATATCGTGGTCGTGGGATTGGTTCTGCCCTCGTGAAGCAGATCAGCCAAACGCTCGCAGACCTCTACGCGCTCGACCTGATCTGCGATCCAGACGTGCAACCCTTCTACGAACGTCTCGGTTGGTTGCGAACGAACGGGATGAGCGTCAGGAACTACAACCGCCAATCGGGAACCTGAGGTTTCTTGCAGAGTCTATGGAACTACGGAGGGAGGTTGTTCGTCGTGGTGAAAACCTCTCTGCATATTTGTGGATTCTTGGTGATTTTGTCTATAAGATTGCCTCCTATTACTAAGACACAAAACTGAAACAGGCAGCAAATAACTTTATGGAATAGTTCGTGATGATGAACGTAACTACGATACCTGCCCACTTTGATGGGACGAAAATTGTCCTTGACGAGCCATACACGTTGGAAAAAGATATGCGATTGCTTGTTGCAATTGTGGTAGAAAACAGTGGTGAGGAGGAAGCCTCTGATTGGTTCCGAGCTTCACGAGAAGCAATGGCAAAATTGCAAGAAGATGAACCGGATTATTCAAATGCCGTGATTATCAGATCTAACCCAGAATATCGTGGAAGCTGAAGTTGTTCTTATCACTCTTCGACAATCTAACGGACAGGCGAAAGTTCGTCCAGCTATTGTTTTACGGGCAATGCCACCATTCCATGATCTCTTGCTCTGTGGTATTAGTACTCAACTTCGTCATAGCACCTTGAATTTTGATGAGATGATTAGATCTATAGACACCGATTTTCAAGATTCTGGGTTAGATCGAGAATCCTTGATCCGATTAGGATGGTTGATGGTGGTTCCACGAACAGAAATCATTGGCACTATTGGTTCGATTTCTGCTGAGCGTCATCAGCGACTACTTCGGAACCTTGCTTCCTATCTTATTGTTCAAGCATAAAGTCTTTAATCGCAGAGATATTATTACTCGCATGACAATCCACTCCCTCTATACATCGCTGACTGCAAAGATCGCCCGCGTTCGCAAGGCTGAGCAGTTTCTCGCACTTCAAACCGGATTCATCAACGCCATAGCTGGGTTGATGGCCGTTTGGACTTTAGTTGGAGTTGCGGAAATGGTTGGTGAGTTCGGCGTTACCGGTCGCACCATCCTCTTCTGGGGGAGTGCTCTCCTCAGTTTGGGAATTCTTGGGAAGACACTCGTTGGTCCACTGGGACAGTTCATTGGCTTGATTACTCCGCAGACCGACGAGACAATTGCCCGCCGCGTTGGGGGAAAGATACCTGCTGTGGGTGATCGGCTTGTGAATACGTTGCAGCTCTACCGCACAGTTGCGGCTAATGTGGGGAGTTCCCCCGGAGTTTCGATTGAGTTGGCCGAGGCATCGATTATCACGCAGGGGAGGGCACTAATCGACCACGACTACTCTGTGATTCTCGAAAAGGAAGATCGGCGTCGCGCCATTCTCCTTCTCTTCTCGTCCGCGCTCCTTTTCGGCGCACTCTTCTTCACCTTCGGAGATCGTCTCACAGATGCCTACACCCGCCTTGCCGACTATTCTACCTTCTACCAGAAACCTGCTCCCTTTGCACTCGGGATTGAGCCGGGAAACCTGCGAGTAGTAAAGGGAGATTCTGTCGAGATTACTGTCCGCGCAAGTGGTATTCCTCCCCGAGCTGTGACCTTGAGTATAGCAGAAGATGGAAGCGATCAGGCCGAAGAGTATGAGCTGCGAGAAGTGGAGCCGGGGCTTTACCGCCATCTGATCCCGAACATTCGGCGAAACACCCGCTACAGTGCCGAGGCTGCCGGGGTCGCAACGGAAGAGTATGGAATTGCCGTTGTTGAGCGACCGGAGTTGCGGGATATGGTGGTGACGGTGATTCCTCCCGGATATACTGGCAGAGGCCCGGAGAAACTCCCAGAAGGATACGGCGATGTCAGCGGCTTGCGGGGGACGCAAGTCCGAATTAACCTAACCACCTCAATTCTGGTTGCCGAGGCGGAGATCGTTCAACTCTTCCCGCGAGGGGGAGTAATTCCCGCCTCAATCTCAGTCGAGTCATCCGGTTCAGAACTGCCGAGCCTCTCCTACGACACCGTCCGAATGAAGATGGTGGTGAATGGAACGGAGGTGAGTGGTGGGTTCAGTCTGGTGAAGAGTGGCGAGTACTATATCTCAGTGAAATCTGCCGATGGTCTCCAGAACTTGTCACCGATTCACTACACGGTCTCTGTCTCAACCGACGGGTCACCCTCAATCACACTTCTTCAACCATCTGCCGACGTTGAGGTGGATGAGACCATGCTCCTCCCAACACAACTTCGCATCAGCGACGACTATGGATTCTCGAAGCTGAGAATCATGTATCGCCTAACCGCAAGTAAGTATGAAGAGCCGTGGAGTGAGTTCCGCGAGCAGGTGATCCCGATTCCGAAAGGGGCATCCACCGGAATTGAAATCCCCTACCTCTGGGATATGACGAAGTCACGACTTGTGCCGGAGGACGAACTGGAGATCTACTTCGAAGTTTTCGACAACGACCGTATTGGCGGACCGAAGTCAGCACGAACGGGGTTGATAAACGTTCGCTTCCCATCGTTTGAAGAGCTGCTGCAACAGGCGGAGACAATACAGGACAAGGCGACGGCTGATCTGGAAAACTTGTTGAAGGAGGCAGACAAGGCGCGGCGCGATATGGAACAGCTCGACCGTGAATTGAGCAAGCAGCTTGCACAACAGAAGCGGGAGGCAAACTGGCAGGAGAAGCAGAAATTACAGGAGCTGATTCAGCAGCATGAGGGGATGCAGAAGAAGCTGGAACAGCTTGCCGAAGATATGCGGACGATGGCCGAGAAGTTGCAAGAGGCGAAGGCAATATCGCCGGAGACCCTACAGAAGTATCAGGAGCTACAGAAGCTCTTCCAGGAGGTGAAGGATCCGAAGCTGATGGAGTCGATGCAGAAGATGGAAGAGCAGATGCAGAAGATGACACCGGAGCAGATGGCCGAGGCGATGCGGAACTACAAGTTCAACGAAGAGCAGTTCAAGCAGGCGATTGAGCGGACGAAGAAGATTTTAGAGCGGATGATGACACAGCAGCAGGTGGATGAGCTTGTTCGCCGCTCAGAGAAGTTGAGTCAGGAGCAGAAGGAGTTGAACCAAGAGATGCAACAGATGAAGGAAGGGGATCAGAGGGAACAGGAGAATCTGGCGAAGCGGCAGGAAGAGCTTGCCGAGCAGGCAGAACGTCTGCAAGAGCGTGCGGAGGAATTATCGCAGTCGATGAAGGAACAGCAGAATATGCCGACCGAAGCGATGGAGGGGGCACAACAGAAACTTGAGAAGAGCAATCCATCTGGCAAGATGCAGCAGTCATCGCAGCAGATGCGGAGTGGCCAGAAACAGCAGGCGCAGCAGGGGGGAGAGCAAGCCCAACAATCGTTGGAGGAGTTCAGCCAGCAGATGAAGGAGATGCGGGAACAGATGAAGCAGAACGATCAGCGGCAGGTGATGAACAAGATGAGGAAGTCGCTGAAAGATCTCCTCGACCTCTCGAAACAGCAAGAGGAGTTGCGGAACAAGACCGACCAGACGAGTCCGAACAGTCCTTCGTTCCGTGACTTAGCCCGCGAGCAGGCGGAGTTGCGGGAGGATATGAAGAACTTAGCCAACCAAATATCGGAGATTGGCGAACAATCCTTTGCTGTAACTCCAGAGATGGGGCGCGAGCTTGGGAACGCGATGCAGAAGATGGGGGAGGCGCAACAGTCGCTCGAAAATAGAAGCAGCCAAAGTGCTTCCAGACAGGAGGGGGATGCGATGGGGTCGATGAACAAGGGGGCGATGATGATGGCTCAGCAATTGCAGAAGATGGGGGAGGGAGAAGGGGAAGGTCAGGGAGAGGGAATGGGGATGGGATCGTTCCAGCAACGCTTGCAGCAGCTTGCCGCACAACAGCAGATGATTAACATGGCGATGGGGCAGCAGCAAGGGCAGGGTCAGGGAGAGGGGCAAGGGGAAGATGGGAAACAGGGAAAGAAAGGAAAAGATGGTCAGGGAGGAGAAGGGGGAGAAGAGAATGGAGGGGAGGGGAGCGTTGCCCAACGATTGTCTCGTCAGCAGCAGGAGGTGAAGAAATCGCTCGACCAGTTGAACAAGGAGGCGAAGGAGTCAGGGGGGACGCAGAAGAATATGGTGGGTGATCTTGAGCGGGCAGCGAAGGAGATCGAAGAGGTGTTGCGCGATATGCAGAGTGGGCAGATTAGTGACCAAACACTCCGGCGACAGGAACAGATTCTCAGCCGGATGCTCGACGCAATGAAGTCGCAGCGTGAGCGAGATATGGAGCGGAAGCGTGAGTCAACTCCGGGCAAAGATGTTGTCAGAACCAGTCCACCAGAACTTCGTTTCCAGAACGACCCTGCGACGTTAGATGAATTGCGCCAGAACCTTGAGGATGGTAGGCAAGGGTACTCCCGCGATTACGAATATCTGATCCGAAAGTATTTCGAGAGCTTGGGAGAATAGAAACGTATATCTGTGTTGTACTTGCGGCGACTGAACGTAGAACAGAGATCGTTTTCAGTAGCATGGCAAGGGGTGTGGCACGGACTTTATTCTTGATCACTGTGAACAAAGCAACGCGGAGTGACGAGTCTCGCCCGGTTAGTAGTAGCCGACCCTCTTCGCCCAACATCGCAAGTGAGATGCTTCCGAGGCCTTCAGCATGACAAAGCAATGAATAGATCCCTTATCAATAGTCAAGGACTATAAGTATAACCTCAGAAGTGGAGCAAGCGATTCTCTTTCAGTCTCTTTGGAGTGGCTGTTACACTTTTAGCGATCAATCATACTACTCTGTAGCACGATTGATTTTTTCCCACCTCATCTACACCACCAATCTCCCCGTTTTGTATGTTCGTCGTTGAGGAATGAAGCCTTCCGTTCCTCTCCTGTGACGTGGGGGATCGTTCCCGTTACCACACTAAGTTCTGAACCCGTTACATGTCCATTGTTATCGATGCTCTCATTATCGTTCTCTCGATTTTAGCTCTCTGGAAAGGGGCTGACTTCCTCGTGGAGGCGGCTGCTCGCATAGCTGTTCGCTTTGGCGTTTCGCAGCTTGTGATTGGTCTCACTATCGTCGCCTTCGGTACATCCGCGCCGGAGTTCGTTGTCTCGGTTCTTGCAGCTGCGCGAGGTCAGGCTGACATATCGGTTGGGAATATCGTTGGCTCGAACATCTTCAACCTCGGCTTTATTCTCGGCATGGTTGCTCTTCTCCGCACAATCAAAACCTCCACACCCTTGGTCTACCGTGATGGACTTGTTTTGATTGCAATCTCTGCTCTTCTCCTCTTCTTTATGCAGGATCTTCAATTGGAGCGTTGGGAGGC
>JBFWSB010000086.1:0-13368 GCA_050248595.1 Kapaibacterium sp. (SeqCode)
GGGTCGGCAGAAGATATAGGAAGTCAGCCCAGAACCGGAGAGGAGTTGTGGCAGCCCACCACTATGCCCGAAGGCATCGGGACTATAGCCGACAGTCGCCGGGCGTCCAAACTTCTCGATGAAGTATCGTTGCCCTAAGAGTGCCTGACGGACAAAGCCTTCACTAGAGGGAAGATTGCAGTCAGCCTGCGTCCACCATCCACCCACAACCTCCCACCGACCTTCGGCAACTCGCTCGCATATTTTGTTGAAGAGATCGGGGTCAACCTGTTCTACCCAAGCGTAGTGGGCGGCACTACTACAGGTGAAGACAAACTCGTGTGTCTCTTCCATCCTATCGAGAGCAGAGCGGCAGGTGGCAATGAAGGCCTCCATCCCCTCACCCCACTCCCACATCCAAGCTGGATCGAGGTGGGCATTGCCAATCATCTGAATTCTGGCTTCTCTTTGAGTCATCGTGAAAAACCTATCAATCAAGTTTCTATGGTAAAGCCAAGATCAATTGCCCCCCGCACGCCAACAACACGTCCTGCAACTCGCATTCCGAGAAGGGCAGCATCCTCAGGCGACCACCCCCTCAACAAACCTGTCAGGAAACCTCCGTTGAAGGCATCCCCCGCCCCAGTGGTATCCAGAAGCTGAACCTGTTCGGGGGGAGCAAGTTCATATCGTTCACCCTTCCAGATGAGCACGCACCCATCTGCTCCCCGCTTTAGAGCGACTTGATCGCAGTGGTAGTAGTTGGCAATCTCTTCTGCTGATTGCCCGGGCCAGATACGTTGCATGTCTGATTCTGAGGGGAGGAAGAGATCGACAAAGGAAATAATCTCTTCAAATGCTCGCACATATTCTCTTGAGGACTCCCAAAGAGTTGGACGGTAGTTTGTGTCGAAGGCAATGCGGGTTTGAGATACATTCTGAAGTTGGGGAAGAAGGTCAGATAATCGTTCTCTCTCCTCCATCACAGCAAGTGTGATCCCACTGATAAGCAACCAGGTAGAACTGGCGCAGTAGTCGATCAACCGGTTGGCTTCACATCGCCGCAACGTCTCGGTTGCAGCAGAATTCTTTCGCCAGAAGTGAAATGTGTATTCCCCACCTTGATCGAGTTCGATGAAGTAGAGACCATTCTTCCTACCTGACAAGACTTCAGTCATGGAAAGATCTATCTTCTCCGCGGCGATCCCCTCGCGAATCATTGGCGTGAAGAGATCATCACCGAAGGTCGTGATAAAGCCGGTTTGCATCCCGAGTCTGCTGGCATAGAAGAGTGTGTTGAAAGCATCGCCAGCATAACCGACTCGATATCTTCCGTCAGATTCCCTGCTAAGCTCAACCAAACATTCTCCGATTGAGACAAGATCGAACGATCCACCATTCGCATTCATGAGAGGGAAGATATTTCCTTTTTTTTATAGATGCGTTAGTTCAAGTCAAATAGATGGAGTGAGATTTCAGTGAGAAGCTCCTATGGTATCTGACCGAACGGCTTTATGGAAGACAGATGAAGTGTGGTAGAGGAAGAATATACTCTTGGTGATTCTTGGTGTTCTTCGTGGTGATTCTCTTACGGTCAACTCTTCACGCAACACCACAGAATTCAAGGTTGAGCAATCGAGGATTATAAATTTTTGGAGGGGATTTTAAAAGTCAGAGTTGGAGTCAGAAACGTCACTTTTTCCATTCTGTCAGGTTGAACGGGGTGATCTTCTCTCGACACTCCTTCATCTAAAAACCGAGCAAGAACTATTACTTCACCACAATGGTTGGAACCCACCAAGTTGTTCCATGTTTTGCCTTCACTGAGTCGGCAAGAGTTTTATCGTGGATCACGATTGGAATTCCCTCAGCTTTTTTCCTGAGCCAAGTGTGATAATCTCCTTTCGCAATCGAGATGATCTCAACGATACTCCGCTCTGCATTTCGGTCGAGGAGTCGAACGATTCGATAGGCGTTGTCATCTTCAACAACTTGTTGGAAGAGGACGCCCGGTTTCAGGTGCTGCTCGGCAAGAACAGCAAGAGGATGTGGGCCACTCCTCTGCTGTCCAAACTTTGCCAGCTCCTCGGGGACGGTTTGCTTTGTTGCCGTTGTAAACGTGTCGATACTTGCCCTCCCCCCCACTACGGAGGCTGCCTCCGCAAAACTCTTTCCCTCAGCTACTACTGCGTAGGCTTGCTGGATTCGCTTGCGTCCATCGTTCTGCGCAACAGTATCGAACGCCTGATAGCGTTGTAGTTTTGCCTCGACAACTTTTGGCTTCAGGTAGATGTTGATGTAGGAGAGTGAGTCTTCGCCGAAGACATTCTTCACCTTCTGCAGAACATCAGGTGCTTTCGATGTTTCGTCGACGTGAGAGATGAACTGCCGAACGTCTTCGGTAGTTGGGGTAAGCCCCAAACTTGCTGCCACATTTTCTGCCAACGCATCGTTCCCCGCCGCAACAAGTGCTGTCGGCATTGGGAGCGTATCTCCACCGTAAGCAGCCTGAATTGCCGCACGGTAGTCGAGGTCTTGTTGAGTGATCTCTATAGTGCCAACAGTGGCAACCGATTTTGAGGGCATCTCACCGCAGGCAAATATTGCTACACACAACAAAGCTGATGTTAGAAGTATCAGCTTTGAGAAGGATCGTGTTTGCATTGATATCAATCGCTCTAATTTTTGATAAACAGAAAGAAGGTGCGTGGTGTAAACTCTTCGTTCACACTCAACCCTGGTCCAAAGTCACCTCCAGATGTCCCACCGATTGCATAGAGTTTTCCACTGACCGCTTGGGCTGTAAGCTGGCGACGAGGAGTTACCATCGAGACTTCATTTGTCCAGAGATTTGTCGCTGGATCGTAGGCTTGATTCACCGCCAAGTTTGTGGAACCATTCACTCCCCCAACCACATAGAGCTTGTTGTTCAAAACCGCTCCCCCTCCGGTCCAGATTGGAGTCAACATTGCAGCCTTGTTCGCCCACGTGTTTGTGGCTGGATCGTACTCACTTGTTGTTCCGACAATGGTTGTTGTCTCAATTCCACCAGCCACATAAATTTTGTTGTTGATAGCACCAATGGCAAACCCGTCACGAATCGTGGGCATCGCCGCCTTCCCAGCCCAAGTATTTGTCGCTGGGTCATACTCGTCGTTTGTGGTTACGTCGGCCGCTCCAGTCCAACCTCCCATCACGTAGATCTTGTTGTTAACGGCTGCTGCTCTCGCCAGCATCCGGGCAGTAGGCATGGCAGCTTTGTTTGCCCAGGTATTTGTGGCCGGATCGTACTCTTGATTGGTTGCAATCGCTGTGTTGTAGTTTCCGGCTGCTGCCGAGCCTCCGAAAACATAAATTCTGTTATTCACCACTGCTGCGGTTACCCAGACACGGGCTGCCGTCATTGCGGCTTTGTTTGCCCAAGTATTTGTGGCTGGATCGTACTCCTGATTGGTAGCAAGTGCGGTGTTTCCATCCCCCCCTCCGATAACGTAGATCTTGTTGTTAACGACAGCCGACGCTGCCCCACGGCGAGCAGTTGTCATCGCCCCTTGCGTTGTCCAGAAGTCTGACTTTAACGTCCCGGCAGCAGAAAATCCGGTAGGAACTGTAGAAGTTGTGCCGAGAATCAAGTAACCGGCAGGAATCGACCCTCCACCTCCGGCTGGAGTTTGCCAAGAGAAGCTCCCCCCCGCACCACTGGTTAACACCTCACCGGAACCTGCTGGCGGGGCAGCCGGCAAGGTAAAAGTCCAACTTCCGGTCATCCCGGTTGCAGGTGCTTGAATGAGAATGGTGTTGCCGTTGTCGTCGTCAACAACTACTCGCTCTGCACGAAGATCACGTTCTTGGCTGAAGAGGTCTGCTGGTAATCCAAGCAGAAACACCATTGAAAGGGACAATGCCACACTCAGTACTTTTGTTGAGATTCTCATATCTAATCTAAATTATTGATTGCAGCGATTCTTACCAGTGCTCTTCTCACCACTCTCATACCCTTTTTTCTCTTCTATGGCGATAATGATCTGGTCTCTCCTCTAAGGGAAAACCAAAGAGAAGAGACCAGATTTGCAATGCTCTAACGCATTCCGCAGCTTAGTTTTTCGAGAAGAGGTAGAGTGTTGTTGCCGGTACATATTGGAAGACTGCGCCGGCCGACCCGAACGCATAGAGAGTTGACCCAATTGTGACGTACCCTCCAGGGAAAGGAGACCAGCCAGATGGCGATGATGTCGGAATGTCCCACGTATTAGCAGCTACGTCATATCGATAGTGATTTCCGTTGTTACCAGCAACGTAGATATAGCCACCGAGCGTTGCTCCATCAAGTGTATTTTGTGCGAATGGCAACGGAGCCTTCGAAGTCCACGTATTTGTACCTGGATTGTACTCTCGTGTGTTGGGGATTGCACCGTTTGTCCCCGATCCACCGAACATGTAGATCTTCCCGCCAGCCGATCCAACCCCGATATCTCTTAGTCCTGTTACTGGTATTGCCGCCTTCGCAGCCCAGGTGTTTGTGGCTGGGTCATACTCCTCGTTGGCAGTAGAGTATACCGAAGTTCCCGTGGTATTGGTTCTCCCTCCCAACACATAGACTTTTCCTCCGGCAGCGTCTGCCCCAAGATCACGCCGGGCAGTTGGCATTACTGCCCTTGTTGCCCAAGTATTGGTTGAAGGATCATACCGTTCATTCACATCAGTTGGCGCGTTCGACGCAAGGCGTCCACCAATTATGTAGACGAATCCACCGGTACTGGCAGCACAAAGTGAGTGGCGCGCCGTTCCCATCGAAGCCTTAGATGCCCAAGTATTAGTTACGGGATCATACTCTTCGTTGGTGGCCAGGGGCGTTCCAATATCATCTACTCCACCAACAACGTACACCTTCCCCCCTACTTCAGCAACCGCCCCAGCTGTTCGCGGAGTTGGCATGGTAGCCCGTGGGAACCACGCATCTGTTCCCTTCTGCACAATAGTGCCGGCTGCGGTATAGCCGGAAGGGACAGTTGGACTTGAGCCAATAATCATAAAGCCGACTGGGATACTCCCACCTCCCCCTGCCGGGGCTTGCCAAGCGTATCCACCGGAACCATCGCTGGTAATTACTTGGCCGGCCGCACTTGGTGCCGCTGGAGGGAGTGTAAAGGTCCAACTTCCGGTCATCCCGGTTGCAGGTGCTTGAATGAGAATTGTGTTGCCGTTGTCGTCATCAACCACGATCCGTTCAGCTCTGAGATCGCGCTCTTGAGTCCACACAACTGCTGGTAAGAATGTGAGGAGTGAAAGGAAAAGAACAATGTGCTTCATAGAACAAGGAAAAAAAATCGGTTTATAAACCGGAGGGATGGCCAAGATAGGAGATTTATCAATCAATGTGAAGAGAAAAAGAGGAAAGACTTCGGAATGAAGGGCTTAGCCCCTAAGCTGTTACAAATTACTAATTATTCATTTGCTTTGGGATGGTCGTTCCTGTAAGTTTACCCCTACACATCACGGTGGTTGTTCCCTTACATTACATGAATGCGCTCACGTTGCTTGCAGTAATGTCGGCTCCCATGCCGCCAGTCCCTGTCTACAATTCCGAAGATGCTTCATCACTACTGTGAAGAACTCCACTGTGTTACGTTATAACACTAACACTCTCATTATTGGAGGTTCCTTTCATGGCAGGTACAGTCTACGTTTTCAACGGCACTCCGAACGCAATGCTTCTGATTCTGAACAATCAGATACTTACCACCAACCTTGCAGGTATCCAGAAGACATCGAACTATGCTCCACAGCAGACTACCGCGCCGCGCAATCCAGCAGCCGGCAATCCGGGGAACGCACAGTTTGGTGGATCGAACACGCTCATCGTCTCCTTCCCGAGCGGCACATCACAGACCTACCCTGTGAACATCGACCCGAACCAGATTCAGATTGACAACGACTTGCAGTTGTACATCTTCTTCAACGTTGTGATTCTGGTAATTCCTGGTGGATCGGCAAGCTCACAGGGACAGCAGCAGGTGATCGTGAGCAGCACCGCCGGCCTCACCGCTGAGGAGCAAGCATTGGTAGAAGAGCACATTGCCAGCTTATCGTAATGGAAATCCTTGCCACCCTCTTCGGTTGGCGAGAGAACGGTCAGTTGGCAATGATTCCACGGTGGGAAATCTATAGTGGGAAACCCAGTGTGGAATGATGCAATGTGCAGGAACCGTTAACTAACATGTTGGGATTGAGGTGGGTGGGGAGATGCTCCACACCCACCTCTCCCGATCTTCTGATCCAAAATCTTCTGATCGAACTATGAGCACACTACCAACTCCCATCTCGAATAACAGCTATCAAATCTTTCCCTATTTCGTCGGAACTGACGATGGGTGCGAAAGTGCGATCTATCTTCTGCCACCGTCGTTTACCTACAAGAGTCCCATACAATTCACGATTTCATCCCTCTACAGTGGCACTGGCGCAATCACAGGGACGTACGAGAACGATGACTTTGCCTTCTCTCTGTCGCAACAGGGGAGCGGGCCACCAACTCAGAGTAACGTCCTCGCAAACGTCACGCTCAAAGCAAACAACATGTGGAAGTGTGCCGACAGTGCCCGAAGCGCGTTGATGGCAAACTTCACAGACTTCTTGCAGAACATTGAGAGCACCTTTGAACTTTCGGGGATTCTTTTTCCGGGAGCTACCAATCTGGTTGGGCAACAGATTGCCGACAGAATGCCGGCCCCGATGATTGAGAGCCTCTTCTACCGCTACGCATTCTCGCCGGGATTCTCCGCAGGAACAAAACCCTACGTCGACATCCGGGCTGGAATGCGGCTGTTGTTGGAAACGCAGGTAAGCCAGTTTCTCTCCCCAACTTCCAGCATGAACGGCTACATCAGTGACGGTCGATTCCCTTTGACTATCGACTCCGTCGCAACGTCGAACGGACGTGTAATAGCCTTCGATGCCTTCTTGGGAAATATTAAGTCGCCGACAATTACCGGTGCTTCTACAAACCCGGTGGTAGCTGGGGGAGCAATCGACCTGCAACCGGTATCTGGGCAGCGGAAGTATTGGCGACTCTTCTACCCACAATCGATTGGTGCTCCCTCAGCAACAGGGGACCAAACAACAACAAACAACATTACGCTGATTGGAACGCAGACCTTAGCACAACTCAACACGGCAACCACAGCCTACCCGAGTTGTGATACTTCTGGAACGCCTCCGAACATCTGCTCGATATTTTTAGGTCGCGCAATTGCCATTCCGGAAATACCAATCTGGATTATCGTTCGTGGCCAGACAGCTTTGGAGTACGTCCCACTCGGGACAACTATCGCCAACATTATTCAACGCTTTACCACCATCCCCTTAAGTCCAACTCCATCTGTCGTCTCAATCAGTCGGGTATCAAGCGCAAGCACAAGTGGGCTGAGTGCCGGAATCACTCAAACTGTACAGCAAGGCTTTCCAGTAAACTTCTCAACGTTGTTCAACCTGCCACTGATTGCAGGGGATAGCATCACGTTCAACTTCTGATTGCTTCAGGCTGAGCGGTTTCAGGGTGAGCAGTTCACAGTTCAAAGAAAAAAGAATTCGAGAGAAGAGATTGTTCGAGGTAATTATTCGCAGGTGATCTACAAACGAGGCCCCCTATGGAATTCAAACAATCGACAGCGGTTCCACAACTCTACACTGCCACGAACAATGGAAGTGCAGTTCCCGGCACGCTCCTCTATCTCCTCCCGGAGGAGACAACAAGTTCTCCCGGAACGATTTCATTCAGTGATTCCTGGACAGTGTTTCCCGGAGTCTACATCTTTTTAGCGGCGGCTTTGGCAGAGGGTACGGAAGAGACGTTTGCTGTGGCAGCATGGAACTATCTCTCCGATCCACGAGTGAATGGAACACGCTTCGTCTGGTTCGAACAACCGGAAGGAGCCAGCATTCTCTCAGGTATTCCGATCCAAGTCTATCAGCCAATAGGAAGCTCCGGTTACGCAACCTCGTTTCCGGTAACAATCCCCTTCCGGAACGTTGCGATCTCCATTCCGGCAGGAACATCGGTTGCACCAGACGAGACGAACGTTGCCTTTACCTTCCAACAGAAGAGTGGGGGCATAATTCAACTGACGGCAGCCTGGGGGCAGAGTAGCCTCGATACTGCCGGAACGCTCACGATTCCATTTACCGATAGCCTTGCAGGTTCAATTCAATTCAGTATCTCGCCGAGCAAAACAGACCTCGACGCTCTCGACGTTGGGCTTCGATATTTCTACGCGCAGCCATTCAACCTCTCGACTCCGAATGAAGCTGCTTCAGATGATTCCTTCTTCCTCTCCTCGCTCCGATATCCAATCTTCGCAGCGGCACTCACCCTCTACGGGAACTTCGATCCGTTAGCTCCACTGAACGAAGTCCGAACATTCTTGGCCTTCAACGGCTCCGATGCCGGGAATGCTTCGGCTCCGGCAGCAAGTGCGATCCCAGCCTATTTCAACGGAACTCTCGGGGACGAATTTTCACTGCAACCACTTACTGGAACTGCCGCGCCAACAGCCTTCTCCGCCCTCGTCTTCGCAGTCAATCAACAGGCGAGTGCCCCTACCACTCGCGACCCCTTCTACCTTGTCCCTCGGGGTGACTTCGGATTAGAAACATCGCGGAGTGGAGTTGTAAACTTGATGTGCGGACTTTCGGGCGTGGAGTACGTAGAGCTTTCTACGGAGACGAACCTAATCTCCTTCTTCACCGGAAATGCTGCCTTCGCAACTGGTTTCTTCCCCGGCGAGAAGCCGGGCTATACAAACTTGCAGCCGTCGGTTAGCCCGACAACATCCTTTGTTTCGATCACTGCGGAGTCGAGCCAGACAGACTACTTCGCGCAGCCCGATCAATCAGTTCTCTACAACTTCGGCTCCGCGAAGATACCGGGCGTCACCACGGTGACCCCTCTGGCGGCAGTTCCAGTCCACGCGGCAACAATCTTGTGGCCTCCGGCATCAAGCTTAGTCTTCCCGATGCTCCCGTACTCCGGACTAAGTGGATCACAGCTCCCGGTCTACGATCAAATGGAGTCGCAAGTAATTAGCCCTACGCGCAAAACTGCACTGAATAATGCGCAAGCAGTAGAGAATCCGAATCGGGAGGTTCTCATTGATACGCAAAGCCCCTTCAGCACAACACCGCAAGGATTGCTGGCAAAGTATACCGGAGGAGCGGCAAAAGTATGGGAACAAATCGTCTTGGCGCAGATGCCGGGGAAACAGCAGTTCCTCTTGAGTGATGTGCAGGATGAACTCCTCTCCGCATTTCAGAGCAACAAGCTCTTCTTGGTTGTCTCCGACCCGAACAGCATCTCTGCTTTCCTGAAAGCTGCAAACGCCACAATCACAATCGGAGCCGACTCGAGCGAAGCCTGGAACTTCAATTTAGATCCGACGGCAATCGATGAGACGAAGGGGAAGCTCCGTTGGTCAGAACTTGGAACAATCATGATTGTCAAGTTCTACGACATGGCAATCACCGACCTTGCCGGGCAGACAGGATCGTGGGCATTCCCAAGCACCTTCAACACGTCGCCATCTTCCACCTCGAAGGCAATTCAGAAGATGATTAAGGAGACCCCAACCGATCAAACAGACTTCGCAGCATTTCTGAACGCGGTAAACAACGAGAACTGGAATGGGATTCTGATTCTGAACGGCTACGCACCCCTGACCAAACTTCCCTCTGAACTTGCTGGACTTGCCGTAGGAATTGACCAGAGCAAATTTTTCGCCCACCACATCGGGATCAACGCTGCGAAGATCAATGTGCCGACCGATGGTGGAGAGATTACCGTCTCCGACTCATCAATCTTTGGCCTGATTAACTACGTGGCTCCTTCTCCTCTCATTCCAGGGCAGGCAGATTATCAATTCCAGGTGGAGCAGTTGAAAGTACTCTTCCTGAACTCGGCTGTGGCAGCATTCTCCAGCGTCATCGAACTGGAGATCAACCAACTCTTCAGCGAGCCAGCTACTCTTCAAGGAGCGTCAGATAACATCATTCGGATGAACGGCGTCTACCAAAAACATACCGTGAACGGGCAGACACTGGAATCCTATTCCTTCACAACGCCAGCCGACACGGCTTCTATCTTTGAGATGGAGAGCAATGTGCTGAACGCTGTGGAGATAACGCAGGGGGAGTTTGTTACCGTTACCTCTGAAAGCTCATCAACTGAAACGGAATCTCAGTTTGTCTTCTGGGGATTGCTTGACTTCAGGAGTTTGACTGGATTCGACATCTTCTCCTTCGGTCGCACAGAAGGTGATAGCACACCGTCAGGTCTGAACTATGGCAACTTGATTGTCGAGATGTCGTTCGACCCTTCGGATGAAACGCCCGTCTCGGTCTTCACGTTCGATGCCTCGCAACTCTCGTTTGATCTTGCAGGCAGCACAGCCCGCGTGGGAAGTTTCTACAACCACTTCCCCTTAACAATTAGTGGCTTCACGCAGGCAAAGCAGAACACATCGCCGAACGGTTTCGGGTACATGGGTGTGCAAAGTCCGCTCAATCAAAGTACTCTCAACTTCCCCTGGTACTCTCTGAACTTCAATTTAAATCTCGGGTCGCCCGGCGCACTTGCCGCGCAGGTTGGCTTCGTGGCAAGCGTTACGGCAGCCTGGAGTCCGAACAGTGGCTCCAGCTACAGAGTCTTCACTGGGTTGAAGCTACCGGGGTCGAGTGGGTCGAAGCGAGAGATTGCAATCCAAGGAATCTTTAGCATCAGCTTCAGAACCTTAGAGATTGTGGTGTTGCCAGATACCAACACCTTCATTCTTGTCCTCTACGGTATCGGCTTCAAGTTCCTCAGCTTTACGTTCCCGCCAAACGGACAGGTGAACTTTGTCTTGTTCGGCAACCCAGATGCACCGGCTGGAGAGAACACAAGTCTTGGATGGTATGCTGCCTACGCAAAGCCGGGAAAGAAAGAGGAGAAGAAGCCCTCTTCACCACTGATGCTTACAGAGAATATAGTCCCACTCATCGAAGAGTGAGCGAGTTATCACCAGAACAGACATAGTCAGTTTATCAGTTGTTCATCAACTACTGAAAGGAAGAATATCCTCATGCGCGTGATGGTCTGGAATATCAATCGATTTACAGGGAACACCCTGGCCAGGAATATGCCCTACAACGAGTGGCATATCATTGAAACCGTCTACGGTCAGGCTTTGGATATTTTTATCGTGGTGGAAGTGCAGAGTGGACAAGGCTTGCGGGGATCGTTGATTAATGGTGGTGGCAGAACGGGATCGCTGGAGTTGTTAGCAATGCTCCGGGATGAGGCAGGAGCGCCAGACTGGCGACTGGTTCCACCACTGAGGTTAGTTCAAGGGATTATCGGACAGAACTACACCGAAGGGATATCTGTCTTCTACAACAACACCACGCTCGACTTCGTTGGCCCCTACTACTGGAATGCGAATCAGGGAGTTGCCACAGCGATCAATGCTGGCACACCATATCCCAACGCCTGGAACGGAGCACTCCCCGGAGGAAATAACCGGGCTGGCAAAGTTGACTTTACGCACTACCAGACTGGCAACGCTCTGGAGTTCCCGAACGCAAACAACCGCCGTCCATTCTACACGCAATTTGTAGAGCGTGGTGGAGCAGGGCGGACAATCAAACTTCTCTCAGCACACCTGCCACCGAACCAAGTGGATGCCGCTCGGGGAATGAACAGCATCTCGAAGATTAATGAGGTGCGAAACGTAGGGGCAAACGACGTTGTGATTGTTGCCGGTGACTTCAACTTTAACCTGATAAACATTGGGCAGAACCACGTCAACGACCTCTTGGCCATCTCGTTAATCAATCTGTTTGCTCCGGTTCAGTTCACTCTGGCAACTGGCGCAACGCGCATTGCCGACACGAACAACGCAACGATGGCTGGGGCGGCTCCCGGCTACGGATACCTCCTCAACGAGTACTTAGATAACATCTTTGTCCGCTACGGGGGTGGCTTGGCTGCACCAGCCCACAACCCAATTGTTGTGAACCGTGTTGTTGGCTCAGGTCCTAATTATCCTATCGACATGGTACGCACAATCCCGCAGATATTGGCTGACCCGAACTTAGATGCAAACGGGAAGCTGACCCTCTTCCGCGAAGATTACAACTACGCTCACATCGCTCGGTTTACGGGCGTAAGTGATCACTTGGCATTGGTTATGGACATCTAAAGTTTTTGAACGAGATGAGGAGAGAGAGAACATGCGTTTAATGGTCTGGAATATCAATCGATTTACTGGGAAGTCACTCAACCGAAATTTTCCCTACAATCAGTGGTATATCCTGGAGACTGTCTACGGACAAGCACTCGACATTTTCGTTGTGGTTGAGGTACAGAGTAGTCAGGGATTGCGGGGATCGCTGATACAGGGGGGAGGAGCAACGGGTTCGCTGGAACTGTTGCAGATTCTCCGCGCTGAGTCAGGTGCTCCGGACTGGCGACTGGTTCCACCGTTGCGATTAGTGCAGGGAATAATTGGACAGAACTACACCGAGGGAATTTCTGTCTTCTACAACAATGATACGCTCAACTTCACCGGACCCAACTACTGGAATGCCAAACGAGGAATATCTACCCCAAAGGATGCCGGCACACAATACCCCAACCCTTGGAAAGCTGTGCTGCCAAACGGAAACAACCGAGCCGGAAAAGTTGACTTCACCCACTACTATTTCGGTTCCACTGTAGATTTCCCGAACTCCAACAACCGCCGTCCCTTCTACACCGAGTTTGTTGAGCGTGGTGGACAAAAGCGAAACATCAAACTCCTCTCCGTTCACCTCCCTCCGAATCAAGCAGATGCGGCACTATCAATGTTGCGGCTGATCGACATTAGCGAACTTCACAACCTCGGGTCAAAAGATGTTGTGATTGCCGCAGGTGATTTCAACTTCAACTTGATAAAGTTTGGGCAGAACTACATGGATACGGCACGTGCTGAAGTTCTGTTCAAGTACTTCCGCCCTCTCCAGTTTACCCTTACCACCGGACCAACGCGCATTGAGAAGATCAGTGACGCAACGTTAGCAGGAACAGCCCCCGGCTACGGATATCTCCTCAACGATTATTTGGACAACATCTTTGTCCACTACGGCTCAGGACTGACCGCCCCAACACACAACGAACTGGTGGTGAACCGCGTTGTTGGCTCAGGGTCGAACTATCCAGTGGACATGTCGATCTCTATCCCCTCTCTGCTGAACGATCATCGCATAATCGACACTGAACGACTATCAATCTTTCAGGAAGAGTACAACTACGGCCACATCGCCCACTTCGGCGGTGTGAGCGATCACCTCCCTATAGTAATGGATAATTAACGCTTAGCA
>JBFWSB010000087.1:0-13310 GCA_050248595.1 Kapaibacterium sp. (SeqCode)
GACGCTCTTCCGATCTGACAAAGATGGCAGGACATCCTCTGCCGACAAACTTCTCTTCACGTCAAACTTAATCAACCCATCGATCGAAGCCTATTGGACGACACCGATCCCTATCTCCCCTACGGATGGAGCAAACTTCTACATCCGCTTCGTTCTGCAACCGGGGGCTTGCCCCTGCAATCAGTACAGCGACTCGATCCCGGCATCCGAGCTTGAGTTCACAACCGTGGGGACTGTTGCAGTCGGATCATCTGTTGGGAACCTCCACATTCCAGAAGCACGCTTCGGCATGTTCTCCGATGAAGAGATGTTCGGGGGAGATTATCAGACAGCAATAGCTAAGCAACGCTTGCCGAAGAGACTTGGCATACGAATCGAACACTTCGCTCCGAAGTGTGGTACTGTCCGATTCACCATTATGAATCCTCCCGGAGTTGATGGCGCGTCAATAGCTGACAGGCGGGGAGTGCAAGCCACCACACTTCAGATGGCCTTACAGGAAGATGGGGATGATGCCGTTGCTTCGGTAGAAATGACACTTGGAGAGAGGGAGGGGAAGTACTTGGTGCAGGCAGAAATTGAGCCGACGCAGAGCAATCCGAGCTGCCCACCACCAACCCACATATTTACAGAGACAGCCGGACAACTGGCGATGGAGATTGTCGACCTGAATGATCCGCAATTCGTCACCGCCAGCCAGATTACACGTCCCGACGGACGAAAAGGCTACAAGGTCTCAATAGCCGACGGAGGACCGAATCACGACAACCTCGGCTACGGGGGAGCGCAGCGTGTTGGCATGACTGCCGATGGAGATAACCTCCTGTTGGTGCGGGTTCGGTTTCTCGGCTTCACCAGCAATCCCGGTGGGAACGTAAACTTTAGCATTACCGGCCTATCGACAATTGCGCTCACCACAAACTTGACTACCGAACTACCGGGAACGTTCACAGGGACGAAGGGAACCTCTCCCATCTACGAATCGAACGGAAGCTACTACGCCCTATCACTTATCAGAGCACCTAACGACATGTCGGGACGAGATGAGAGTAGAGTTCAGATATCTGCCACTTACGCAAATGGATCGCAATCGTTGACCGCAACGGAGTCTATCACCGTCACACACCCACCAGTACTCTTAGTTCACGGTATGTGGTCAGGACCGGAAACCTGGAAGTCTGTCTTTACTGGTCCCTATCCAGGCTTCGAGATACACAGGGTAGATTATTCTGCCGACGCAGCCAAGAGCTTCACGGTCTCAGGAGAAACACTCGGAGCAAAGGTTCGAGAAGTGCTTAAGAACAGAAGAGACCGCAATCGAATTTCAACCTCACAAGTCTCTGTAGTGGCCCACAGCATGGGGGGGTTAGTTGCCCGACAACACGTGGCAGACTACAACGGGCAGACATACTATCTTCCTGAGAACTTTGGTCAGGGGAATTTCCACAAACTGGTTACTATCGGAACACCTCACTGGGGTTCTCCCCTCTGCGCCCTTGTAGTAAAGATTCGAGATGAATCGTTAGTGCGGGGAGTTCTACTGGATGTGGCAAGAAAAAGTGGTGTTGACATTGAATCGGGAGCAATCGACGCGATGTGCCCCGGCAGCGAGGATCTAAAAGAGCTGGGAGAAACACCTATCCCCACACATACTGTTGTTGGGTGGATTAAGGATACGCGAATCGAGCCATTCTCCTTCAAAAAATTTGGTTCATTCCTGTTCGAGAGTGCTAAGAATCTGGTGAAGATCGACTTAGCTACTGGAGACCCAGGGATTGTGAACCCTTCGGAATTCTTCGGGGCACTCTTTACACAGTTTGCAGCTGAAGGAGCCGCGTTCGGTTACACTGACCTCTACAGTGCCGACAGAACCGACATACTCGTGACAAAAGTCAGTCAGATTGGAGGCATTGCCACCTACTCCGAGTTCGATAAAACATTGCACAGCAATAGTTATGTAACCGAACAGGAATTCGAGACTGGAAGTAGACGCATTGCACAGAAGGTGTTTGAACTACTGCGCGCCCCAGTGAACGATCCCCTAATCTTTGCACAGAAGCTGCCAGCACCTGACATTCAGGATCCGACAAAGACATGTAAGTAGGAAGGGATTTGGGGAGAGGGTTCGGGGAAGAAGTAGGAACCAATGCTATCTACAACTGCACGACGTAAGTGCGGTATAAGTCGGCAAGCGGGTGAAGGTAGGGTGGGGCTACAACCCGATCCCCATCTTTACCCGCTCGGCTTCGACGCGGTTGCCGGAGGCGATCAAGGCTTGGCGCAACATCTCTCCAATCTCTTCATCCCCCGGAAGAACCTCGAATCCTTTGCGGAGCAAGGTCTCGGCACTCCCTATATCTCCCCCATCGGACAATCCACGTGCCGTTTCGATCACGGCGCGGCGCAGCCGATGCTCAAAGTCTCCTCGCACAGCCTCGAAAAAATCGTCGTACAACGTTGGGAAGGGGACTTCTCCCCCTATCACTTCCAACACCTCTTGCACTAACGGCAATGCTCGAACAAGTGCCCCCTCGGAGACTGCTTCGAGTGCCTCACGCATCTTCTTATCCCCTTGAAGCAAATCGACTTCTACAATATCGCCATTCAAAGAAGGAGTCTCTTGATCGGTGAGGATCGCATCTCGTCCTAATATCTCGCGCAGGCGGACAACCCCCATGTTCTTCTTCTTTCGGGCATGTTCTGGATCGGGATCATCCCCACCGGCAAGCCGGAGGAACTCCTCAGTGGAGAGTGGGCGGACGAGGAGTTTGTCGGCAACCATCAGTCCTAAAAGCGTTCGGATGCGGACACCCCGAACCGGTACAAGCTGTTCCGATGGCATCGCCACGCGAATAGTCCCGAGCATCGATATTCTGATTTTCCCTGCCGATCCTTCAGCCACCACTTCTTCCTTTTGCTGACTTGCTCCTTCCCTTACCTGACGCTCCCACTTCTCCCCTTCCTCTACTTCCCCAAATCGCTTTAAGAACTCAATCAGTGGTGGCATATACGCCGTACAGTTCCTCTCCTCTAACCAAACAAGCCCGCGCCGCACGGCATCCAGAGCAGTTGCAAAGGAAGGTTGATCCTTCTTCAACTCCTGAATCCCCCCCTCCATCAGCCAGATGTGAAGAGTACCGGCAACCCGCAGCATATCCCGCGTCCGAAGTATTGGCAACTGAAGCAAGGAATGAAGTTGTTCTTTCTGCTGCGTCGATGGGTTTTGCAGGTACTCACTCCAGATTTTCCAGACATCGTTGGGAACCTCGATATAGTTGCTCATCTCAGTACCGATAATGGAGGCGGCAACTTCATTCTTCTCCTCCCAAATGCCCTGCACTCCGATGTGTTGATTGCCAAAGTCTTCTATTGAGATGCCAAACTCAGCACAGAGCTGAGCTAAGTTTGGTTCTCCTCGATAGAGACTAACGTGGTAGAGTTGGTTCGCTAACGATTCGGCTAAGGTCTGCGATGCTTCATGTTCTTTCCCTTCCGCAAAAATTTTCTTAGCTCGGTTCTTCAACTCCTCAACTGGTTCGCCACAGGCAGCACGACAGATACCACGCGTCGCTTCACAGAGGAGGGCGTTTAGCCAGACTCCGCGATCACGGCACTGCTTGCTCACTCGCTCGGCAAGTTCGGCAGCCTCTTCATACATTCCGATCCCTTCTAAGAAAAAAGACTTGGCAACACCGTAGTAGGGATCCTCTTCATCAATCTCTTCTTCAATCTGCTCGATGGTTCTCCAGCACTCCTCAATCTCTTTTTCTGAAGAGTATGTTTGCAGTAAATACTTCAGCAGTCTCCGAATGATGATTGTGCGGGATTCGGGCGAAGTTGAGATGTCGTTGAACAGCTCCTTGGCCATCTCCTGTATCGCACGGAGTGTCTCCATATCTCCTACTCGCTCGGCAGCCGAGGCAAGTCCGTCGAGGTAGTAAATGTAGATAACATCGTAGCGAAGTAACGGATAGGTTTGTAGGAGAGGTTCCACCATCGCCTGTACTTCGAGAGAGTGCTGGTAATTGTGGCGGCTGTGCCACTCGTGCCACTGCGAACAGGCCATCAACCTCCCTCGGGCTTCGTTCGCGTTCTGAATGTCTTCGGTCACCTGCATGGCCGCATCTAAGGCTTGCCGCCACTTCTCGGAAGAGATCTCCCGACGCAGCAGAGAGAGCTTCACAGTTTTCACCATGATGTGGCGGCTCCGGTACTCTTCGTTCGCCACTCTCCCTTCAAGGGATGGTAGAAGGTGTTCGGCAGTTAGCCAAACACTCTCGTAGCTCTCCTTCCAGTTCGACGTCCGGTCGATAATTTGTGCCACAGCAAAACAGCGTGTGATGGCAGTGGCCAACACTTCACCTGAAAGGTGGGAAGAGATAGGGGCAGAGCGAAGTAATCGAAATGGGAGAAGAGAGTAGAGGGGAAGGTTTTCGGCTATTACGGTAGATAAGAGATCGACATCGGCATCACTTTTGGTGACCAGATAGTTGTGGAGGAGTGAGTGGGTGAAGGCAATCAACGGCAACTGACTTGAAGGCCAAGATGTTTCGACTTTCGAAATGGGAAGCCCCGGAATTGGTGGAACCAAATGTCCTGCGGTAATCAGCAGATCGGTCTCCAACAGCACTTTTAATTGCTCCGCAGAGCCGATAACTCTCTCAGCTGTCTCTCGGGCAAAGACTTCTCCTAACAGAGCAATGCAAGCGAGATTATCTCGCATTTCTGGCGTCAACCCTGCCACCAATCCCTCAACCACCAGCGAGACGCTCTGCTTCAGGATATTCTCGAACTCTGAGATAGAGGCTGTGAGACGCCACGTCCCGGAAGCTCCACGCTGCTGAATTGCCCCACTTTGCAGAGCTGCTCGCAGAGCAGAGCGGAGAGCAAGGGCATTGCCAAATGTGATCTTCTCCAGCAACAAAATCTCTTTTGCTTTGGCCGGGACACCGAACAGTTGATTCCAAAGTTCAACAATGTCGGGTTGCTCCAGACCTTTCATCTCGACAGTCTCGGTAAGGTAATTCTCAAGCAGACCGCGAGCCTGAAGCTGAACCGGGCGAGCAAGAGCAATCAGCGAGAGAGTTTCATCGGAAAGGCTGCCGAGAAGTGAGGCCAAGTCAGGGATCGCCTCGACGGTAAGCAGGTGAAGGTCCTCCAACACAATCACGGTTGGGCGAAGTCGGCTAAGGCGACGGAGTGCTGCGAGAATTGCGGGAACAGATTCGTTCGGTTGGCTGCCGAGAAGCTTCCGTATCTCCTTGCTGTTCCAGAGTGCCCCGGCCAGAAGACTTGCAAGATCGTTGGCTGCCTCCGGATACAACTTTGCGTGAACGACAACTCCCCCCTCCCTCTCGATTCGCTCGATACATTCACCCAACAGTCGACTTTTTCCAGCCCCAGCCTCGGCTGTTAACAGAAAGGCTCGCAAGTGCTGCGATTCAACCGTGCCACGCCAAAAATTGAGAATGCGTTCGATCTCTCCCCCTCTTCCAACAAAAGGGAGAAGACCATGCTGAAGAAATTGCTCAACCCGGTTCACTATTCTGCTCTTTCTCTACAAAAACTGAGAGGACGTAATTGAATGCAAGATAGCAGACAATGGCTCATTTCCATCTCTCTCTATTGAGCAGCTACGGAGTCATTGCCATTTTTACCCGTGCAGCCTCCACTCGATTTCCCGAAGCAATTAAGGCTTGCCGCAACGTCTCGCCAATCTCTTCATCGCCGGAAAGGAGATCGAAGGCACGGCGGAGAAGTATCTCCGCACGACTTGCCTCACCTTCGGTGAGGAGACCACGGGCAACCTCGAGTAGTCCACGCCGCAACCGATGTTCAAAATCTTCCCGGACTGCCTCGAAGAAATCGTCGTACAGTGTCGGGAAGGGGACTTCGCCACCGATGATGTCCAACGCTTCCTCCACCAACGGTTGCGCCCGAACTAACGCACCCTCTCCGATTGCTCCCCCTGCTTCGCTGAGAAGTTCGTTCGCTCGAATCAGATCAACCGTTACGATATCGGTATTTAATCTCGGTGTCTCCTCGTCGGTTAAGATGGCCTCACGTCCTAATATCTCACGGAGCCGGACAACACCCATGTTCTTTTTCTTTCGTGCGTGCTCTAAGTCAGGATCATCCCCTCCGGCTAAGCGAAGGAACTCCTCCGGTGAAAGTGGACGGGAGAGAATGGAGTCGGCCACCATCAAGCCCAAGAGCGTTCGGATGCGCACCCCTCGGAGGGGAACAAAGTCTTCGCCCGGAAGAGCCACCCGAATTGTACCGAGCATAGAGATACGGATCGAGCCGTCTCCTTCTTTCCCTTCCTCCTCTCTCTCGCTTCGTACTTTCTCGGCATCGGCTACAATCGCTCGCCATCTCTTTCCCAGTTCTGCACCATCAAGATGTTCCAACAGTCGAATCAACGGCGTCGTGTAGGACCAGGCTTGATGCTGAGTCAACCAGTCTAAACTTCGCTCCAGTACATCCAGAACTGTTGGGAGGAGAGCACTTCGATCCTCTTCAGAAATCTGCATTGCCAACCAAAGGTGGATGCTCCCCTGAATAGATAGAATATCCCGAAGCTCTAAAATCTCTCGTTTCATTAACTGATCCAATCCCTCGAACGAGAGAGATTTCTCTGGATCGAGCAAATCTTTCCAGACCTTTACCCTCTCCCCCTTCAAGTAGAGTTGATTGATGTGATCTTCCTTCAGAAGTATCGAAGCCGAGTCAAGGTCATGATTCCAGATACTAATCAATGCCAACTGCTGATTTGTAAGCTGATTGCTCGACAGTCCGAAGAGTTGACTGAGAACCTGTCCCGGATGTTCGACTCCGAGAAACAAGAGGATGTGGAGGAAGGCATTGGCCGCCATTGCAGGTATCGGTTCATCCGGCCTGATTTTCTCGATAATCTCCACTCCCTCCTTCAATTCTCTGGCAGCAAATTCGATTGAGGCTCCGGTTGCCACAGCAGCCATTGCGCGAATACTAACAGACATCAAGGTGGTTCCCCACTCCCCTAAATCAGAGGCAATTGAGATCAGTCGTCGAGCCAGTTCCTCGGCCTCAGCAAACCGTCCGATACTCATCAGAAAATAACTCTTACTGGTTCCGAAGAAAGGACTGAGTTCGTCGATCTCCTCCTCAATCAACTCAAGCGAGGCAACACGCTCGGCAAGTTCTTCCTTCGTCGAAAAGTACATCAGGAAAAATTTCGCAAGTCGCCGAATAAGCGAAGAGCGGATCTCGGGTGGAAGCGTCGGATCGGCGAGGGAGGCGTTGAACTCCTGTTGCAGATCGGCAATTCGTTTTTCGTCGTCCACCTGCAAGGCTATCAACGTAAGCATTTCCAGATGGTAGACCCAGCCCGGACGGTACTTCTGCTCAGGGAATCGTTCCAGTACTTCACGAGCATTCTTCTCGGCAGTAAAGGTGTTCTGATAGTCGATCCGCCCATAGTACTCTCCCCAATACGCCCAGAGGAGAATGCGGGCATAGGCTTCCCACTCTCGACTATAGTTTTCTGTCGCTTCGATTCCCTTCTCCAAGGTGTCGAGCCATCGCTTTGAACCCCGCTCACGTCGCCAGATGGAGAGCTGAACCGTGAGGAAGACAACGTTGATGTAGTGGTACTCATCGGACGAAATTCTCTCTTTAAGAAATGAGAGTAGATGCCGGGCAGTCTCCCAAACGTTGTGCCCTTCTTTCCAGTTCGACGTCCGGTCAAATCGCTGCGCTACGGTAATTACTCGTTGAAAGCTGTTTGCCAAAACGTCCCCGGCAATTTCTTCCGGTATCTGCAATGATCGGAGAAGGCGTAGCGGAACCAACGAGTAGAGAGGGAAGTTGCCTGAGAGAAGCCCACAGAGAGCAACCGCGTCCCCCTCTACTTCTGCGACAAGGTAGTTGTGCAGAAGCGAGTGAGTGAAGGCAATCAGTGGGAAGCGACTTCCGGGATAGCTTCCGTTGCTTTCAAAGCGAGGTGCATCTGGAATGTACCCGGCCAGAGATGAAACTGGGTAGCCAGAGAGGAGGAGGAGTCCTGTTGCCTGTAACTGATCGAGTGCCTCGGTAGAGCCGAGGAGATATTCGGCAGACTCGCGGGCAAAGACCTCCCCTAACATCGCAAGGCGAGCCGCTTTCTGGCGCAACTCAGGGGTCAACTGGGCAACCAAGCCTTCCACAACCAGAGAGACACTCTGGTGAACTACCCCCTCAAACTCCTGTTGCGAGATATTGAGCTTCCATATTTGAGAGGCAGAGCGTTGCACCACTCCCCTTCCGTGAATCAATGCGCGGATTGCTGAACGGAGGGCGAGAGGATTGCCGAAGGTTGCCTTGTGTAGAGTGGATGGAACCCAACCTTTCGGTGCATCTGCAAACAACTCCTTCCAGAGCGCGGCAATCGCATCGGAGGAGAGTCCCTTCATTTCGAGAGTATCTACGAGGAAACTTTCAAGGCGACTTCGCGCCTGCATTTGAACCGGGCGAGCACAGCCGAGCACTGATATTGTCTCATCGGCAAGCTGACTGAGCAACGTCGTAAGGTCGGGGAGTGCCTCTTCCGGCATTAGGTGGAGATCTTCAAGGACGAGAAGAAGAGGCCGAAGCCGACTGAGGCGTTGCAGCGAGGGAACAATCCCCTTCACTTCTTCAGTTGCCCGAATGCCGGGAACTCTCTGCTCCCTCTTCTTTCTCTGAAGTGCTTGGGTTAAGAGAGAGGTCAGGTCGTTCGTCCCCTCAGGGTAGAGCTTTGCGTGAATTACTACCCCCCCATCCTTTTCGATCATCGCAACCGACTCTTCCAAAAGCCGACTCTTTCCAGCCCCCGCCTCAGCAGTCAGCAGAAGTAGCCGAAGTCGCTGAGAATCGATCGTACCCCGCCAGAAGTCGAGAATGCGTTCAATCTCTCTCTCCCTCCCCACAAATGGAAGCACTCCCTGCCCGAGAAACTGTTCAACAACATTCATGGTGAATTGTAGCCTGAATTGTAGCCTTGTTCATCGAAAGATATGATAGTCTGAACGACATCACCTCAACACAACCTATACACAACACACTATCCCTTCAACAGGATACAACCAAGAGAAGCCACTTCCCAACTATTGCAACATCTTGCTATCGGGCGATCACGAGAGGATAGAGCATTCGACTCCCCTCAACCTGCAACAGAAGATAGTAGAGACCATTGCTGAGAGACTCCAGATCAACGTCGACGGTGAGGTTCCCCTGCAACAGTGGCTGTTGGTGAACCTCCACTTGCTCCCGTCCGAGAAGGTCGACGATTGACAGCTGCACGTTTTTCACGTTCGCAAGCGAAGGAGAAAGGTGGAGCCGAATCGCCCCTTCGCCTCTAATCGGATTTGGAGTGATCGTTACCATCTCCTCCCCCTCAACACCACGCAAATCTTTTACAGAACTTGTGCGGCTGAGCGTAAATGTGCGGGTATCCGAGATTGGAGAAGAGCCAACGGTAGTTCGGCCAACTACACTCCACCGGTATGTTCCGTCTGGGATTTCGGGTCGATAGGTTGTCGTGTAAATATCCTCTACGGTAATCACAGTTCCCGGCTCGGAGATTGATTCGAGAGTAAGTGTGTAGATCACATTCCTGCCGCTACCAAGATTTTGTGGAGAACTCCAGGAGAGATAACCGTTTTGATCGAACGTTGTACCATCGTTCGGTCCGAGCAGCTCTACGGCCTCAGGTAAGGTAAGCCCTATCGGAGAATCGTCACGGGCAAACCAGATGTCGGTGTTTCCACGACGATCATCTTGCCAGAGGATGTAGCGACTTCCATCCGCAGCACTAACAATCACCGGCATCTCTTGGTTCAGACCCTCTTCCCCACTCATCAACCCCTCTCGCGACTCGAAGCTGTGTCCCCCATCTCCCGACACCATGTAGAGTCCTTGAATCTTCCCCAGCGTCACACTCTCGAAGGTGCAGACCATTGCCCCCGACGGAGCAATGTCGAGTGTTGGATAGTTTGTCTGCTCTGCCTCGCGAGTGAGTGGATAGTCGAAGAGGCAACCGTCGGCATCTTTCGGGAGGATAGTATAGTAGATGTACTGCTTACCATTTGCAGATGGGCGGTTATCCTTCCACATGACGTGCGCCCGCTCGTCTCGGTCGAGTGCGATCACCGGACCGGCCATCGGGCAGGCAAAGATTTCCCACGTTTCACTCGCAGCCCGAATTGCCCTCTCGAACGATTCTCCCCCATCACGCGACCGCGCAATGTAGACATCACGAAAATTGTTCACGTTCCCTCGGAATGCGATGTAGATGTCTCCATCCGGGGAGACCGCGGTGCTCGTGTTGCAGCACTCGCACGATCCACCGATGCTTTCCGGCATGATGCTCGCTCTCTTCGGCTCGGCAAAGGTTATCCCGCCGTCGGTAGAGCGGGTCATATAAATCTGGTCGGTATTCGAGGTTCCCTTCTTTATGTCGCGACCATCAATCCAGGCGATGTAGAAGTTGCTGTTGCTATCTACAGCAATCGATGGGAAGTCCTGCGCTCCACCAGCATCGTCACCCACAACGGAGACTGGAGAGGTAAAGGTTTTTCCTCCATCGGTCGAGCGGACGTAGCGGATATCCGATCCACTTAATCCAAACAGGGCAAGCCAGACCATGTGAATCGTCCCATCTGGCGCTACAACGAAATCGGCTCCTCGGCCTCGACCTGAGGGGACTTTCCCCCCACTGTAGACAACACGTTCATCGGAGAAGGTTACCCCTCGATCAGTTGAGGTACGCATGTAGACATCACCACCGGAGTTTTTCCGGAAGTCGACCCAAGCCGTGTAGATAGTGCCATCTGGCCCAACCCGGAGCATTGGTCCTCCCTGCATAGCCCCCCCATCATCAGCATTAACGCGAATCGGATTGGCAATGGTCTGGCTTTCGGAGTGATAGACTCCAAAAAGAAGCAGAGCGAACGAGCAGAAAAGTATGTGATAGCGATTCATAGATTCACCTCATCTTGCAATTGCATGGTTTTCTCACCCCTCTTCTTCTCCCGACATAGCGAACAAAGGGAACGTTGATAACATTATAGAGATCGTAGGCCACAAGTATGCTATCGACATCGTATTCCCTTGGTGCTTCTTCGTGACCTTGGTGGTGATTCTCTTACGGCTAACTCCTCTTGATACACCACAGACACGCACCATCTGGCTACTTTACCAGCAGCCGAACCGACTCGTTGCCGAGACGACACCAGTAAGAGCCGGAGGGTAGCCCCGAAAGGTTGAGAAGGGAGGAGTCTCTTCCCGACGGAATGATCTGTTGAATGAGGGTTCGCCCTTGAAGGTCGATCACCTGTAGTTGACGATCACCCTTTACTGGATTGAACTGAATCAACGTCTCCTTCTCCACGATGTTCGGAGAGGCCGAAAGGCTGCTCCCCCCTCTACCACTCCCCCCAACTGAGGCCGGGTTATTTACTTTGAAGTTCATCATCATCCCATCATCTTCATGCTCTAAGTTGTGGCAGTGGAGCATGAACATTCCGGGGTGGGCATCGAACCGAACCAGCAGGCGCACTTGCTCTTGAGGGAAGAGGAGTGCCATATCTTTCCACCCCTTCTCTTCTGGACGAATGTTTTCCTTCCGACCGTTGCGGTCAAGTATCTGGAACTGGGTTCCGTGCACGTGCATCGGGTGAATCAACTGTGTCGGATTGAAGAACTCCCACACTTCCAGTTCCCCCATCGGAACCTCGAAGTCAATCCGGTGCAACTCGAAACTCAAGTCATTGATTGCGTGGTGGCCGTTCACCATGTGCAACCGGAACGAACGAGATCGCACAGCAGACTCTGGATCGTACGGCTCGATTGTTGTCATCGTCTGCGGCACAACGCCTCCACTATCTCCATCGTTAGTCACCCGGAAGCAGAACAGATCGGTCTCCGTCCCCTGGCGCGAGCCGGGGAACGATTCGTTGAAGAAGATGAGAGAGCGGAGGAGAATGTTCGCGTTGAGTTCATCGTCGGAGAAGTCGACAAGAATTTCTGCTCGCCCGGCTGGTGGAAGGAAGAACTGGTCGACCTCCACGGGAGCTTCGAGTAGTCCCCCCTCGTTTGCAATCAGGTGGAACGTTCGCCCATCCTCAAACCCAACGAGAAAGACGCGGGCGTTCGATCCGTTCAACAGACGGAAGCGGTAGAGCGTTCGGTCAACATCCAGCCGCGCATTCGGTCTGCCGTTGACGAGGATCGTATCCCCCTGCCACCCCCGCATAACGTCAACTGGCGTCAGATTGTAGTCAAGCTCAAAGTCAGGAGTTACCCTCTTGTCTTGCAACACTAAGGGGATATCATACTCTCCACTCGGCAAACCAAGCCCTGACTCTTCTTCATCGTGAACGATAAAGAGACCGGCAACTCCCTTGTAGACTTGTGGACCCGTATACTTGTCGGTGTGGGAGTGATACCAGTAAGTTCCGGCACGCTGGTTCACGGCGAACTCGTAGTCGAAATCCTCTCCCGGACCAACTGCCAAGTGTGGATGCCCATCCATTTCAGATGGAGCAAGGATGCCGTGCCAGTGGATAATCAAATCTTCGTCGGTCAACCGGTTCTCCATCTTCACCTTCAACTCACCACCACGATTCAAGCGAATTGTTGGGCCGAGGTAGGAGCCGTTGATTCCGTAGACCGCAGAGTCCCCCCCCGGACGAAGAGAGAACCGTGTTGGAGCAACAGTCAACAAATTCCCTTCAAGGTCGGGAATAAGGCGAAGTGGGTTCCCCTCATTTGGCGAGGCAAAAAGATTTGAGTATCGGAGCAAAGGACTCGCGGCAATAATTCCCGAAGCTGCCGCCGTCCTCTTCAGAAATGTTCGTCTGTTAATAGGCATAGAAGAAGTTAGGCTGATTGAGTGAAAAAGGCAAGGGAGATATTTGGGAGGTAGTGTTGATACGTGCAAGCTTCAATGTGAGCAGCGTGAAGCACCCTGGCAATGTCAGTCAGTAGCCTGCCCAGATTATTTCCTTGCCTCCTGTGCAAAACTCAGGTATCTCATGCCAACAACCAGACCACCTATCAACTCTTCACTCCCGACTCAGAGTGGCGATCCCATTTCTGCTCCCCTCGTCGAGTAGCGTGAATTGATAGAACTGCCTCAACCCATCCATCAACTCCTCGCGCGACAGATCATGTTTCAGCCGAAAGCCATCCCACGGACTTGAGAGGAGAACCTCTCTTGTCTCGAATCCTCCATCGATAAAGTCCTTATTCCCCCGCTCAACTATCGGCTCAATACGCTCCCTCAACACAGCAGTGAACTCCTCCCCTTC
>JBFWSB010000088.1:0-13301 GCA_050248595.1 Kapaibacterium sp. (SeqCode)
CAATCCCTGATCGAATGGTTACAGGGCTTGTCCCCTCTCGGCATTTACGCAGCACTCTTCATTACCACCTATATTGAGAATATATTCCCCCCCTCACCAAGCGATGTTTTGATGCTCTTCATCGCCACGTTAATCGGTATCGGAACGATCAACATAGTACCTGCAATTCTGATCTCGACTGCAGGAAGTGTGTTGGGATTTATCACAGCATTCTATCTCGGACGCCGCTTTGGACGTGCCCTCACCAACTCTACGAAGTTCCCCTTCATCACAAAAAAATCTGTTGAGAAAGTTGATGCCTGGTTCGACAAATATGGATTCGGAGTAATTATCATCAATAGATTTATGGCAGGGACGCGAGCAGTTGTTAGCTTCTTTGCGGGAATGTCGGAACTGGAGATCAAGAGGACAACCTTCTTCTGCACAATATCTGCTCTGGCTTGGAACAGCATTGTGATTTGGCTTGGAAGTTTCTTAGGTGAAAACTGGCAGAAAGGTGAAGAGATTTTGCGCCAATATGGATTGGTAGTCTCCATCATTTTTGGGTGCGCTGTTCTCTTCTTTGTTGTGAGGTGGTTAGTAATGAGAGGGAGAGAGAAGAGGCGAGAAAAAAAGTTAGACGAGTAATCTGCCTTCACGATACTGCCACTATTCTCCCTCGGCCAGGATTCGTATTCCCTCCTCCATTCCGAGAGCAAGCCTCGGCTCTGACTCTTGGTAAATTTCAGCAAGATTGCGGAGCATCCTCGCCACAATGTGCCGTCCCCCCACTGGCTCAAGGAAACCGGGGTGGAACTCCACACCAATCGACTGAAGGAAGGTTTTACACTGTTCTTCGGTCACGACCACACCATCGTTGAACGGGTCGATCAAGAAGTCTTCGTCTTCACTTTTGTACCGAGCCAAGAAGTGAACAGGAAAACTGACTCCGTGAAGGGGAAGTCCGAGACGTTGCGCCAAAAGGAGCCAGACCACTGTCATCGTCACAGGAATTCCACGACGCCGGTCGATAACGCTGTTCAGGCAGGAGTTTTCTGGGTCTTGATATTTGTTCTGGGAGACTCCCTTCCACAACTGTTGGCGCACGAGGTAAATTCGGAATTCCCGAATAGCCTCCATCCCAAGGTTCGACTCGCGAGTACGCCACCGCAACAGTTCAGCCATCGTATCGAGTTTGGAGCGATAAGCCATTGCATCCAAATCAGGATAACGGTGCATTGCTACAGCTAACGTTGCCCCCTCAAGGTCAAAATCATCATCGTCCTCTTTGCCCGCTCCACTTTCGCTCACCAGTCGCAATCCATCGAGCATTCTTCGCATCCCGATCTCGCTGAGGGCATCTTGCGCAGCAATGTGAAGTTCGCTGTCGTACTGAAGCTCCCCCTTTCCGTCGATAATATCGCGGAGTTGTAGGGTTGCCAACGTCCCAAGTTCAGTCAACCGACCGAAGACAGCCTCACGTACCGTTGGGTCAGGATCGTCGAGCAGACGAACAAGTGAATCAAGTTCTCGATCAACCATCAAAGATCCTCCAAGTCAGTTCTGATGTGCCCCGGATCAATTCTCCTCCCTTCTCCCACTTGATGGTGTGTCTCAAGTCTGTTCGTCAAGTATGTAAAGGCATCGTCTACCGAGTCGCTACGGTGAAACAAGTTCAAGTCTTCTTCTGAAATCATGCCGGTCTCTACCAAATAGTCGAGGTTAATCAGGTTCTCCCAGAACTCTTTGCCGTAGAGAACGATTGGCAAGTGCTTTGTCACTTTCCCGGTCTGCACAAGAGTCAATGCCTCCATCAACTCGTCGAGCGTTCCAAAACCTCCGGGAAAGATCACCACAGCATTTGCAAGTGACATGAAGAAGAGTTTCCTCATGAAGAAGTAGTGGAACTCAAAGTTGAGAGAAGCCGTTGCATACTGGTTTGGAGTCTGCTCAAAGGGGAGAGAAATGTTCAGTCCAATCGAATCTCCACCGGCTTTGTGAGCACCTCTGTTTGAAGCTTCCATGATGCCAGGGCCGCCACCACTACAAATCAGAAATGACCTTCTCCCCTCTGGCGTTGTTACCATCTCTCCCCACTCGGTAAGTCGCCGACCTAACTCCACTGCATCGTCGTAATACCGAGCCATCTTTAACTTGTACTGAAGCCGCTTCAGTTGCAACTCTAACCCATCTTTTGAACCACTTTCTTGGTTTATCAGTTCTTCGATTGCAGCAATCTCAGCCTGTACAGACTCCGTTGGTTGAACTCGAGCCGAGCCAAAGATCACAATTGCACCATCGATATTGTGATGTTCAAGTCGAGTAACTGGTTCCAGATATTCAGCCATGATGCGAATAACGCGAGCCTCTCGACTATTCAAGAACTCTTTGTTGTTATAGGCTTTCACCATTGGGCTGTCAGGCCCCTTTTCATATGGATTTTGGTTCATTCTCCTTATTCTCTGCTGATCCCGTTTATTTCCCACTAAAAATCCACCCCAAGTTTTTGATCCTAACCTAACACGATTACCGGCTATCTATCCATCTTGATCCTACCCAATCAACCCTCCACGTCTGGTGAGTTGTGACGCAGCCTGGTCACATTAGTTCTCCAACTTCGGGTTGTTTGCCGAGCAGACCAATCACACTTAGAACCAATCTAATGATTGTCAATTGCTGCACTAACCGAGCAAAGTCCAGACCACTCGTCTTGCTCACTCGATTCTCTTTTGCGGAACGTTTGTTGCCGAGTAAATGGTGACGAATGCAGGAGACAGCGCGTCTTTTGCCTGAGCATATTCTTCAGCACCTTAATCAGAACGGAAGCATTGCAAGCTTACCCGTAGCAATTGAATGTTCTGGGTTTTCAGAGAGGAACAGCTCAACATCAAGGTCTGGAATTGCATACGCAGCCCGAATGTACCCAAGTCCAATCAGACCATGTTGTGGAGAGCTTGCGAGAGTTGTGAGAATTCCAACAGGCTCGTTGCCAACAACTTCGCGAATAGCAATCTCTCCATCCACAGTAAGTTTCTCTGCGTCATCAACATGGACTTTCACTCCTATCAATCGCCGCTTCACCTTGTCATAGGTATCGAGTCTGGCAATAACTTCTTGACCGATGTAGCATCCCTTAGTAAACGAGACGTGAGAAACTAAACCAGCTTCAAGCGGATTGTAGTCCCCTGATAACTCCGCATTGATCTCCCCCTTCCCCGCCTCCACGCGCAAAACTTGGCGAGTCTCCTCACTTAGCTGCTCAACTCCTCTCTCAACAAACATCGCTATCAAGGCAGATAGCTTCCCCGCATTCACTACGAGCAAGGCTCCTTCCGGTCCAGCCAGACCAACATCACGTAAAAGGAGTGCCCGTTCACCATCAACGTCAACCTCAGTAAAATCCCCACCCTTTGGTATACTTACGCCAAAGAGTTCACTCACAATTCCACGCACCCCCATTCCATAGAGACCAACCAAGGCATATTCCTCTGAGACATCGGATGTTTCGAAGTCATCCATGATTGTATACTTATCAAGCCAAGAGCGTACCCCCTCAACGCCGCTCCCTTCAAGGAGAAGGAGTATGTGATCCTCCATAGCAACAACGCGGAGTACTTCAAGAATTCTCCCCTTTTCCGTGGTGAGGATGGTTGTTCGCTCCTGCCCCGTTTTCAAATTTCCAACATCGCCAGTTGAAAGCCGGTGAAGCAAGTCGAGTCGATCACTTCCAACCCCGCGAATAACTCCACGATTCAATTTGGCAAAAGCAGCACGGCTCGTTAGGCTAACATACTCGCTTTCACCAGGTCTGTATAGTTGCATCGGTTCTTTTGGTATAGAAAACGTTGTTTTGTGAAGGGAGAATATAGCACAGACCCGATCTCCCAGAGTATGCGGTTCGTAAGCATCTGTGCATTTCTCTTGATTTAAGAGAGAAGAGAGATAGAACCGACCTTACAAGACAATTCTCAGCCCCACTTTGTACCCTCCCACTTTGGATTTGTAAAGTTCCCGCAGACGATCAATGCTTTGCTTGGTAAGTAATCGAGCAAATTCACTCGGCTGGAACCCTCCAAGAGAAGGCAGGTTGTGCGGAACTCACTATTTTCCTCTATGCAGACCAAGTCATGTTCCATCAGAATTGAGCCTCGCGACAGAATGATCAGACATCTACGCCTTCGTTTTGCCCTCTGCTCTTTTGCACTCTTTCTTACCTCTTCACACCTGTTCGCATGGCAGCAACGCGTTCACTACCAAATGGAGATTCATCTCGACACTCGCACCCACTCATACACGGGAACACAACGCCTGACCTACGTCAACAACTCACCCGACACAATCGAGCACGTTTACTATCACCTCTTCTACAACGCCTTTAGGCCAGGAAGTGGTATGGATCGCCGCGATAAATCACTCCCCGAAAGTTGGAAGAATATCGACGAACTTACCCCCGATCAACGTGGCAACGTCGAAGTTCACTCGCTTACTCAAGAGGGGACACCGCTACAATGGTCAGTCTACGAGACAATCCTCACGGCAGACTTAGCCCAACCTTTGCTTCCGGGCGATTCCACTGAACTTTTGATGGAGTGGGAGTCTGTTATTCCACTTCTGAAGCGAAGGGGTGGATGGAACAGCCCTGAAGGGATAGAATTTTCGATGTCGCAATGGTATCCAAAACTTGCCGAGTACGACCGCAACGGATGGCATCCCGATGAGTATGTGGAACGAGAGTTCTACGGTGTCTTCGGCACGTTTGATGTAGAGATAACTCTTCCGGCAACATACGTGGTGGGTGGAACTGGCATCGTTACGAACCCAAATGAAGTAAAGTGTGGATATGACTTTCAGGGACAAGACACGATTCTCCTCTCGCCAACTTCGGGGAGTGGAGAAAAGACCTGGAAGTTTCATGCAGAGAACGTGCACGACTTCGCATGGGTAGCGGACAAGCAGTATGCACACCAGATTACGCACATCGGTGAGACCCGAATCCACATCTTGGTCAGGAAAAGCTATCTCGACCGCTTCCCCTCCTGGCGGTATGCAGCCCAGTGGACGAGAGAGATTCTGGAATACTATGGCAAGCGTTTTGGTGAGTATGCTTGGCCACAGTTCACTGTAGCACATGCTGGTGATGGAGGGATGGAGTATCCCATGCTCATCATGATAACTGGATATAGAGGGTTCAGTTCTCTCTATCGAGTGATTGCCCACGAAGTTGGCCACCAGTGGTACTACGGCATGATGGCAAACAACGAAACGCAGCAAGCTTGGCTCGACGAAGGCTTGACGCAGTTTTTGACCGACGAAGTTGATCGAGACCTGAATGGAGAACCAGCTTCCAACGCATCTTGGTTGCGTCGTCTTGTCTATCCACTGGACAATGCTCGGTGGAGAGAAGTCTATCCCTACTATCAACTCTCCGTTATTGGTTACGATGAACCACTAAACACTTTTCACGATAGATTCCGGGAGCCAACAACGGCAAGCCTTGTCTATTCTAAAGGCGAAGCAGTTGTTAGGCAACTTCAGTATATGTTCGGTGATTCACTCTTCGACGAAGGAATGCGCACCTACTATACCGAGTGGAAGTTCCGTCATCCCGACCAACGCGATTTCGAGAGAGCGATGGAAAAGGCGACCGGAATGCGCCTTGATTGGTTCTTTAACCAGTGGATTGGATCGGACAAAACGTGCGACTATGCCATGGAGTCGATCAGCTCAGAACAGAATGGAGACGGAACTTGGCAAGTCACTGTCGAGTTGTCGAATCGTGATGAGATTGTGATGCCGATTGACTTGACTTTAACGTACGAAGATGGAACAAAAGCTACGGCAAACATTCCTGTAGAGAATTGGAAGAAGCCGGGGGTAGACTATCATCTGCCTCGCTGGTTTTGGGTAGACCGAACGTATCGGGCAACGTTCACAACTCCGAAGAACGTTATCAGAGCTGAAATTGATCCCTCGTTAACTCTACTCGACCTTGACCGAACGAACAACATCGCTACAACTGGACTGATAAGTAATCTCCTCCCCCCATCCCACGTTGCCTTCTGGCGTCGATGGGATTTGCAACGGCCACTCGGCAAATACTCCGTTCGCTTGCGACCTACAATCTGGTATTCTGAAGCTGAAGGGGGACAGGTTGGATTCCTTGCTGATGGAGGTTACGCCTTTGATCGCTATAACAGCTCTCTCGGACTTTACTATAACCTTGGTTCAAGTCGGATCAACTACAAAGGTAGATATGAAACGCCCGTTTCATTTCTGGGACGTCTTGGTCGAGTTGAGATGTTTGCCACCAACAATGATGGTCTCGAACTGTGGAGAGTTGGTCTGAGCAAAGAACTTCGCCCCTTCTACTACAGCACAAGTCTCTACCATAAACTGCAACTCTACGCTGAACACTCACGGCTTGCCGGGAATATCTATCCGAATGCAGTTGCTCCATGGAACTCGGAAGAGGTCAACCGCGTTGGCTTAGAGTATCGACTAACGCAACGAGGCTGGCAGCAGAGGAATGAGCTTTCACTTGAAGTTTCAGCTACGGCTGGAGCAGACAAGGGGTTTGCACAGTGGAAGGTTCAAGGTTCATCGAACCAAAGCCTGTTCGGTTTGGATGTTGAGGAGAATTTGTTTCTGGGTACGAGTCTCGGCACGCCCCCCCCACAGTTCAAGTTCAACGGAGCAGGCTCATCATCTCGGACGATGCACGACAACGTGATCAACCGCCTTGGCATGAATGCTGCTCCTGACTTTGCCGAGCGCAATCACCTCATACTCCCTACCGAAGGATACTTAGTCGCGCTTACAGAGGCTCCCGATTCACTCCGGTATGGCAACCACCTTGCAAACGGAAGAGTTAGGGTAGGCTTCAGTAGGCTTTCATCAGTGCTGAACATCTGGCCTCTCGACCACGTCGGCTTTAGTCTCTACGCAGCTGGAGGTTGGGTTCTCCCCGACGTTGTCACCTTCAAGTCCTTCGAGCAATATCATGTCGAGGGGGGAAGTATCGTTTCAATTGATCTACTGAACCTTCTATTCACTCAACCACAGAAGGATCTTATTGACAGTCCAAACCCTGTTCGTCTATCCCTCTACATACCATTCTGGACATCGTCAACACTATTAGAAGAGGAGGGGTTGAAGTGGCGGTGGGGAATCAGTATTTCAGAGTAGACCGGGCCGACGGCTGCTCTTCCTATCTTCTGATTTAATTTACCTTGTTTCTGAATAACTCTGTTCAATGCTCTTCCTTTGGATAACGTCCAAAATATTTTTCATACATACACTTCAAAATTAAAAAATCAGAAGGGAATTCATTAGCGTGAGATGAATACTCATCTATGCCGAAGAATGGCTTCAAAGTTGAATAATTTATTTGTGTTGTCAGTCGATTATCAAAGAAAACATAAAAACCATGCTCTATTTTTCCAAGTGTATCTCCAAAAACACAATAGATTTCTTTCAGGCCGTCAGCATTTGCATCATAAGCATACAACGAATTAGCAACATATCCCCATGACGACTTCAGAATAGGTTTTGACGTATAAACAAAGTCCTGCGTTAAAGAATCAGTCCAGATATATTTCAATAAAAACGAATCATTATCAACGGCGATTAAATATACTGATGCAATTGCTACTACTGTATCCATTTCACCGTCCATGCCGAGGCTGGATGATGTTAGCACCTCATCATATGAAGTTGTGGCTATTGAAATATACATACCAGAAGAATCTCTCCAAGATAATGCATCCTCTATTTCACCAGTTATGCCGAACTGCTCCTGTGCTTTATCAAGAACAGCTTTTGGAGTAATGGTTGTCAAAGTTTGAAAATTGATTTCACTGTTATTATTAAACAGATGAATATAGCTCCTTATACAGTCATGACAGACAATAGGTTCGGTATTTCGACATCCTGCTATAAGAAGCAACATGAAAGAAACGTCTAACGCTTTCAATCTCTTTATTTTAGATAAGTACATCATGGAGCACTATAGAGACGGCAGGTGAAGTATGATGGAGAATCCATATTCAGGTGTCCGTGGCGGCAGATGGTGCCCTTAGTGATTTTAATGCTGTCTCTTTTAAAATACTATGGGCGATTATCATATCTGACCTGTCGACTCTATAAGATGAGTGTCAGGCTGCGAAAGGCTCGTGTAGCTCTCGGCATCCGGCCATCTCGATGACGAAACCACACTTGGCCACTGCGACGTCCCGCACGCTTTCGAGCAGATGATCCACCACTGGAACAGCGTCGCTGCTGACGAGTCCCTGACTTCAGCAAACGATCCAACTCCTCCTGCAACTCCTGATTCTGCTCTTGCACCTGCTGCAATTGCTCTTACAGCGAGAGAACCAGTCGGATCAGTGACTCGCGGTCAAGCTCTTCTATCGTCGTTTGGTGTCTCATCTTTCTTTCGAACAACCTATCACTTCTCGCATTCTGGACAAGAGTGCTAATCAATTACCGCAATCTTAATCTTGCCCCTATAAAACAACAAGAGGAAGCTCTGCAGCCTCCTCCCGCGTTATGAATCCCGTCTTTATCCTCTCTCGTTTCAATGCATGGAGACGGGGGAATTCATAACGAGAACTAAATTTCGAAATCGACATCGTCGATCATTGCCTGAAGAATCGCCTCATCGTCACCATCGCTGATTGCGTTAATCATGTTCAATTCGCTCTCAGTTAAGACGATGCTGTAGCTTCCATCAATTTCCTCGTCAACACCTGGTACGTAGATATCCGCATTCATATCGAGCGGCCTCGGCGTTAGTTCCAGATCACCTGGGGTACTAACGTGAGCTAATTCCTCACCAGGAACCACTCCATCCGAGCCGAATGGGAACACACCTGTCATAAATGCGATCAATAGAAGTCCGGCGACGCCAGAGAGTGATCCCCATATTAGAGCTGGCGACCACCAGGCCTTACGTTTCGGTGCTTGTTTTTCTTCGATTCGTTCGTGTACACGCAGAAGAAAATTATTCCAGTATGCCGGATGCGGCTCTGAAGGCTCAGGAATCTCGCTGAGCATGGCACGCAAGTCGGCCACATCCCGTTCAATCACGTCATCCATCCTGTTCATTTCATATCCCTCACTATTCAGCTTCTTTCCCATAATTCAATCGGTTTCATTGCCAGCAAAAGCTGACGGTATATGGTAAAACGTAGATACTTTCAGTTGTTGTCCGCTTTGGTGAGATGAACTATCGACATTACAGAATGTCTTCCTCGTCATCGAGTAGCCCTTCGGCATCCTCTACATTTAAACTGCCGTGATTCTGCTTAACGTATGCTGCCACCTTTTTCACAGCGTGGTGGAAATTTGCCTTCAGTCCACCAACTGTAGTCCCAAGAATCGCCGATATCTGCTCATAGGGCATCTCATCGTAATAGCGCATGATAAAGACTGCCCGCTGCTTCTCCGGTAATGTGATGATTGCCTCCTCAATGAGAGAGACATTTTCGCGCCGCATCATCTTCTTATCTTGGTCGGCATCCTTCGAAAGGAATGGAAGGTAGTCGTCCAAGTCGACAGCGTTTCGAACCTTTTGCTTGCGCAGGTGATTGATTGAGAGGTTAACAGCGATTCGGTAGAGCCAGGTGTAGATATTGGAATCACCTCTGAATCCTTCAAGTGCCGTGTAGGCCTTCACAAAAACGTCCTGAGCAATATCGTCCGCATCCTCATGGCGTTTCACCATGCGTCGCGCCACCCAGTATATTCGCTTCTGATACCTCCGAACCAGTTCGTTGAACATCCGTTCTTTCTGGCCGGAGTGGTAGAGTTCAAGAAGCTCTTTGTCGTCGAGTTCGACCATATTGCCCTTGATTGCGGGCCGGGGTCTCAATCAATGCGAGGGCGCGCTTGCCAGCAAAAATCTGCCCTCTGACTCCCCGGTATCCTGAACGTTTAACGTAAAGTAATGGCTAAGAAATAAATCATTATAGACTCGGCAGAAGTTTGTTAGCTCCTCTCAATCGCCAGGACTTCGAGCTTTACTTTGCCTGCTGGAGCGTGTGCTTCAACAATATCACCAACAGTTTTCCCCATCAATGCCTTACCGATTGGGGAAGTAATTGCCAACTTCCGCCTCTCGAGATCGGCCTCTTCAGGAGAGACAAGTGTATACTCCGCTTCTATTCCTGAGGTGTGATTTTTCACTTTCACACGAGTGAGAATATAGACTTTATCGTTTGGAAGATCTTTGCTGTCGAGAACTCGCGCCCGTCCGATAATACCTTCAAGTCGATTAATTCTCGATTCAAGAAGCCCTTGAGCCTCTTTTGCAGCGTCGTATTCAGCATTTTCCGATAGGTCACCGTGGGAACGAGCTTCGGCAATCATCTCTGCCATCTCTTTCCGCTTGTTGATCTTCAGATCCTGAATTTCTTCTTCTATTTCGCGCATTCGCTCGCGCGTTAGGTAGACATGATCTGCCATTGCTTGAACTTCTTTTCCTATTTTGAATACGAGATAATTTCACCGCAGTATAACTACGGGAAAAGCCATTGCTCTCAGGCAACGGCTTTGGGTCAAGTTAATCATATTTGGCCTCGTTTACCAAACGAAAGGAACAGAAAAACCGACAAGCCTCTGAAGTGAGATATGGGAACACAGGGTATACACACAACCAACTTTACAAACCTTCCACTTTGGCGACGAGGAAAAGTGCGTGACGTATACGATCTCGGCACATCTCTTCTGATTGTTGCCACAGATCGCATCAGTGCATACGATGTGGTGATGAACGATCCAATTCCGGGGAAGGGGGCAATGTTGACCCAGCTCTCGCTCTGGTGGTTCGAACAACTTGCCGACGTTGTTCCGAACCATTTAATCACTGCCGACGTTCACGATTATCCTGAGGAGTGCAAACCATACCTTGAGGAACTTCAAGGTAGGTCAATGATTGTGAAGAAGGCCGCCCCCTTCCCTGTTGAATGTGTGGCCAGAGGATATCTTGCTGGCTCAGGGTGGAAAGAGTATCAGGTGAATCAATCTGTCTGCAATGTTCCCCTACCGGAAGGATTACATCGAGCAGATAAGCTCCCTGAAACGATCTTTACCCCAGCAACGAAAGCCGAGGAGGGGCACGACGAGAATATCTCTTTCGATGTGGCAGCCGGAATAATTGGCGAAGAGGTTGCAACGCGATTACGAGAGTTGACCTTGGCACTCTACGCGAGAGGTTCGGAGATTGCGGCTCGACACGGTATTATCATCGCCGACACGAAGTTCGAGTTCGGTCGGGATAGCGACGGCTCGATTATCTTGATCGATGAAGTGTTGACACCCGATTCATCACGCTTCTGGCTTGCATCGGAATACAATCCGGGAACCGAGCCTGTCAATTTCGACAAACAATATCTGCGTGACTGGCTGGAATCTCTCGATTGGGACAAAACGCCCCCCCCACCTCCACTTCCACTCGACGTGATAAACGGAACAGCAGATCGCTATAGTGAAGCTGTGCGAATGCTGATGGAAGTTGAAGAATTGTCAGGGAATTAATGGATGTACACGATTTATCGGCGCAAATCGACGTTACACGGCATTTTAGGGGAGTCTCCCACCCTGAACTCTCTTTCAGAAATCAAAGAACAAAACGCATTCACTACTACATAATCCGATGCAACGCCAATCAAAAAAAATGTGGTTCACGATATTCGGGCTTGCGCTCGGAATTCTCATTGGCATCTACATTCAGCCGTTGATTTCCGGTGACAGTATCTATGAACAGTTGAATAAGTTCAAGGATGTCCTTTTCACTGTTGAAAAGAACTATGTGGACGATGTCAACACACCTGAACTTGTGGAGTCAGCAATTGCAGGTATGCTGACCAAGCTCGACCCCCACTCCGTATATATACCAGCCGAACAACAACGTCGTGTTGAAGAAGATTTCAGGGGGAGTTTTGAGGGAATTGGTGTCGAGTTCGATGTGATTCGCGACACAATCACGGTCGTCGCATCGATTTCTGGTGGACCCTCGGAAGCACTCGGAATTATTTCTGGCGACAAGATTGTCAGAATCGACGGACAGAACGCCGTCGGTATGGATCGCTCCGATGTCCCAAATAAATTGCGTGGTAAGAAAGGTTCGAAAGTGAACGTATCGATCATTCGCCCCGGTGGCACAGAACCTCTTGAGTTTACGATTACAAGAGATGAGATCCCCCTCTATACAGTCGACGCCTCGTTTGTTGACGAGAATGGTACGGGTTATATGAAGATCAATCGCTTTGCCGACCCGACCTACACAGAAATGGTGGAGCACTTGGAGAAGCTCTCTTCGGCAGGGATGAAACGACTGATTCTCGACCTTCGAGGTAACCCCGGTGGATATTTAGAGAGGGCTGTTCGCATGGCTGACGAGTTTATCGGGGGGAAGCAAAAAATTGTCTACACCGAGAGTGCTCGGAATAACGACGAAGAGGTTTTCTGGTCGCACAACGGCCAAAAATATGAAGAGGTTCCGCTGATTGTTCTGGTAAGCCCCGGTTCTGCTTCAGCATCGGAAATTATGGCTGGTGCAATTCAAGACCTTGACCGTGGTTTGATTGTGGGAGAAACAACGTTTGGGAAAGGACTTGTACAGAAACAGTTCTCACTCTCAGATGGCTCTGCATTTCGACTGACCGTGGCTCGCTACTATACCCCGTCTGGTCGGCTGATCCAACGCCCTTACGATAATGGACTGGAAAGCTATTATGCTCTTGCTGGGCGTGATGAAGGAGAGGAAGGAGCAAACATCGACCACAATCACGACACGAAAGATACAACTCGACCAACCTACAAAACCTTAGGTGGACGGATAGTGATTGGTGGTGGTGGCATCACTCCAGATTACATCGTGAAGCCAGACACGCTACACAGCAAATCGGGTTCGTGGGATATTATCACGAAGAACGTTACGTGGGAATATGTTGAAGGATATATGGCAACGAATGGAGCTTCGCTGCGAAGTCGCTATCAAAAAGACTTTGGAAGTTTTCTCAATGGCTATGAAGTGACTGAGGGAATGTTCCAAGATTTCCTCAACCTATCTCGCAAGAAAGGGATCAAGATTGACGACGAGCTAATAAAGGCTGATACGCCTCTCCTGAAGAACAGAATCAAGTCGCGAATTGCGCGGAGCATTTGGGGAGATACTGAATTCTACCAAGTGGCTTTGCAAGCTGATAAGCAGTACATAAAAGCCTTAACACTCTTCCCAGAAGCTCAAAAAAACGCATCTCGTAACAAGTAAAAGTAAATCAATAAGAGAAAAAACTGATGAATGCCAGATCAGTATCTGA
>JBFWSB010000089.1:0-13194 GCA_050248595.1 Kapaibacterium sp. (SeqCode)
CTGGGGTCGAGCACTATATCGACTCACGAAAGTCGGCTGCCGAGTCTGTAGCTATTGTCACCCGATATGGATCGGAGCGGATTGTTCGAGCCGCTTTCGACTATGCCCGGAAGCATGGTCGAAAGACAGTCACCATCGTTCACAAGGCAAATATCTTGAAGTTCACCTCCGGGATGTTTCTCGAGGTTGGGCTGCAGATAGCGAAAGAATATCCCGAGATTGAGTGCGAAGATAAAATTGTCGACAGTATGTCGATGCAGCTTGTAATGCACCCAGAGCAGTTCGACGTAATCGTGACCACCAATCTCTTCGGCGATATTCTCTCTGATCTTGCCTGCGGATTGATTGGTGGACTCGGGCTTGTTCCCGGTGCAAATATCGGCGATGAAACAGCAATCTTTGAGGCGGTACACGGCTCGGCTCCTGACATAGCTGGAAAGAACATCGCTAACCCTTCAGCACTTCTGTTGGCCGCTGTCTTAATGTTGCGCTATCTTGGAAAGGTTGAAATAGCAGATCGTATCGAAGCTGCCCTCGCTCAGGTTTTGCTTGAAGGAACTCACGTTACTCCCGACCTCAATCCTGAAGGGGGAGTGCATACAGACGAGATGGTTGAGGCAATCATCGCGAAACTCTGAGCGAAACGATGACAAGCTGAGGTTGGGCTTTCGTGATGGTATGTATTGACAGGAAGTAATATTCATGTTCAGAGGCTTGCTGCATATTGTCGCCATTCTGGCGTTGGGGATTCTTGTTGGAAGTCTTCTTTTCTTTGGCACTGGGGTTGCCTCGGTCATCTTCCGTGATGGCTTGCTCCCCAGTAGAACGTTGGCAGGGGTGGTGAACGGAGCGATTATCCACCGGCTAACTGTTACGCAAGGGTTGGTAGCAACGATTGCCGTTCTATCGTTGGGCTATCTTGCCTTAGTAACCCCACGGGGCACAAGTAGAATTGCGGCAGGGTTTGCACTCGTCACCTTGTTGTGTACACTCTATGCCGGGCTGATTCTCCTCCCTGAAATCAGCCAACTCAGGTTCGAAATTGCAGACTTCGATCACATCCTCGAGGCAAAGAAGACGGCACACGAGCGATTCGGGGTATTGCACTCACGCTATACCTTTGTTGCAATGGTTCAGCTTCTGAGTGGTACGATTGCCCTGATCCTCCACTCACTCTGGGTTTGGCGGAGAGGCGCGAATCGAGGGCAAGAGGCAGAACTACGGGTAGAGAAGGGGACAAGTAAGCGAGGGAAGGGGAGTCCTGAGCAAGAGATGACTCAGGGGCAAAACAACGACGATAAGAAAAAGAAAACTTCTTCAGAGTCTTCTGAAAACGTTACCAAAGTTGAAGAAACCCCCGAGGCTTCATAACTTTGCAGTCCTCTTATCAAATCGGACTGTGAAGTAGGGGAGCGACAACATATCTGGAAAGGTGCAGGAGTGGTTTAACTGGAACGCCTGGAAAGCGTTTGTACGGGCACAACTCGTACCGAGGGTTCGAATCCCTCCCTTTCCGCCACGCAAACGCTGCAAAGCGTATGAAAAAGCCCGGTTTTGCGACCGGGCTTTTTTTGTGCACAACTATATCTGGAGCCGCGAGATGATCGGTTCCTCAATATCTCTTGAATTCTCGAGGATGGCATGGAGTCCGATTTCAACCCCTGTTGCGGATGTTTCTACCGACATACTTGGAGTTCCAAGATTGTCCGGGAGTGCTGCAACACTTGGAAGCTGGGGAAGGTGAATCCATCCTGCAAGAATCGGCAAAGCGTTTGAGCCAATACGGTGAAGGATGCCGTACATTAAATGATTGCAGCAGAATGTGCCTGCTGCATCCGAGATGTCGGAGGGGATGCCAGCATTTCGCATAGCCTTCACCATCGCACGAACAGGGAGCGTTGAGTAGTACGCAGCGGGACCATCGGGAACTGTCAGCCGACCCTGCAAGGAGCACCCGTTGTTGTCCGCGAGACCGTATCTCGTCGAGTCGTTCAGGTTCTGGGCGATGCGCTCGACAGTGATGACCGCACGTCCGGGATATTCACCCATCATGACCACAACGTCCGGTTCAGTTTCGACAATTGAAGCCCACACAAAGTCGATACATTCGAAAAAATTATTTGGGACGATGCGCGCAATCACCTCCGATCCATCGAACTGTTTACCGTCGAGCTTACGCGCTACCGATTCTGCCGGGTTGTCCGGTGTATTCCCATACGATTCGAATCCTGTTAGAAGTATCTTCGCCATACTCTTACCTCCGAGTTATCGTGTGCTCTCTACCCGCATCACCGGCGCAAAACATGCGCGATCCATTTACTCCAAAGTCATTCCGTGAGATTCGCCACACAGGCTGCACTCGAAGACCTCGATTCAGCTGGAAAAGCAAGAACATAGTGAACCCACGCCCTAAATAGTTAGGGAGGACAAAGGTCTCGTTCCGCACGTGTCACTGAAGGAGTGGAAGAATTTAGCGAAAAGGATATCATCGGCGCAAACTGCCTGGAGAGGATAGTATCCCGGCATTGACGTGCACAGAACGGTCATGAAAGGGAGGCCTGTGTGGTTGAACGGGATGATCTCGAAAACGTTCTGCCCTTCGTGGAGATCGAGGGTTCGTATCTCCCTATTGCCTCATAATAGAAGGTAACCTCTCCTTGTTTTTCTTCTTGCGAAGAACGATCTTTATAGCTGATTGTGGAAAGAGGGAATGAGAGCGTTCTATTCGCATAACAACGAACGCTTTGTCCTGAGTTGATGTATGTTGAAGAAACTCAGAAAAATTGAAGTGTGATGCCAGCTTGGTACAGGGTGTACCACTTGGCAGAGTGAAATCCCTCTCTTTCCGCAGAAGAAGCGTGGTGTCGGATTGTCGGACATCGCGCTTCTCGTTTATTCGAGATGTGAAAGAGAAATCAGCGGAGACTCTTGTCGATGATTTGTCTGTTTGAAGATCAACATGTTGAGGGGTTCTACCCGCTGAGCGCAACGCGACATGTTGCCACGTTGCTCTGTGGTGGCTTTACCCCCCACGAACGGGCTGCAAAACTGTTGCACACAAACTCTGTTCTTCTGCACGGCAGAGAATATTTGCGACCGATCTATCGAAGCAACAGTCTTTCCGCTCCCACCTCCGAACAGGTCACCTTCATTAATGGTCGGCTCCGAATCGAACCTGACTTCCTCAGCAGTCTGCCGAGCGAGTCTGGGTGGATTATTCGTCGAGAGGAGAGTGTGATTGCAGCACGCCTTAAGCGTGAGCAGCTATCAGATTTGAACTACGACGATTCTTTCCTCGACTTCAGTCGCGTGGAAGGGCTAAGGGAGCTTGAGTTTGAAGGGGGAGAACTCTACCACTATCTCTGGGAAATGATTGCGGGGAACAACGAAGCAATTGTTGCCGACAGCCAGATTCTCGATCTCTTTGTACCAGAAATTCTTCCAGCCGGAGTTTCGCGCGTTGGTGGTGGCGGGCTTTACTTCGGTGAAGATGTCTCCGTTGCCCCCGGCGTAGTCTTCGATACGACCGACGGTCCGATTATTCTGTGCGACGGTGTGAAGGTGATGGCGAACAGTGTAATTCAAGGCCCATGTTTTATCGGGGCGAACTCAACGGTAAAGATTGGGGCAAAGATTTATCACGGCACGTCGATTGGCCCTTGGTGTAAGGTGGGAGGGGAGATAGAAAATTCTATCATCCTCGGCTACTCCAACAAACAACACGATGGCTTCTTAGGGCACAGCTATCTCGGCGCGTGGGTGAATTTAGGAGCAGATACGAACACGTCCGATCTGAAGAATAACTACGGGATGATTCGCGTGACCCTCCGAGGAGAAGAGATAGATACTGGGCAGATGTTCCTCGGGGCGTTGATCGGTGACCACAGCAAGAGTGGAATCAACACGATGTTGAATACCGGAACGGTGGTCGGCCCCTTCGCAAACATTTTCGGAGGTGGATTTCCCCCAAAAGAGATCAGCTCCTATGCGTGGTGCAATGTCTCAGAGATTGTTCCCTACCGACTCGACAAAGCTTTAGAGCTTGCAGAGCGTGTTATGAAGAGACGGAATGTCGACCTCACTCCTGAGGAGCGGGGCGTCCTTGAGTATCTCTATCGGATTGAGCATGGGGAGGAGAGAGGGTGAGGAGCTTAACCAGTACGACTAACGCCGATACCTGATGGAGAATATCTACCAAAACAGATGGAAGTTGATTCTTCCGGCTGCTCTGCTCCTGCTCCCTATCATTGCCTGGCCTGCCGGGCCTGACCAGTCGATCTATCTCACCGCTGGGCGTATCCTCGCCGACGGAGGAGTTTACTATCGTGACGTTGCCGACGTGAAGCCTCCATTTATCTCTTTCCTTTTTGCTGCTGCAAACGGACTTTTCGGAGAGGGGATTCTTCCAATTAGGCTGATTGAGTATGGATTGCAACTCCTGATTCTCTCACTCATTACCCGAAGTCTACAGATCGTTGGCGAAGCTCGAAGAACAATTGTCTTGGCAACGATTCTCTACGCTCTTCTCTACGCTTCACTCGGCCCAGATGGAACGCCACAACCAGAAAGCTTTGTCGGGCTTCTTCTGTTGCCAATGATGGTAGCGCAGATTCGGTGGCGAAATCGGTCGGGGGCTATTCTGGTCGGTCTGCTCTGTGGACTTCTCTTCACATTGAAGTTCTCTTTTGGAGCTGTGATTCTGTCGGCAGTTGCCGCCGAGTTCTTAATCTTTCGGGAGCCGAATCGCAAAAACGTCAGCTATTCCCTCTGGATTCTCTTCGCAGCAGGTACAGTTGTCCTTCTCTTTTTCCTGACGCTTCTCCTCTTCAACACGATTTCTGGTTGGGAGATGATGTCGGGGTGGATTCGTGGACGGCTTCTCTACTCGATTCAAAGCGAGAATCCTCTCTCGTTGATTCTCCGCCAAACTGGTTTTTATCTCGGCTACGGATTTACGCTAACGATGCTCCTTGCGACGTTTGCCGCTGTCGTTCGAACGCTAAAGGGGGTGAAGCAGCCTGAGAAATCCGTCCCTCCAAGTGAATCTATCGCTCGGTGGGGGCAACTCTCCGTCTTGACCTTCATTACCCTCTTTGGGAGCGCACTCGTTGAACTAATGTTCGTCCCCTATCAGTTCAGCCGCATCTTTGTTCCGGCAGCACTTCTGGTTGCTCCCGTTTTGGTAGGTCTGTGGGAGCGGAGAGCGGAGTTCACGGAGGGCATATATGCGAAGGGAGTTCTCGCGATTCTCATAGGAATAGGATTTCTCTTCAGTCCACTTCCTAAATATGTGAGTGAGTCTTGGAGGGGGATTTCATGGCGTCTCTCGGTGGGTCTTACCTCAGGTGAGTCGTTCGATCTATCGGCAGATCAACGTTGGGGCGAAGTAAAGAGACTCTGCGACACTATCCGTGCGCACTCAACCGGTTCTGTAGAGGTTTACGCCGTCTCCGATATTGCCGCATTCTTTTATTCGGAGCTTCGTACCAGTCCTACCTTTGGTATCTTGCACGGCCACTACCTAATTGCCACCTTCACTCCGAAAGAATTGCAACAGGAATTTGTGGACTATTTGCGGAAAGGGAAGCCAGAGTTTCTTATACTGGAACGGAATGATGCCGGGGCTGCCAGCATTGTTGGATCGGCCTCAACCCTTCAGGCATTGGAGAAGATAGAGGGATTCAACAACCTGCTGAACAGCAAGTACGTGGAGGTTTGCGTAACAGACTCGTTTGTTCTGTACGTCAGGGGGGTATATGAGTAGGGAAGGTGAGTTGAGAGTGAGTGAATTACCACCAAGAATCACCAAGGGAATAATTTCCTAAAGCACACTTCACGTGCTGTTGGGATAATTGAAAACATATCTTTTTTACAACACGCAGAGAACAAAGAATTGGCATGACTACGATGAAAACAGGATCGACGGTAGTGGTTTCGAGCATTGTTGCCGGAATCATTCTTTCTGCGGGACTCTTTGCTGGATGTGGTTCCAGCCGCACGAGCATAGAGGGTTATAGTGACGCAGTACTAACTGGGAAGCGACTCTTTATCCTGATGCCAAAAGAAGGCGACTTTGTCCTCACCAACAGCGAGGCATTTGCCTACTCGCGCGGGATTGCTGCATTAAGCTCCCAAAGTAGAGTAGATAACGAGTTCCAAACGCAGTTCCGCGACTATCTCGACAACGTTCTCGACTCGAATCTCGTCGTCGTCTACCGTACTCAACCAGTCGGCGCAATTCACCCACTTGATGCCACCAGAGATTTTAATGGGGAGATAGGAAGCTGGAACTGGGAAGAGATTGATGCAGCCCGGAAAGAGGGAGCAATCGACTTCTTACTCGTTCTGCAAAAAGTGCAACTTGAGAATCAAACACCGAGCGATAATGCTGGAAGAGGTAAAGAGAGTGTTACTGTTAACTTCATCTTGGTCGACCCAGCCAAGAGATCTGTAATGACCCAGAACCAGGTCTCGGTGAGTCTGAAAGATCCTCGCGAAATCAGAGACACGTACAGCAAACTTACCCGTGAGTTAGCCTCGAAAATGCCCTTCCACGTGAAGGAGAATTGAACTGACTGAACATCGTACCGATTCCGTGCCAGCACTTCTCTATCGAAGTCCTTCCAGACGATATCTCTTCCTCTTGAAGCTTTTCGTCGGATTGGTTCTACTGCTGCACGTTGGGTTGATTTTCCGTGCCGACAAACTCCTCCTCTCCAGACCATATTTTGAAGACACATTCTATGCAATGAGTGTCTCTCGATGGTTTTCTGAGGGGGCTGGGTTCAGCGTGGATGGGATACACCCAACCAATGGCGTGCAGCCACTCATCTGTCTGCTCTATACACCACTCTTCGCCGTAAGTGATGGCGATCTTTACCTTGCGCTTCGGCTTACTCTACTGTTGCAGATTGCGCTCTACCTCTTTGCAGCGTGGGCTGCCGCCCGGTTCCTTGTTGCTGCCTCTCGGCAAGAGACCGATCCAAAACTGCTGTTCTGGCTCAGCTTTGCCCTCATCTACATCAACTACGCACTCTCGATTCAGTTTCTCAACGGACTGGAGACAGGCTTGACCGTTGGGTTGATCTTTCTAACGCTTGGAGAATTTAACAGGCGTGAACGTATGCAGGAGAGAAGAATCCTTCCATATCTCGGTGTCGGTCTCCTGCTCGGATTAACAATTCTGGCTCGGGTTGATGCGGGAATCCTTGCGGTTGCCCTCGTTATCTGGAAAGTGTTGACAGAACATCGTCGACATAGCACGAAGGAGGGGAGAGCACGCTGGGGAGAGTTTGTTCGAATGGTGGGGCAGATAGGCGCAATGGGAGTAGGGGCAGTAGTTGTAAGTGCTCCTTGGTGGCTCTACAACTTGCAGACGTTCGGAAGTTTTGTGCCAATAAGTGGACAATCGCAACAGGGATTGAGTACGGATCTCACCGTGCAGATTGTCGAGACCTTCAACGTCTTTCTCGAAGGATTGGTGGCAGGCGTTGCCACCCCCGCAGCGTGGCGAATAGGAAACATTGCCTGGTTCGGTCTTCTTCTCCTGATGGTTGTGGGAATTTTCCTTGCCTTTACTCCCGATCTGCGCAAACTTCTGCTCGGAAGAATTCAGGGATTCCGAAACGATTGGAACCTCCGCTCCTTTGCCCCCCTTCTGTTAACTCTGCTTGGACTGAGCCTCTTCTATACGTTCATCTTCGGTGCTCCACACTTCCAAGCCCGCTACCTTGTATTGATAACGGTTTCCATTCTTCTCTTTCTGATTGCCTTGGGAACGTCCCTCTGGAGTTATTCTACTGGATCGGAGAGGGGAGTACAAGTGATTCCACTCATACCATTTGTTCTCTTCACCTTAAGTATCGCCTTCTTCTTCCGAAACTACACAAACACCTACGAGAATATGATGGTTGACACAGTGAACTGGATGGAGGAGAATGTGGCTCCTGATGATCGAGTTGGTATCTTCCAGTCTGGCACTGTCGGCTTTCTCTACCCACAGAACGTCGTTAACCTCGACGGCAAAGTAAATCCAGAAGCGTTTTATGCCTGGGAGGAGGGAAGGTTCCCAGAGTATGTCGACTCAATGAAATTCGACTTCATTGTCGACTGGCAATTCTATACAGATCGTATTTTCCGGGACTCAGCACTCCGTGCATCATATCGGCGCACAGATACGCTGAGGAACTTTATGGAGGTCTGGGAAAAAGTTGAAGGTGGTGAAGAGAGCGTTCAGACGCAACAGTCTGGCCAATAGCTCGTAGGCGAGTGCCTGTCCGAAGTCTACACCCAACTATCTTCTGTTGTTCAACAGGGAGCAGATATGGTGAAACAACTAAGAATCATAGGAATGATTGCTGTCGCAGCCTTTTTGGTGCTGACCAGCTTTCGCCCACTTCAGGCGCAAACCTCAGTCTACGTCATCGAAATTTCTGGTGAAGTAGATTTGGGGCTTGGGCCTTACGTTGAACGGATTATTCAGGAAGCAAACGAGGATCCCTCGGCTGTTGTGCTTCTGCACGTAAACACATTTGGTGGTCGTGTGGATGTGGCAACTGAGATTAAGGATGCTATTCTTGCCTCGACATCCCCCACAATTGCCTTCGTCGATCGGCGGGCTATTTCTGCCGGTGCGTTGATTACGCTCTCAGCTGAGAAGATTGCCATGGCTCCGGGGGGAAGTATTGGTGCGGCAACGCCAGTTTATGGATCGGGGGAGAAGGCTTCAGAGAAAGTTGTGAGCTACATGCGAGGAGAAATGCGGTCAACGGCTGAAAAAAATGGTCGCGACCCAATGATAGCAGAGGCGATGGTAGACGAGGAGGTCACCCTGAGTGATACCACTATCAAGAAAACCGGCAAACTCCTCACCTTGACTTCTGAAGAGGCACATGCCATAGGCTATTGCGACACAATTGTTGGTTCGGTTGAAGATGCACTCGCTGCATTTGGATATCGAGATGTCGTGATGAAAAATGATGGTATGAACTGGGCTGAGTTTCTCGTCCGCCACCTCACTTCTCCTTTCATCAGTTCAATTCTGATTATGCTCGGAATGGGAGGGTTGTTCTACGCGATTAAGACAGGACATCTCGGGACAATTTCTATTATTGGCGTTTCTTCACTCGTCCTCTTCTTCAGCGCGCAGTATCTGGTCGATTTGGCCGATGCGATTGAAATTGCATTGTTCGTTCTCGGCGTGATTCTTCTCTTTGTTGAGATATTCGTGATTCCCGGCTTCGGTATAGCCGGAATCTCAGGTATTCTCCTCATGGTCTCTTCACTCTTCCTTGCCCTGATTGGAAATATTGATGGAGTTGCATTCGACAATCTCTCTGCCCCACTCTATACCCTCGCCGGCTCTTTTGTCGGCTTTGGTTTGATTGCCTGGATGATGGTGAAATTTCTTCCGAACTCTTCAATGTTCCGCCGCTTTGCCCTCTTCGGGGAGTCGGTAGGGAGTGGAGATGGGCTTACCGGACCATCTCTGCAAGATGTTCTCCTCGGTGAGTTCGGCTCGGCAGTAACAACGCTCCGCCCTGCTGGGGTGGCGATGGTGAATGGTGAGCAGTACGATGTTGTCTCCGATGGTGAGTTTATCACTGCCGGAGAGCCGATACAGGTTGTCTATATCGAGGGGAGAAAGATTGTGGTTCGGCGCGTTCATGTAGACGATACTCAGAATGACGCAAAAGAGAATTGAGATTCCGGTCTGGATGGAGTAGATTATGAGTCGGGTGGAAGTGTTTCCGCCCGACTTCTTTTTTGTGGAGTATCGATCATCTATGCGAATCAGGCAATCTCAACGTTCTAACCGATCTTACTGTCGACTTGTTCCCTTCTTTCTTGGGATTATCCTTTCTCTTCTCAACGTTGGCAAACTTCAGACACAGAGTCTTGGGGAAGAGTCGTTCGTTCTCGATTCGCTCTACCTTCAGCAGGTAAACGTTGCCGATACTGCTGCACCTTACGAACTCTACGAGAAGTTGACCAACTTACCTCACTTCATGACAAAGGAGTCGGTTATCCGTCGCGGTTCACATCTATTCTTCACTCCCGGCGATACAGTGTCACCCCACAACGTAGATGAGTTTGAACGCTACCTTCGTGAACTTGGAGTGTTTTCTCAGGTCAGCTTCAACGTCGATTTCGGAGATACGGCTACTTCCCGTTCTATTCACAGAATACTCCAAACGAAGGTGGATGATGGATGGTCCCTTGTTCTGAAGCCATATCGTGAGTTGGGGGAGGATAGAACGGCTTGGCTTCTGATTGAAGAAAATCTGTTTGGGTACGCAAAGAAGTTAGAGATTGGGGGTGACCTCATATCTCCATCCGATTCAACGTGGCGTGGAATTGTGAAGTACTACGATCCAGATTTTTTTGGGACGTATCATCGATTGCAGAGCTTCGTTCTCTTCTCGCAGCCACTTACACGAGTTGAAGTTGACCTGCAACGCCCCTTCTACACCGACCGAATGGCTCACTCGTGGGGTGGGGGATTTCAGCTTGCCGATGGACGGGACCTATTCTTTTTCAGAAATAGCGATCCCAATCCTGATCCTCAATACTTTACCGACACTAACTATGCGCTTCGCTACAATGCCGAGGCCTGGTATGGCAATTCAAATAGGGAAGATGACCTATTCCACGCATCGTTGCGGGTAAACTATAACCGCTATGACCTTCAGTCCGGGAATTCTCACCCTCGTGCGTTTGAGAACAGCTTCGGTCTCTTCGGTGGCATTGGCTCGCTTCGGCGCGACTACGAGCACCTTGAAGGTTACGAGTTCTCTGGCCCACGACTTGTCCCGATTGGAGCACAGGGGCGAGTCTCCATCGGTAAAATATTTCCCCACAGTGGGGGATTGGATGATTTGGTATATATCGGAGCCGATGTCCGCAAGTCGATGTTGAGTGGTGATTTCTACTCATTTGTCATGGCCGAGGCTGGAACCGGATTTCAAGAGAAAGAGACTGCCTTCACGATGTTCAGGGCAACCGCCTCAGGCGGATTGAAACTTGGCCCTGGCGTTTTGGCAGCGAAAGGACAACTCTCCACAATCTGGCGTTGGCCACGCTATGTTCTGCTCCCTGCCTCACAAGGGGATATTGGGTTGCGAGGCTACGGTGAACTGGAAGTGCTGGGGGATAACCGACTCGGATTCAATGTTGACTATCGACTATTTCCTCTCATCGACCTTGGGTTGTGGGAGTTGGGAATTGCTGGATTTTGGGATGTGGTCAGGTCGTGGAATCAAGCCGAGTTATTTTCCGACCTCCCCTTCCACAGCGGAGCTGGGGTTGGCGTCCGAATCGGGAACAGCAAGAGCATCAACTCCGGCTTCATCCGCGTTGACTTTGGGTGGAATTTCGATAAGGGGGAACTGGGGGAGATCAGCTTCAGTGCCGGGGAGGCCTTCGATATTTTTGGAACGCTTGATTTTGATCCGCCTGATGTCTACTTGCCGTAACGATATATCTCCCAAAGCGCCCAGGTGAGCGATTATCGGAATCTCCAAGTGCAATCCGATTCTTTTCGATCTTCGTATCTTCTCTCCACTGTCGTTTGCGGGAATGACAAACATATCGTGGTGAGCAATGGTGCAGGGGTATTCTTCAACATCCCTAATTGTCTGCTATCACATTTTCCTCATTCCCCACTCTACATACTCTATAAACTCAAAACTCTACGAACTCTAACTGATATGTTTGAAGCACAAAAAGAGCGTCTAAAAGAACTGAATCTCAAGCTCGGAGAGCTGAGGAGGTATCTTTGACCTCGATACACGGGAAAGAGAGATAGCTGAACTTGAGGAGCAGACACAGGCTCCTGATTTTTGGAACGATAACGAAGCTGCGCGGAAGGTGATGGGGGAGATCAACTCCCGAAAGGAGTGGGTAGATGGGTGGAACGAAGCTCGGGTAAAAGGGGAGGATACTGAGGTCTTAATTGAGCTTGCCGAAGAGGGTGAAGAAGAGTCGATGGAGGGGGAGATTGAGAAGGAACTGCAGATTTTCGGGCAAATGATTGAGAAAATGGAGTTTCGCCGAATGCTCTCCGATCCTGACGACGTGCGAGATGCAATCTTGAAGGTTCAGGCTGGGGCAGGTGGGACTGAGGCGCAAGACTGGACTCAGATGCTCTTTCGGATGTATATGCGCTGGGCAGAACGGAACGGTTTTACCGTTGCTCTGCTCGACGAACAGGAGGGGGAAGTAGCCGGAATGAAATCTGTGACCGTGGAGATTCGAGGTGCATATGCCTTCGGCAATCTGAAGAGTGAAAATGGGGTACACCGTCTGGTTCGTATCTCACCATTCGACTCGAATGCCCGCCGCCATACCTCTTTTGCTTCAGTCTTTGTCTACCCATCAGTAGATGATGATGTTGAGATAGAAATCAGCCCGTCCGATGTAGAGTTGGAGACCTTCCGCTCTGGTGGAAAGGGGGGGCAGAACGTTAACAAAGTGGAGACGGCAGTCCGATTGCGCTACACCTTTATCAGTCCGCGAGGTGATCGTCACCAGATTGTTGTCAGTTGTCAGGAAGAGCGTTCACAGTTGCAGAATCGCGAACGTGCAATGCGAATGCTTCGGTCAGAAGTCTACGAGATTATCCGACGCGAGGAGGAGGAGAGAAAGGCAGCAATTGAGGGGACGAAGAAGCGTATCGAGTGGGGAAGTCAGGTTCGCAACTACGTCTTCCAGCCCTATACCCTCGTGAAAGATTTGCGCACCAGTACTGAGACTGGTGATGTGCAAGCAGTGATGGATGGAGAGATCGACCAGTTTATCCGCGCATTCTTGTTGCAATATGCCGAAGCGTAATCGCATTGTAGAGTTTTTACTGACGAAGATTAGGACAGAGGAGCACTTCCTGCTGATGCCTTACTTCACTTGGTGGTTCGAGTACAATCGGATGGAGATTGTAGAGCCGTTGGCCGAGGCTATTCCTAAGTCACGCTGGGGAGAGTGGGAGGAATTGGTGAACCAACTACCTGAAGTAGTTCTCGAACAGATCCAGAAACATGACCTGATTGTAGAGAAGTGGAGGGAAAACTGCGCGCGACTTCAAGCAATGTTGGAAGAGCGAGGAGAGCTTTCAGATATCTATAGCAAGTACATGACCCCAGAATTGCTAACCGAACTTCAAACTTCGGAAACAGCCTTATTCGGCGCGCGCTGGCCAGA